>NZ_JBHWFG010000032.1:20959-91856 GCF_042733745.1 Streptomyces sp. NPDC059696
CCTTTCCCCCCCCCCCCCCCCCCTCTGCGTGGGGGGCGAGGCCGCCCGGCCCCCCCTGGCGCCCCCCGCAACGCCGGGAGAGTGGGGACGCGCACATGAAGTTCACCGACGGCTACTGGCTCCTGCGCGAGGGCGTCACCGCGGCCCACCCGGCCGAGGTCCTCGACGTCACCGAGTCGGACGGCACCCTGGAGATCCACGCGCCGACCCGGCCCGTCCGCTCCCGCGGCGACCTGATGACCGGCCCGGTGCTCACCGTCAGGGCGCACTCCCCCATGCCCGACGTCATCGGCCTGACCCTGACGCACTTCACCGGCGGCGAGCCCCGCGGCCCCGAGTTCGAGCTCACGGCGCCGGACAGCCCCGCGGAGATCTCGTACGACGACGAGCACGTCACGCTGACCTCGGGCGACCTGTCGGTCCGGCTGGCCCGGCGCGGGCCCTGGCACGTCGAGTTCCGCGCGCACGGCCGTACGCTCACCGGCAGCGGCCACCGCAACGCGGGCATCATGACGGACGCCTCCGGCGCGCACCACCTGCGCGAACAACTGGTGCTGAAGGTCGGCACGTCCGTCTACGGCCTCGGCGAGCGCTTCGGTCCGCTGGTGAAGAACGGGCAGGTCGTCGACATCTGGCAGGCCGACGGCGGCACGTGCAGCGAACAGGCCTACAAGAACGTGCCGTTCTACCTCACGGACGCCGGCTACGGCGTCTTCGTCGACCACCCCGGCCAGGTGTCCTTCGAGGTCGCCTCGGAGGCGCGGGACGACCGCCCGGACTACGACCACGCCGACGGGGTGACCCTGCGGGCCTACGGGCTCCTCCCCGGCGACGCGGTGACGGTCCCGGTCGGCGACGTGATCTTCACGGTCGTCCGCGAGGGCGGCACCCTGCGGGCGACGTGCACGGCCCCGCAAGCGGCCTGGGCCCTGGCCGCGGGCACCCGCGAGGCCCGGGCCGCGCCCGGCACGGCGTCCCTCGCCCTGGAACTCGACGGGTGATCACCGGCTGGACGGCGCCATGACACTGGACGGCCCCATGACAAAGGCCCCGCCGCTCGGAAGCGGCGGGGCCTTCGCCCACATGGGATGAGTGGAGATGGCGGGAATCGAACCCGCGTCCAACGGTGCAGAATCAGGGCTTCTCCGTGTGCAGTTCGCTGCGCTTTTCTCGGCCCCGGCGATCACGCGAACAAGTCGCCGACGGGCCCAGTCACTGTTTGATTTCCCATCGAACCCCGTGACCGGGCTCGATGGTTTAGTTCCCTAGCTTATGCCAGGATCCGGGCCGGGAACGCTCCCGGGCTGACACCCATTTAGGGTCCTTCAGTCACTGCTTATCAGGCAGCGAGGGCGAAGGACTGGGAATCGCGCTTGGTGTTGGCGATTATTTTTTGCGACATATGGTTTACGAGATCATTGCCGCTTCCTCGACACGCTTCCCCTGCTTCGACATCCGCTGTCGAAACCGATCATCCCCATGTTGTGTTGACAATCCCTCCGGAGAGGGGCGCGCACCCGCCATGGGGTGCAGGCACCATCGTACGTGACCAACGCAGGTCGGTGCCAGCGTATTCCCTACGCCCCGCGCTGCCTCCGCTTCACCGCCGCGATCGCGCGGTCGGTCTCCCGGCGGTCCTGCTTCTCCCGCAGCGCCTGGCGCTTGTCGTACTCCTTCTTGCCCTTCGCCAGCGCGATCTCGACCTTGGCCCGGCCGTCCTTGAAGTACAGCGCGAGCGGCACGATGGTGTGGCCCGTGTCCCCCGACTTCGACTCCAGCTTGTCGATCTCGGCGCGGTGCAGCAGCAGCTTCCGCTTGCGCCGGGCGCTGTGGTTGGTCCAGGTGCCCTGGCTGTACTCCGGCACGTGCACGTTGTGCAGCCAGGCCTCACCGTCAGTGAGCTGCACGAAGCCGTCGACCAGCGACGCCCGTCCCTGGCGCAGGGACTTCACCTCGGTCCCGGTGAGGACCAGGCCGGCCTCGTAGGTGTCGATGACGAGGTAGTCGTGCCGCGCCTTCTTGTTCTGCGCGATCAGCTTGCGCCCTTTTTCCTTAGCCATAGTGCCGACCATTTTCGCACTACGGAGGGGCCCCGCGGAAAGTCGATTACGAGGGGCTCGCGAGGCCGCGCAGCACGGTACCGGCCCGCTGGAGGGCGTCCTCGCCGGTCTCCAGGTCGGGCGTGATGCCCCGGCCGTCGACGCCGCGGCCGGAGGGGGTGCGGTAGTGCCCGACGGTGAGCTCCGCGACGGAGCCGTCGGGCAGCCGGCTCGGCATCTGGACCGACCCCTTGCCGAAGGTGCGGGAGCCCACCACGAGCGCCCGTCCGCGGTCCTGCACGGCGCCGGTGAGCAGCTCGGCCGCGCTCATCGTCCCGCCGTCGACGAGTGTGACCAGCGGTCTGGTGGTGTCGCCGCCGGACGCGGCGTGCAGGGCTCGCTGCTCGCCGTCGACGTCGTAGGTGGCGACCAGGCCGCCGTCGAGGAAGGCGGACGCGGCGGTCACGGCCTCGGTGACCAGGCCGCCGGAGTTGCCGCGCAGGTCGAGGACGATCCCGGCGCCGGGCGGGGACTGCCGGACGGCTTCGCGGACCCGGCGGCCGGAGCCCTTGGTGAAGGTGGCGACCTTGATGAGGGTGACGCGGCCCGCGAGGTCCCGGACCGTGACCGGGTCCGTGGACAGCTGGGCGCGGCGCACCGTCTCGGTCCACGCGCGCGTGCCGCGCTCCAGGCCGAGACGGACGGTGGTGCCCGCGGGGGCATCGGTGGCGTCCCCGCGCAGTAACGAGACGACCTCGGTGACCGGCCGCCCGTCGGTGCGCCGCCCGTCGACGCTGCGCAGCAGGTCCCCGGGGCGGATCCCGGCGGCGGCCGCGGGCGACCCGGCGCGCACCTTCGTCACCTCGATGCGGCCGTCCGGTTCGCTGCGGGCCCACAGGCCGACGCCGGTGTACTGGCCGTCGAGGGACTCCTCGAACTCCTCGTACTCGCCCCGCGAGTAGACGGCGCCCCAGCGGTCGCCGCTGCGGCTGACGGCGCGCTTCGCGGCCTGGACCGGGGACTTGCCGTCGGCCATGGCCTCCTCGGCGGCCCGGGCGACGTCCGCGTGGCGCCCGGCCGTACCGGACGAACGGGCCTCGTCCGGGGCCGACTTCCCCTGGCCCTGCGGCAACGCCCCGGTGGCCGCACCGGCGACGAGCACGCTCGTGAACACCAACGTCAGGGCGGCCCCGCGACGGATGCGGCGGGGCTGACAGAACGGGTCACGACCTGACATGCCGGTGAGTCTAGGACAAGCGGAAGGGCCGTACGGCCGGTTGACCGCACGACCCCTCTTGGCATGCGTCACACCTTCAAGTACTTGCGCAGCGCGAAGAACGCGGCCAACGCGGGCATCAGAAGGCTCGTCGCGAGGATGAGCGGCAGCTTGGTGAGGACGGCGTCCCAGCCGATGAAGTTGATCAGTGTCAGCTGGTCGGCCAGGGCCAGTCCGTGGTCGATGAGGAAGTAGCGGGCGATCAGCAGGAAGCCGCACGCGAGGGTGCCGCCGATGAGCCCGGCGACCGCGGCCTCCATGATGAACGGCGCCTGGATGTAGAAGCCGGAGGCGCCGACCAGCCGCATGATGCCGGTCTCCCGCCGGCGGCTGAACGCCGAGACGCGCACGGTGTTGACGATCAGCATCAGCGCCACGACCAGCATCAGCGCCATCACCGCGCGGGCGGCCCAGTTCATGCCGTTCAGCAGCTTGAAGAGGTTGTCCAGGATGCCCTTCTGGTCCTGCACGGACTGCACGCCGTCCCGGCCGTTGAAGGCGGTGGCGATGACCTGGTACTTCTCCGGGTCCTTCAACTTGATGCGGTACGACTCCTGCATCTGGTCCGGCGTGAGGGAGCTGGCGAGCGGGGAGTCGCCGAACTGCTCCTTGTAGTGCTTGTACGCCTGGTCCTGCGACTCGTACGTGACCGCCTGGACGACGTTCATCTTGTCGAGGTCGGCCTTGATCTGCGTCTTCTGGTCGTCGGTCACCGCGCCCTTGGCACAGTTGGGGTCGGACTCGGCGTCGCTCTTGTTGCAGAGGAAGATCGAGACGTTGACCTTGTCGTACCAGTAGCCCTTCATGGTGTTGACCTGGTCGCTCATCAGGAGCGACCCGCCGAACAGGGCGAGCGACAGGGCGACGGAGACGACGACGGCGAAGGTCATCGTCAGGTTGCGGCGGAGACCGACACCGATCTCCGACAGGACGAACTGGGCGCGCATGGCGACTGGTTATGCCTTTCCGTGGATCTCGGGTGCGGTATCAGTGCTGGTAGCCGTAGACACCGCGGGCCTGGTCGCGGACGAGGCGGCCCTTCTCCAGTTCGATGACGCGCTTGCGCATCTGGTCGACGATGTTCTGGTCGTGCGTGGCCATCACGACGGTCGTGCCCGTCCGGTTGATGCGGTCGAGCAGCTTCATGATGCCGACGGAGGTCTGCGGGTCGAGGTTGCCGGTGGGCTCGTCGGCGATGAGCAGCTTGGGCCGGTTGACGAAGGCCCGCGCGATGGCGACGCGCTGCTGTTCACCACCGGAGAGCTCGCCGGGCATCCGGTCCTCCTTGCCGCCGAGCCCGACGAGGTCGAGCACCTGCGGCACGGACTTGCGGATCTCTCCGCGCGACTTGCCGATGACCTCCTGCGCGAAGGCGACGTTCTCGCCGACCGTCTTGTTGGGCAGCAGACGGAAGTCCTGGAACACCGTCCCCAGCTGGCGCCGCATCTGCGGGACCTTCCAGTTGGAGAGTCGGGCGAGGTCCTTGCCCAGAACGTGCACCTGACCGTGACTGCACCGCTCCTCGCGGAGGATCAGCCGCAGGAAGGTGGACTTTCCGGAGCCGGAGGACCCCACGAGGAAGACGAACTCGCCCTTCTCGACCTCCAGGGAGACATCCCTGAGGGCGGGGCGGGTCTGCTTGGGGTAGACCTTGGACACGTTGTCGAATCGGATCACGGATGCACCACGGGTCGCCGGGGGTAGATGAGCGTGACCATACGCGAACCGGGTGGGGCACCGCAGTCACCGACCGTGGTTGCGCCGCGGATGTGCCGTTTTGTTCCGCGTGCGGGCCGAGCCCAGAGCCGAGCCCCGAGGGGCGCGGGGGCAGTGTGCGGACCACCACAGAAAACGCGCAGCCGCGCGGGGGCGGACGGAACCTGGCAAAGTGGAGGGGGAACATTCCCGCCCCCACGGGCGTTGAACACCGTGGAACCGGCGCAAGGAGGGCAAGCGCATGACGTACGACCGGCTGGTGTGCGCGAACTGCGCGTCCCCCGTGAGCGAGGGCCGCTGCCCCGTGTGCCGTGCGAACCGCGAGCGGCTGCAGCAGGAGAGCTTCCTGGCGGGCCTGAACCCCATGACCCTCATCGCGCTGCTGACGGTGCTGATCGCGGCGGTGGCCCTGCTGGCGCACCAGACCGCGTAAGGGCGGAGGCCGCCCCCCTGACGACAGGGCCGAGGGCCCGGAGCGTGTCGCTCCGGGCCCTCGGTGTCGCTCTGGGCGCACGGTCCGTACGGACCTGGCTACCGTCAGGCGGCAGCGCCGCCGCGGCCACCCACGAGGCGGGGCAGCAGACGGAAGCCGACACCGCCGGCGATCATCGTGGCGGCGCCGACGACCAGGAAGGTGGTCTGCGCGGCACCCGTCTCGGCGAGCTCCTGGCCGTTGCCCTGGGCCTGCGGGGCCGGGGTGGAGTCCGAGCCGGTGTCGGTGAGGGCGGAGGAGCCCTCCTCCTGCGGCGAGGTGCCGCCGTCGGGGTCGGCGTTGTTGCCGCCACCGTTGCCGCCGCCGTTGGCGTTGCCGTTGTCGCCACCGTTGCCGCCACCGTTGCCGCCGCCGGTGCCGTTCCCGTTGCCCGGGTCGGTCGGCGCGGTCGTCGGGTCCTCGGTCGGCTCGGTGGGCTCCTCCGTGGGCTCGGTCGGCTCCTCGGTGGGCTCCTCGGTCGACGGCGGGTCCGTCGGGAGGTCCGTGGGCGGGTCGGTCGGGAGCTCGGTCGGCGGGTCGGTCGGCGTCGGGGACGGCGACTCGTCGGCGCACAGGATGCCGAGCAGGCAGTCGTCGGCCGGCGCCGCGGACGCCGCGCCGGCGGCGGTCAGCGAGGCACCGGCCGCGATCACGGCACCGGCGGCTATCCGCGCGACACGGATCCGCGTCTTCTTCGTCATGTGGTTGCTACCCCCAGTAGCTCATCGTCATTAGGCAGCGCTCGGGGCTGTGCTCGACGGGGACGGCTGCGGTGAAAAGGCGCCCCGGTTCACATGCGCCCCAGAGACACGCATGCCGCGCTTTACCCTTCCCATTTTTCAAGAACACGTCAAGGCCGTTTACGGACGCCGTGTCCAACTACGGGGGAATTGCCGGGAGTCTGAGGCTGTGAGTGTGATGTAAAACCCGGACATGGGGGTACGGAAAAGGCAACTGCCGCCCCGTTGGCGGCAGTTGCCTTGTCGACAAACTTACTTCTCCTGCTGCTTGCGCCAGCGAATTCCGGCCTCGATGAAGCCGTCGATCTCACCGTTGAAAACAGCCTCGGGGTTGCCGACCTCGAACTCGGTGCGCAGGTCCTTGACCATCTGGTACGGGTGCAGGACGTAGGAACGCATCTGGTTGCCCCAGGAACTGCCGCCGTCCTTGAGGGCGTCCATCTTGGCCCGCTCCTCCTGGCGCTGCCGCTCCAGCAGCTTCGCCTGGAGCACGTTCATGGCGGTCGCCTTGTTCTGGATCTGCGAGCGCTCGTTCTGGCAGGAGACGACGATGCCGGTGGGGAGATGGGTGAGGCGCACCGCGGAGTCGGTGGTGTTGACGCCCTGACCGCCGGGGCCCGACGAGCGGTACACGTCGACGCGCAGTTCGGACTCGTCGATCTCGATGTGGTCGGTCTGCTCGACCACGGGCAGGATCTCCACGCCCGCGAAGGAGGTCTGACGCCGGCCCTGGTTGTCGAAGGGCGAGATGCGCACCAGCCGGTGCGTGCCCTGCTCGACGGAGAGCGTGCCGTACGCGTAGGGCGCCTGGACGGCGAAGGTGGTCGACTTGATGCCGGCCTCTTCCGCGTACGAGGTCTCGTAGATCTCGGTCTTGTAGCCGCGCTGCTCGGCCCAGCGCAGGTACATGCGCTGGAGCTTCTCGGCGAAGTCGGCGGCGTCGACGCCGCCCGCCTCGGCGCGGATGTTCACCAGGGCCTCACGGGAGTCGTACTCACCGGAGAGGAGGGTGCGGACCTCCATCTCGTCCAGTGCCTTGCGCACCGCGGCGAGCTCGGACTCGGCCTCGGCGCGGGTGTCCGGGTCGTCCTCCTCCTCGGCCATCTCGAAGAGGACTCCCAGGTCGTCGATGCGACCGCGCAGGGCCTCGGCCTTGCGCACCTCGGCCTGGAGGTGGGACAGCTTGCTGGTGATCTTCTGCGCCTCATCGGGGTTGTCCCAGAGGGACGGCGCGGCCGCCTGCTCCTCGAGCACGGCGATGTCTGCCCTCATCTTGTCGAGGTCCAGAACGGCCTCGATCGACTCCATGGTCGAGGAGAGGGACTTGAGCTCTTCGGATACGTCGACGACTGCCACGCCCTCCAGCGTAACGGCTCCGCCCGTCGGCCATCGCAGGGCGGCCTGAGCCGCCCGGTTCAGGGGGTCCGAGCCGCCCGGTTCAGGGGACCTGAGCCGCCCGGTTCAGGGGGTCTGCGGGGCCGAGTTCTTCGTGTCCTGGGGAGGTGCGCCCCCGTCGTCGCCCGACGTGGTCAGCCAGGCACCGACGCCGATCGCCGCCGCGAGGGCGACCGCGCCCGCTCCGAGGGCCACCCGGCGGCGCCGGGTGGCGGCGCGGTTGCGGGCCGAGCCGGGGCGCGGGGCGCCCGCGGGGCGCGGAGCCCGGGCCGTGCCGTGGGCACCGCCGGCCAGCTCGTCGGGGGCGGGGACGCGCATCGAGGTGTGGGTGTCCCGGTTGGAGTCGGCGGGTTTCGCGCCCGGCACCAGCGGGACCGCGCCCCGCCGCCGGACCCGCTCCCCGGCCGGCGCGGCCCCGGCGGGCTGTTCCTCCCGGCCGGACTCCTCCGCGCTCTCGGTGTCCGGCTCGTCGACCTCCAGCGGGGGCATGCCCGCCAGCATCGGCAGCAGCTCCCGCAGCCGGGCCCCGAGCTCCGAGGCCCGCAGCCGCGAGGCCGGGGCCTTGGCCAGGCACTGCACCAGCAGCTGCCACAGCTCGTCGGGGATGCCGGGCAGCGGGACGACCGTCTCCGTGACGTGCCGGCGCAGCACGGCGCCGGGGTGGCCGCCGCCGAAGGGCGTGAAGCCGGCCAGCAGCTCGTAGAGGACGGTGGCGAGCGCGTAGATGTCGACGGACGCGCGCGGGGGCAGGCCCTCGACGATCTCCGGGGCGAGGTAGTCCGGGGTGCCGATGATCTTGGTGGCCTTGGTGCGGCGCGGGGTGTCGATGAGTTTGGCCACGCCGAAGTCGGTCAGCAGCGCGCGGTGCGAGCCGCCGGGGCCGAGCGGGCCCTGCAT
Organism: Streptomyces sp. NPDC059696; assembly: GCF_042733745.1. Lineage (NCBI taxonomy): Bacteria > Bacillati > Actinomycetota > Actinomycetes > Kitasatosporales > Streptomycetaceae > Streptomyces > Streptomyces sp. NPDC059696. The sequence continues at coordinate 29,495 of NZ_JBHWFG010000032.1, forward strand.
GTCCAGGAGCACGTTCTCCGGCTTGACGTCCCGGTGCACCACGCCCGCCGCGTGCGCGGCCGCCAGGCCGTCGGCGATGTCGGCCGCGATCGCGACGGCCGCCTCGGGGGCCAGGCGCCGGTCGCGGTCCAGCCGGGTGCGCAGGTCCGTGCCGCGGACGAGGTCCATGACGAGCGCCAGGTCGTTGCCGTCGACGACCAGGTCGCGCACGGACACCACGTGCGGGTGCTCCAGGCCGAGCAGCGCCGTGCGCTCCTGGACGAAGCGGCCGACGAGTTCCTGGTCGGACGCGAGGTCCTCGCGCAGCAGCTTGATGGCGACGGGGCCTTCGGGGCCCTCGCCCAGCCACACCGTGCCGGCGCTGCCCCGCCCCAGGATCTGGTGGGCGGTGTACCGGCTGCCGATCTTCCGTGCCAAGGCTGCTCCTACCGACGCGTGTTGTCGTTAAAACTACGCGTCCGGGGAGCCAACCTTCACCGGGGAGGCGGAAATCACCCGCCAGGTGTCGACAAATCACCAACCCCGTAGGGCGGTTCCGGTCAGTTCGTGCCGGAACCGCTCCCTCCGAGCTTGTCGAACCAGCCGGTCACGGTGGAGAACCAGTCGGTGAGCTGGTCCCAGTAACCCTTGGTGGTGCCGATCCACTCCTGGAGCGGGCTCAGCTCCCACACCAGCCAGCCCGCGACGAACAGGATGACGATCGTGAAGAGACAGCCCTTCAGGCAGCCCAGGCCGGGGATCCGCATCGGGTTGGCGCCGCGCTGGCGCGGCGGCCGGGGCTCGCGCTGGGGCCGCTGCGGCTGCTGGGGCTGGGCCGGGGGCGCGGGCGGGGCGTAGCGCTGCGGCGGCTGGGGGCGCTGCGGCTGCGGGGCGTACTGCTGGGGCTGCTGCTGTTGCTGCGGGTATCCGTAGCCGGGGCCGGGCGGGGGCGCCTGGCGGCGCGGGGGCTGCTGCTGGGGCCGGGCCACCTGGCGCTGGGGGCGGCGGCGCAGCGGGTCCTCGTTCGGGTCGAGGTACTGGACCTGCGTCTGCTCGTTGCGGTCGCGGGCCGCGCGCAGCTGGTTCTGCCAGGGGTGCGGGTCCTCGGGGCCGCCCTGCCCGCCCTGCTGTCCGGGGTGGCCGGGCGAACCCGGCGGGACCGGCGGCATGACGGCGGTCGGGTCGGCGGCGCCCCGGTGGTTCATGACGGCGGTGGGGTCGGCGGCACCGGCCGGGCCCGCGGTGTGCGGCAGGACGCTGGTCGCCCCGTTGGGGTCGTACGAGCCCGCGCCCTGCGGAAGGACCTGGGTCGGGTCGGCCGAGCCGGGCGTGTCCGGCACCGGCGCGGGGGCCGGGTCGGGCGCGAGCAGCATGCCGACGCCCTCGGCGGCGGCGATCTGCGCGGAGTTCGCGTGCACCCCGATGCCCTCGGCGACGACGCGCAGGCCGCGGGCGAGGTTCTCGGCGCTGGGGCGCTCGTCCGGGTTCTTGCGCAGGCAGCGCTCGATGACCGTCCACAGCGGGTCGGGGACGGTGGAGGGGCGGCGCGGCTCGGCGCTCAGGTGCTGGTGGAGCACCTCCAGGGCGGAGCCGCCGGAGAACGGCGGGCGGCCGGTGACCAGCTCGTACAGCAGGATGCCGGCGCCGTAGATGTCGACGGCGGAGGTCTGCGGGCGGCCCTCGGCGGACTCGGGCGCGACGTAGGCGGGCGTGCCGACGAACTCCTGGGTGCGGGTCAGGCCCGGGGAGTCGGCGAGGCGGGCGATGCCGAAGTCGGTGAGCAGCGGGTGCATCCGACCGTCGTACTGCTGGAGCAGGACGTTGGCCGGCTTGAGGTCGCGGTGGACGACGCCGTCGGCGTGGCTGGCGGCGAGCGCGTCGGCGATCTGGGCGGTGAGCAGGGCCGCGGCGACCGGGGTGAAGGGCCCGTTCTCGCGCAGGTAGCGGTGCAGGTCGGGGCCCTCGACGAGGTCCATGACCAGCGCCAGCAGCTCGCCCTCGACGACCAGGTCACGGACCCGGACGATGTTCGGGTGGGTCAGCCGCAGCAGGACGGACCGCTCGCGCAGGAACCGCATGACGATGTCCGGGTCGCCGGCCAGCTCCTCCTTGAGGACCTTGATCGCGACGGTCTCGCCGGGCTGTCCGGGCACGGCCGCCTCGGCGCCCGCGGTCTCGCGCTGGCGGGCTCGCCAGACGGTGCCCGTGGCGCCGCGTCCGAGCGGCTCCTCGAGCAGGTACTTGCTGCCTACCGGCCGCACGTCATGCGCTCCCTGGTGCTTGCCTTGCCTGCTGGCCTGTCCGACCCACTGTAGTGCCGGGGGGCCGGGGACCGGAGTGTCGTCTTTCCGTGGGTCTTACGTAGCGCCCCCCACACTTGTTCGAAGGGAAGACGCTCACCTCGGTCTCGTGGTTGCCGCAGGGGAACGTGAGTGATCTCAAGCGATCGCCTGTGGGTCATCTCTCAGGCACTTTTGCGGGCAGAGCCGACCAATCAAGATCACCTTTTCCCGAGCGAGGGGCGCACTGTCAGTGGCAGGTGCGAGGATGCTGCCAGTACTGGCCGACGTGCTGGGGCGGGGTGGGGGGACTCCGCGCCCGGGCAGAAGGGACCGCTGACGGCGATGCAGATCCGGCTGACCGTCGTAGATCCGCTGGGCCCGTCGGCGCCGGCGCCAGGCCGCGCCCCGCGCGCAGACGTGCTGGTCACGGCCCCCGCCGGTACGGCGCTCGCCGCGGTGGCGTCGGCGCTCGCCCAGGCGGTCACCGGAGGGGACGGTTCGGGCGCGCCCGTGCTGTACGCCGGGGAGCAGCGGCTGGACGCCCAGCGCTGCACGCTCGGCGAACCGCCGCTGACCGACGGTGCCGTGCTGTCCGTCGGCGCGCCGGGCGAGCCGGAGCCGCACCCCGAGCTGGAGGACGCCCCGGCCCAGCTCCAGGTCGTGGCCGGCCCCGACGCCGGCGGTGTCCATCTGCTGCACGGCGGCGAGATCCGCATCGGCCGTTCCGCCGACGCGGACGTACCGCTCGACGACCCGGACGTCTCCCGGCTGCACTGCGCGGTGACGGTGGGCGCGGACGGGCGCGTCGCGGTCGCCGACCTGGACTCCACGAACGGCACGACGGTGAGCGGAGCGCGGATCGGCGGCCGGGCGGTCCCCTTCGTGCCGGGCGCGCTGCTGCGGATCGGCGAGTCCGCCCTGCGGCTGGCTCCCGCCGGGGGGCCGGGGGCCCGGGTGGAGACGACTCCGGACGGGGAGGGGCACGTGCGCGTGGCCGGGCCCGCCGAAGCGCCCGGAACCGCCGAGGCGGCTCCGGGGGCCGCCGCCCCCACGGCGACGGCCCCCACGGCCTTGACGCACCACACCCGCGGCTCGGCGTCCTGGGGCGTCCCGGCTTCCGCAGGCCCTGGCCCCGCGGACCCCACCGTGGTGCCGGGACAGGGCGGGGCGCCCCGGATCGAGACCGAGGCCAGGGGCTCGGCGGCGCAAGCCCCGCGGAGCGGCGGTGGGGGCGCGGGTCCGGCGTCGGAAGCGCCGCGGGGAGAGGAAGGGGACGCGGGGTCCGAAGCGCCGCAGAAGCGGTCCCCAGCCGGTGCAGCACCGGCCGCGAACGGCGGAGCCGCGGGCCCCTCGGGAGACCTCCGGGGCGAGACACCGTCACCGGAGGCCCAGGACGCACACCCCTCGGCGGGGCGCCGGGAGCAGACGCCGCCCCCCGGCCAGGCGGGCACGGCCCGTGCGGACGGCCGGCGCGGTGACGTGCCGTCCCCCGGAGCGGACGGGGAACCCTCCCCGGCAGGACGCCGGAGCCAGGTGCCGTCCCCCGGCCAGGCGGGCACGGCCCGTGCGGGCGGACGGCGCGGTGACGTGCCGTCCCCCGGAGCCGACGGGGAACCCTCCCCGGCAGGACGCCGGAGCCAGATGCCGCCCCCCGGCCAGGCGGGCACGGCCCGTGCGGACGGCCGGCGCGGTGACGTGCCGTCCCCCGGAGCGGACGGGGAACCCTCCTCGGCGGGACGCCGTAGTCAGATGCCGCCCCCCGGCCAGGCGGGCACGGCCCGTGCGGGCGGCCGGCCGAGTGACGGGCCGTCCCCGGGGGCGGGGGGCGAGAGCCCCTCGGCGGGGCGCTGGAAACAGGTGCCGGTCCCCGGTGACGCGGGCAGTCGCGCGGGCGAGGTGGTGTCCTTCGGGCCCGGGGGCGCGGCCCACGCGGGGGACGGTTGGAGTGATGTGCCGACCGGGGGCACCGGAGGAGGGACGCGTCGGCGGACGGCCGCCGGGGACGCGCACAGGCCGGCGGAGGTGAGCGGACCGCACTCCGGTTCGTCGGAGGACCCGGTCCGGAGCACCCGGCGGCAGGACACCGCACCGCAGCGCGACACCGGACGGCCCGCCGGTGGCGCCGGAGACACGCACGCGGGCCGTTCCCTGCCCGGAGCGTCCGGTGACGCGGCCCGGGACCGCACCGGACCGGCGTACGGCGTCGGCGCCACGGACGGGGGCGGTCAGGGCTCCTGGACCCCGGGCACCGGTGCCGAAGACCCGGCCCTCGCCCCCGAGCGTGCCGGTCGTGGACGCAAGGGCACTCCCCTGCGCGGCACCGACCTGCCCCAGCAGACCCGCAGGCGCGGCGGGCTCGGGGCGTGGGCCCGGCGGCTGACCGGGGGGCGTGCCGAGCAGGCGGCGGAGCCACGCGAGGCGTACGAGGACGAATCCGCCGCGGTGGCGGCCGCGCAGCCCCACCCGGTCGTCGTGCCGTCCGTGCCGGAGACCTGGCCCGACCCGGCCACGCTGCTGCTCACCGCCCTGGGGCCCGGCCCCCGGCTGTGGGAGCGCGGCCCCGGTCACCCGGAGGCCCTCGCCGTACGGCTCGGTACGGCCGACCGGGCGGCGCCGGACGGCTCGGGCCTGCTGCCCGCCGTGCCCGTGACCACCGGGCTGCGCGAGGTCGGCGCCCTGGGGCTGGCCGGACCGCGGGCACGGCTGACCGGGCTGACCCGTGCCGTTCTGGCCCAGCTCACCGCCCTGCACTCCCCCGACCTGCTGGAGATCGTCCTGATCGCGGCGGACCGCTCGCGTCCTCTGGAGGAGCGCACCGACGAGTGGTCCTGGCTGGGCTGGCTGCCGCACGTGCGCCCGGGGCACGGGCAGGACTGCCGGCTGCTCCTCGCGCACGACCGGGAGCAGGCCGCCGCCCGCGTCGACGAGCTGACCCGCCGTCTGGAGGACCAGCTGGCGGACACGGGGGTCGGCGGTCCGCCGCCGGGTGCCCCGGCGACCGGCGGCGCACAGCCGGCCGGCGCCCCGCCCCAGGGCCCAAGGCACAGCGTGCCGGGCCCGCGCCGCCCTTCCTGGGCCCTGGACGACGACACCGGCACCGACGCGACAGGCGGTTTCCCGGGTCCGTACACCGTCGTGGTCGTCGACGGCGATCCCGGCGGTGCCGACCTGCGCGGAGCCCTCGGACGGCTGGCGCTGGAGGGCCCCCGGGCCGGGATCCACGTCGTCTGTCTGGCCGAGACGGCCGCCGCCTCCCCCGCCTCGCCGGTGACGGACACCTACGAGGCGGCCTGTTCGGTGGCGCCGGTCTTCCGGCAGTGCGGCGCGGTCGCGCTGCTCAGCGGGGACGTGGCGACGGCCCTGCGGCTGATGCGGGTGGCCCGGGCCGGCGGTGACGGCGCGTCGGCCGGGCCCGTCGGGCACGGCACCGTCGCCACCGTCGACGCCGTCTCCGCGGCCTGGGCGGAGCGGTTCGCGCGGGCGCTGGCGCCGCTGCGGCCGGACGGCCCGGCCGGTGAGCGGCAGCCGCGGGTCTCCGCACCGCTGCCGCAGGCGGCCCGGCTGCTGGACGAACTGGGGCTGGCCCGCGCCACCCCGGCGTCGCTGATGGCCCGCTGGGCGGACGCGGCCGACGACGCCGAGGCGCTGGGCGGACGCGTGCGCGCGGTGCTGGGCGCCGGGCCGCGCGGCCCGGTCGGCGTGGACCTCGCGGCCCAGGGACCGCACCTGCTGATCGAGGGCCCGCCGGGCAGCGGCCGTACGGAGCTGCTGCGGTCGGTCGTCGCGTCCCTGGCCGCCGCCGAGCGGCCGGACCGGCTCGGCATCGTGCTGGTCGACGGCCGGGGCGGTCCGGGCGCGGGCGGCGGCCAGGGCGAGGGACTGCGGGTGTGCACCGACGTCCCGCACGTCACCACCCTCCTCATGGCCCACGACCCGGTCCGGATGCGGGAGTTCGCGCAGTCCCTGAGCGCCGAGCTGAAGCGGCGCGCCGAGCTGCTCGGGCGGTCCGACTTCGCCGAGTGGCACACCGGTCGCGAGCTGTCGGGCCGTATGGTCGCGCAGCGCACGGCGACGGCCCGGGGCGGCGCCCGGACCGAGGCGGCGGCCGCGGGGGCCGGCGACCTCGACTCCCCGTCGAGCTCCACCATGCGGCTGCGGCCGGGAGCGGCCCGGCGGCAGACGGAGGCGGCCGCACCGCCGCTGCCCCGGCTCGTCGTGGTCGTGGACGACCTGGACGCCCTGGTCTCCCCGGCGCTCGGCTCGACCGGGCGGCCCGCGGCCGGGTCGGTGATGCGGGCGCTGGAGGCCGTGGCCCGGGAGGGCGAGCGGCTCGGCGTGCATCTGGTCGCGGCCACCGGCCCGTGCGCCCGTACGGCGGAGACGGAACCGGCGCGCCGGGCCACCCTGCGCGTCGCACTGGACGCCCCGGCCCCGGGCCCGGAGGAGCCCGCCCCCGGCCGGGGGCGGCTGACCGGGGCGGACGGGCGGGTCACCCCGTTCCAGGGCGGCCGGGTCACCGGCCGGATTCCCCGGACGGCGACGCTGCGCCCCACCGTCGTCCCCCTGGAATGGCACCGCATGGGTGACCCTCCGGCCCGCCGCCCGGTGCGGGAACTCGGAAACGGCCCGACCGACCTGGCACTGTTGGCCAGCGCGCTGGAAAGGGCGGCACGGGAGGTCGCGGCTGCGAAGGTGCCGTCGCTCCTGTGAGCGGGGAGGGTCTTCGGCTCCCCCCGCGTCACGGGGCCGCGTCCCTGGTCACGAGGGAGTCACGATCCCCCGCTTGACAGCCGACGCCATCTTGCCGCCCCCGCACACCCGGGCGTAGACCAGATCGCACGGGAGCGCGCTCGACGTTCGACGAGGAACGAAGAAGCGGGGCAGTCATGCGCATGACGAGCAGCACCATCCGGACACGCTGGTCGCCCGAACGGGACACGGCGACCCCCCAGCACCGCAGAGCCGCCAAGGCGGCGGCCGCCGTCGCCGCGGGAGCCCTCGCGCTCTCGCTCTCCGCCTGCGGAAGCAGCGACGAGGGCAGCGGCGGAAGCACGCCCAGCAGCGACGACACCGCCGGCAACGTCACCCTTCCGAAGCTGGACGGGACGAGCCTGGAGATCGCCGCCGTGTGGACGGGCACGGAACAGGCCAACTTCAAGAAGGTCCTGCAGGAGTTCGAGGACCGCACGGGCGCCAAGGTCACGTTCGTGCCCGCACAGGACCCGATCATCAACTTCATCGGTTCGAAGGTGGCCGGCGGGCAGCCGCCGGACATCGTGATGCTGCCGCAGCCCGGCGCCATCAAGCAGGCCGTCGACAAGGGCTGGGCCAAGCAGCTGGGCTCCGACGCCGTCAAGGAGCTCGGCGAGAACTACTCGCAGGGCTGGCAGAACATCGGCAAGGTGGGCGGCAAGCCGTACGGCGTCTACTACAAGGCCGCCAACAAGTCGCTGATCTGGTACAACAACCAGGTCTTCGAGAACGCGGGGGCCAGTGAGCCCGAGACCTGGCCGGATCTGCTGAACACCGCGCAGACGGTCTTCGACTCCGGCGTCACCCCGTTCTCCATCGGCGCGGCCGAGGGCTGGACACTGACCGACTGGTTCGAGAACGTCTACCTCTCCCAGGCCGGCCCGGAGAAGTACGACCAGCTGGCCAAGCACGAGATCAAGTGGACGGACCCGTCCGTGAAGGACGCGCTGACCACGCTCGCGCAGGTCTGGGGCAAGCCGGACTGGATCGCGGGCGGGGCGAACGGGGCGTTGCAGACCGACTTCCCGGCGTCCGTCACGCAGGTCTTCACCGGCGGGGACCAGCCCAAGGCGGCCATGGTCGCGGCGGGTGACTTCGCGCAGGTCAACATCCCGTCGAGCATGAAGATCGGGACGGACGCGAAGGTGTTCCCGTTCCCGGCCGTGGGTGACCAGGGCCCGGTGGTCTCGGGCGGCGACGCGGCCGTGATCCTGGAGGACTCGAAGGGCTCGCAGGCCCTGGCCACCTGGCTCGCCTCCCCGGACGCGGCGTCGATCCAGGCCAAGCTGGGCGGCTACCTGTCGCCGAACAAGAACGTGCCGAACTCCGACTATCCGAACGCGGTGCAGCAGAAGATCGCCAAGGCGCTCATCGACGCCGGTGACGACTTCCGCTTCGACATGTCCGACCAGGCCCCGCAGGCCTTCGGCGGTACGCCCGGCAAGGGCGAGTGGAAGATCCTCCAGGACTTCCTGAAGAACCCGAAGGACGTCGCGGGGACCCAGGCGAAGCTGGAGGCCGAAGCGGCCGCGGCGTACGGGAACTGACGTCATGTCGTCGGTTCCGGCGGCAGGGGGCGGCAAGCCCCCTGCCGCTCCCAAGTCGCGCAAGAGTGTGACCGGCACCCGCAGGACCGTCGCGGCGCTGTTCCTGCTGCCCGCGCTCGTCCTGCTCGGCGCGCTCGTGGTGTACCCGATCGGGTACTCGGTCGTACGCAGCTTCTACGACCAGTCCGGTGACGGCTTCGCCGGAATCGACAACTACAAGGCCCTCTTCACCGACGAGGGCATCCGCACCGCGCTGAAGAACAACATCATCTGGGTGGTGTTCGCGCCGACGGTCGCGACGGCGCTCGGCCTGATCTTCGCGGTGCTGACCGAACGGGTGCGCTGGGGTACGGCGTTCAAGCTGGTCGTCTTCATGCCGATGGCGATCTCGATGCTGGCGGCGGGCATCATCTTCCGCCTGGTGTACGACCAGGACCCGGACAAGGGCGTCGCGAACGCGGTGTGGGTGGGCGTGCACGACACGTTCGCCCAGGCCTCGGCGTTCCCGAAGGCCCACCCGGGCCGCGACTCGCCGCTGAAGTCGGCCGGCGGGGGCGCGTTCATCACCACGTCGCCCGTCCGCACCGGCGAGGCGGTCTCCCTGCCCCTGGTGGGGGTGGCGCCGGATCAGATGCCCGACGGTGTGAAGGCCGCGGTGGCGCCGAAGCCCGAGCCGGGCAAGGTCACGGGCACGACCTGGCAGGACTTCACCCGCGGCAAGGGCGTCGGCAAGCTCAACAGCGTCGACCCGTCCGAGCTGGGTTACGCCGGCATGCGGATCGAGGCCGTCAAGGACGGCAGGGTCGTGGCGTCGACGACTGCCGCGGGCGACGGCACCTTCACGCTGCCCGCCTCGGCCGACGGGGCCCAACTGCGGCTCCCGGCGAGCAACTTCAAGGAGCCGTACAACGGCCTGGACTGGCTGGGCCCGTCCCTGGTCACCCCGGCCATCATCGGCTCGTACATCTGGATGTGGGCGGGGTTCGCGATGGTGCTGATCGCGGCCGGGCTCGCGAGCGTGCCCCGGGAGCTGCTGGAGGCGGCCCGGGTCGACGGCGCGAGCGAGTGGCAGGTGTTCCGGCGCGTCACCGTGCCGCTGCTGGCGCCGGTCCTCGCGGTGGTCCCCGTCACCCTGATGATCAACGTGCTGAAGATCTTCGACCTGGTCTTCATCATCGCTCCGGGCTCCTCCCAGGACGACGCGAACGTCCTCGCCCTGGAGCTGTACCGCAAGGGCTTCTCCGAGGACCAGCCGGGCATCGCCAGCGCCATCTCGGTGTTCCTGCTGCTGCTCGTGATCCCGGTGATGTGGTTAAACGTACGCAGGCTGCGACGGGAGGTGCGGCGATGAAGACCGGACAGTCGCTGGGGTCGCGGCTCGCCGGGGCGGTCAGCGGCGGGGCGCTGCGGGTGTTCCTCATCGTCGTCGGACTGTTCTGGCTGGTGCCGACCATCGGGCTGCTGCTGTCCAGCCTCCGCGCGCCGGAGGACATCGCGGCGAGCGGCTGGTGGAAGGTGTTCACCGAGCCCTCCCAGATCACCTTCGACAGCTACTCGAAGCTGCTGCAGAACGAGGACATCACCAACTCCCTGCTGAACACGGTGTGGATCACCGTACCGGCAACGCTGCTGGTCGTGGTCATCGGCTCGCTCGCGGGTTACGCCTTCGCCTGGATGGAGTTCCCCGGCCGGGACTGGTGGTTCCTCGGCGTGGTCGGCCTGCTGGTCGTGCCCGTGCAGGTGGCGCTGATCCCGATCGCCGAACTCTTCGGCAAGATCGGCATCTTCGGCTCGGTGGTGGGCGTGGTGCTCTTCCACGTCGGTTTCGGCCTGCCGTTCGCGGTGTTCCTGCTGCGGAACTTCTTCGCGGAGATCCCGCGAGAACTGCTGGAGGCCGCGCGTCTGGACGGGGCGGGTGAACTGCGCCTGTTCTTCCGTGTCGTGATGCCGCTCGGCGCCCCGGCGATCGCGGCCCTCGGCATCTTCCAGTTCCTGTGGGTGTGGAACGACCTGCTGGTCGCGCTGATCTTCTCGGACTCCGGGAGCCAGCCCATCACGGTCGCGCTGCAGACGCAGGTACGGCAGTTCGGCAACAACATCGACGTGCTGGCACCCGGCGCGTTCATCTCGATGGTGGTCCCGCTGGCCGTCTTCTTCGCGTTCCAGCGGCAGTTCGTGTCCGGCGTGATGGCCGGAGCGGTCAAATAGCCTGTGCCACAGGCCAGTTGGAGGGGCGGACCGGGGGCGGTCCGCCCCTTCCACGTTCCCCCGTATGCCGTAGCCACCGTAACCAAGTCGGCCCATCGGCCGTTCCCGGGCCGAACGCCCGCGCCGACCGATGGATGGCCTCTTGCCCAGGTTCAGTGTCATTGTCCCCGCGTACCAGGTTCAGGCGTACCTGCACGAGTGCCTCGAATCGGTGCTCTCCCAGTCCTGTCCCGATCTGGAACTGATCGTCGTCGACGACTGCTCGCCGGACGCGTGCGGCGCGATCATCGACGAGTTCGCCGCCCGTGACACGCGCGTCCGCCCCGTGCATCTGCCGGAGAACGTCGGCCTGGGCCGCGCGAGAAACGCCGGCGTGGCGCACGCGAGCGGCGACTACCTGCTGTTCCTCGACAGCGACGACACCCTCACGCCCGACGCGCTGCGCTCGATCGCCGACCGGCTGAAGGAGACGGGCGAGCCGGACGTCCTGGTCTTCGACTACGCGCGCACCTACTGGACCGGGGAGGCCGTCCGCAACCAGGCGGCCCTGCAGCTCACCGAGCAGGGCCCGGCGCCGTTCCGCCTGGAGGACCGGCCGGGGCTGCTGCGGCTGCTGATGGTCGCCTGGAACAAGGCCTACCGGCGGGAGTTCGTCGAGGAGGGGGGCTTCGCCTTCCCGCCCGGCGTCTACGAGGACACGCCGTGGACGTACCCGGTGCTGATGACCGCCGAGTCGATCGCGACCCTCGACCGGGTCTGCGTGCACTACCGGCAGCGGCGGCAGGGCAGCATCCTGCGCACCACCAGCGAGCGGCACTTCGACGTCTTCGAGCAGTACGACCGGGTCTTCGCGTTCCTCGACCAGCGCCCCGAACTGACGCGGTGGCGGCCGGTGCTGTTCCGCCGCATGGTGCACCACCTGGCGATCGTCTACTCCCGGCGGGACCGGCTCCCCCGGGGTTCGCGCGCCGACTTCCTGCGCCGGGCCCGCGCCCACTACCGGCGCTACCGCACCCCCGGCGTCACCGGTCCCCTGCGCTGCCGGATCCACCACGTCCTGATCCGCTTCGGCCTGCACCGCACCTACCGCACCCTCCAGCTGGCGTCGGCGCTGCACCGCGCCACCGCCCGGAGCGCCGGGACGCTGCTGCGGGGCCTGCGGTCGGCGGCCCTCAGGGCCCACTACCGGGTGCAGCGCTGCCTGCCGCTGCGCTCCGACCGCGCCGCCTTCGCCGCCTACGACGGGCGCGGCCACGCCTGCAACCCCGGCGCGCTGGAGGCGGCCTTCCGCGACCTCGCGCCGCACATCCGCACCGCGTGGATCGCCCGCCGCGAGCACCACCACACCATCCCGCCCGGCCCGCGCCGCATCGTCCCCGGTACGGCCGCCTACTGGACGGCGCTGGCCCGCTCCCGCTACCTGGTCAGCAACACCGGTTTCGACGACCGGCTGGCCAAGCGCCGGGGCCAGGTCCTGATCCAGACCGGGCACGGCACCCCGCTCGGGCACATCGGCCTCGACCTCCAGGAGCGGCCCGCGGCGGCCCGCGGCCGGGACTTCGCCCGGTTGCTGAAGGACGTCGACCGCTGGGACTACGTGCTGTCCGCCAACCGCCACACCACCCTGACCCACGAGCGTGTCCACCCCGGCCGCTACACCACGCTGGAGTACGGCTACCCCCGCAACGACGTCTTCCGGACGGCGACCCCGGCGGACGTGGCCCGGCTGCGCGCCTCGCTCGGCATCCCCCGGGGCGCGGTGGCCATCCTGTACGCGCCGACCCACCGCGACTACCGCCGCTCCCAGCGCCACGCCCTCGACCTCCAGCGGATCGTGCGCCGCCTCGGCCCGCGCTTCGTCGTCCTGGCCCGCGCTCACCACGCCTACGACGCCCCGCTGACCAGCACCTGCGGCCGGGTCGTCGACGTCTCCGGCCACCCGAGCGTGGAGTCGCTCTGCCTGGCGTCGGACGCCCTGGTCACGGACTACTCGTCGCTGATGTTCGACTACGCCAACCTGGACCGGCCGATCGTGATCCACGCCGACGACTGGGAGGCCTACGACGCGGCCCGGGGCACCTACTTCGACCTGCGCGATGTCCCGCCGGGCGCGGTCGCTCGCGGGGAGGACGAGCTGATCGACATCTTCGCCACCGGCCACTGGCGCGGTTCCCGCTCGGCCCAGCTGCGGGCGGCGTTCCGGGAGCGGTTCTGCACCTACGACGACGGCCGGGCCGCCGAGCGGGTGGTGCGCCGGGTCGTCCTCGGGGAGTCGGAGCTGCCGCCGGTGGTGCCGCTCGGCGAACGCCGCCCGGTGCCGTCGGCGGCGGCCTCGCTGCCGCGCGAGCCGCTCACCACGGTGCCGCTGCCGGCCGGTCCGCACGCCGTGACCGACCGCCTGTGACCTCCACTGACCGCCACTGACCTCCGCTGACCGCCACTGACCACGGTTCGCACTCCGGGAGTCCGCATGCCCTCCAGCCCGTCGCGGCCGACGCCCAGCCGGCCGCCTTCGTGGCGTCCGTCCGGGCGTCCGGGAGGCCCGCGCGCCGGATGAGACGGCCCGCCCGCACCACCTCGTGAAGACCGCCCCGGGCAGACCGCCCTCGACAGAAAGAGCAGAATGCCCCGCTTCAGCATCGTCGTCCCGTCCCATGGGGTCACGGGCCGGCTGTCCCTGGCGCTGGACTCGGTCCTCGCCCAGTCGTTCGGCGACTTCGAGCTGATCCCGGTGTGCGACGCGCCCGACGCGCCGGCGGCGGACGTCGTCGCCGGGTACGCCGAGCGGGACTCCCGGGTGACGCCGGTGCACTCACCGCCGTCGGCCGGTCTGGCCGGGGCGCGCAACACCGGGCTGAAGGCGGCGGTCGGCGGCCATGTGCTGTTCCTCGACGGCGACGACGTCCTGGTCCCGGGGGCGCTGGCGGCGCTGGACGCCCGGCTGGGCGCGGTGGGCGACGTGGACGTCCTGTACTTCGAGCACGAGCGCACCCCCTGGTGGGAGGGAGAGCCGACCAACCCGGCCGCCCCGCTGCTGGCCGGGACACCGGACGGGGCGTTCCCCCCGGGCCGGGCCCCGCGGCTGACGGGTGTGGCACTCCCCGCGTGGAGCGCGCTCTACCGGCGGGCCTTCCTCACCGAGCAGGGCCTCGCCTTCCCCGGGGAGCACTACACCGACATCGGATTCGGCGGGCTGGTCGCCCTGCGGGCGGAGCGGGTGGCGGTGCTGCGCGCGGTCGTCGTCCGGCACCTGCTGCGCCGGCAGGGCAACCGGCTGGGGCTGCCCGGCGCCCACCACACCGAGCTGCTCGACCAGTGCGAACTGGTACTGACGCGGGCCGCGGAGCAGGGACTTCCGCCGGATCGCCGGTCGCCGCTGTTCGAGCAGCTCTTCACCGCCGTGCTGAAGACGGCCGCCCATCCCCGGCGGCTGACGTCCGGGCGCCGGGCCTTCTTCCGGCGGGCGGGCGCGCTCTACCGGCGCCACCGTCCGGCCGGATACCGGGCGCCCGGCGGCAGCCTCGGCGTCCAGCACCGGCTGCTCGCCTCCGGCTCGTACCCGGCGTTCCGCGCCCTGCGCGCCGCCAACCGGACGGCGTCGCGGGCCGCCGCGCTGCTGCCCCGCCCGCGCGGGCTGCGCACCCGGCTGCGGTACGCGGTGGGCCTGCGTCTGCCGCTGGACGAGAATCTCGTCGTGTACTGCGCCTACTGGGGCCGCGGCTACGCCTGCAACCCGGCCGCGATCCACGCCAAGGCCCGTGAACTGGCGCCGCACCTGCGCGCGGTGTTCCTGGTGGAGCCCGGCGCGGTGGGCAGTGTGCCGCCGGACGTCGAGTACGCGGTCATCGGCAGCCGGACGTACTGGGAGGTGCTGGCCCGCGCCAAGTACCTCGTCAACAACGCCAACTTCGCCGACGCCGTCGTCAAGCGGCCCGGCAGCGTGCACCTGCAGACCCAGCACGGCACGCCGCTGAAGACGATGGGCGCCGACCAGGCGACGTACCCCGTGGTGGCCGCGGCGACCGGCAGCTTCGCCAGGCTGCTGGCCCGGGTGGACCGCTGGGACTACAACCTCACCTCCAACCGGCACTCCACCGAGATGTGGGAGCGGGCGTTCCCCAGCGCCCACGAGACCCTGGAGTACGGCTATCCGCGCAACGACGTCTACTGCACGGCGTCCGCCGAGGACGTGGCCCGGATCCGCAAGGAACTGGGCGTCCCCGAGGGCAAGAAGGCCCTGCTGTACGCGCCCACGCACCGCGACTACGCCACCGGCTTCGAGACGGGCCTGGACCTGGCGCAGTTCTGCGAGGCGATCGGCGACGAGTACGTGGTGCTGCTGCGCGCCCACTACTTCTACGACCAGGGGGCGAGCAGGGGCGGCGGGCGGATCATCGACGTCACCGGGCACCGCTCGTCGGAGGACGTGTGCCTGGCCGCGGACGCGCTGATCACGGACTACTCGTCGATCATGTTCGACTACGCCAACCTGGACCGGCCGATCGTCGTGTACGCCGACGACTGGGACGTCTACCGCGAGACCCGGGGCGTCTACTTCGACCTGATGGGACTCCCGCCGGGCCGCATCGCCCGCACGCCCGAGGAGCTGGCGGGCGTCTTCCGCGACGGTTCCTGGGCGGACGGGACCGCCACGTCGCTGCGGGCCGCGTTCCGGGAGCGCTTCTGCCAGTTCGACGACGGGCGGGCCGCCGAGCGCGTCGTGCGCCGGGTGCTGCTGGGTCAGCCGCCCGAGTCGATCCCGCCCGTGGTGCCGCTCGCGGAGCGCGTCCCGGCCCCCGCCGCCACCCTCACAAGGAGCTGACCGAAGAAGTGCCCCGCTTCAGCATCATCGTCCCCGTCTACAAGGTGCAGGGTTTCCTGCGCGAGTGTCTCGACTCGGTGCTCGGCCAGTCCCACGGCGACTTCGAGGTGATCGCCGTGGACGACCGTTCGCCCGACGGCAGCGGCGCGATCCTCGACGAGTACGCGGCCCGCGACGACCGGGTGCGGGTGCTGCACCTGCCGGAGAACGTGGGCCTCGGCCGGGCCCGCAACGCCGGTCTCGCGCAGGCCGCCGGCGACTACGTGCTGTTCCTGGACAGCGACGACCGCTACACGCCGGGCCTGCTGGCCGCCGTCGCCGCCCGGCTGGCGGCGACCGGGGATCCGGACATCCTGGTCTTCGACCACGTGCGTACCCACTGGTGGGGCCGGGGCGGGCGCAGCGAGGCGGCGGACCTGCTGGCCGCGGCGGGCCTGGACACGTTCGGCATCCGGGAGAGCCCGCAGTACCTGAACCTGTTCCTGGTCGCCTGGAACAAGGCCTACCGGCGCTCCTTCTTCCTGGAGCACGGTCTGCGGTACGCGGCGGGGCTGTACGAGGACGCGCCGGTCACCTACCGGTCGATGGTGCTGGCCGAGCGCATCGCCTGCCTGGACCGGATCGGCGTGGAGTACCGGCAGCGCCGCCAGGGCGCGATCACCAAGACGCCCGGGCGCCGGCACTTCGACATCTTCGGGCAGTACGAGGGCCTGTTCGCGTTCCTGGAACAGCGCCCCGACCTCGGCTGGGCGCGGCCGCTGCTGCTGGAACGGGCTCTGGACCACATGCTGTTCGTGCTGGCCCGCGAGGACCGGGTGCGGCCCGCCGACCGGGGCGACTTCTACCGCGAGATCCGTTCCTTCCACCGCCGTCACCTCCCCGAGGGCGGCTTTCCGCTGCCGGACGGCTGGCGCGGGGCCGAGATGCGGCTGCTGGCCTCGGCGCCCTACGCGTCGTACGCGGCGGCGCGCGGGCTGCGGGACCTGCGCGCCGCCGCCCTGGGCGGGCGGCGGAGGGTGGCGGGGAAGGCGTCGGAGACGGCCCGGCGCGCCTGGTACGCGACCCAGTCGAAGCGCCCCCTCGATCCGCACCTGGCGGTCTACTCGGCGACCCACCACCGGGGCGTGAGCGGTGATCCGGCCGCGATCCACGCGAAGGCGCGCGAGCTCGCCCCGCACATCCGGGGCGTGTGGGTGGTGCGGGAGGACGCGGTGGACGCGCTGCCGCCCGGCATCGACCATGTGACGCCGGGCTCGCGGCGCTACCACGAGGTCATGGCCCGGGCCACGTACTGGGTGAACAACGTCAACTGGCCCGGCACCCTGGCCAAGCGGCCCGGCAGCGTGCACATCCACACCCACCAGGGCACCCCGCTGAAGTACATGGGCGCCGACCTGCTGACCAAGCCGGGCGCCCGGCACGGCTTCGACGTGCCGCAGATGCTGCGCCGCGCCGACCGCTGGGACTACAGCCTGGTCGCGGGCCGGCACGCGGAGCGGGCGTGGGAGCGGGCCTACCCGTGCCACTTCACCTCGCTGCGGACGGGCAGCCCGCGCAACGACGTGCTGGTCGGCGCCGATCCGGAGCGGGGCCGGGAGGTGCGGGAGCGGCTCGGCGTCCCGGCCGGTGACACGGTCGTGCTGTACGCGCCGACCCGTCGCGACTACCGGCGGGGCGGCCATGTCGACCGGTTCGACCTCGCCCGCTTCGCCGAGGACCTGGGCCCCGGGCACACGCTGGTCGTCCGGCTGCACCCGTCGCTCGCGGCGGGCGTCGCGCGCGGCCTCGGCCTGTCCGACCTGCACCGGCGGGGCGTGCTGGTGGACGCGACGGACGAACCCCACGTCGAGGACGTGATGCTCGCCTCCGACGTGCTGGTCACCGACTACTCCGCCCTGATGTTCGACTACGCCCTGCTGGACCGGCCGATCGTGGTCCACGCCGACGACTGGGGCGCGTTCGCGGCCAGCCGGGGCGCCTACTTCGACATCACGGCCGACGCGCCGGGCCATGTGTCGCGCTCCTACCGGGAGCTGACCTGGCTGTTCGCGTCCGGCACCTGGCAGGACGCGGAGGCGGCGCGGCTGCGCTCCGGTTTCCGTGAGCGGTACTGCGAGTTCGAGGACGGGCGGGCCGCCGAGCGGGTCGTCCGGCTGCTGATGCTCGGCGAGCGGGGCGGGGCGCTGCTGCCCGCGGCCCGCCGGACCGAGGGTGTCCGCATCCGACCCGAGGCGCTGATCGACAGATGAGAACTCCCGCGACCCCCGAGGCCGTTCCCTCCCTGCCCGGTCAGCGGGCCTCCTCGGCCCCGCCGCCCGCCGTCGCCGAGCGGCTGCGGCCGGTGCGCCGGTGGCACGCCGCCCTGGTCGCCGTGCCCACCGCGGCCCTGTTCGTGCTGGGTTACCGGCGCCGCTGGATCTGCGACGACGGGCTCATCTACCTGCGTCCGGTCCGGCAGATCCTGGCGGGCAACGGGCCGGTGTTCAACATCGGGGAGCGGGCGGAGAGTTCGACGGGCACCCTGTGGCAGTGGCTGCTCGCGCTCACCACCTGGGTCACCGGTGAGGACCCGGCGTTCCTCGCGGTCGGGCTGGGGCTGCTGCTGAGCACCACCGGGTTCGCGTTCGCCCTGCTCGCCACGTGCCGGCTGCACCGCAGCGCCGGGCTGCTGCTCCCGGCGGGCGTGTGCGTGCTGCTGGCGGTGCCGCCGTTCTGGTCGTACATGACGTCCGGTCTGGAGAGCGGTCTCGGCGCCTTCTGGACCGGCCTGTCGTGGTGGCTGCTGGTGCGGACCCGGCGGGGTCAGGAGAGCCGTGAGACGTGTGCCGCGGCCTTCGTGTTCGGGCTGGGCGCGCTGGTGAGGCCCGATCTGGCGGTGGTCACGGTGTGCTTCCTCGCGGCGCAGTGGTGGGTGCTGCGTCCCTCCCGGCGGGGCACGGCGGCGGCGCTGGCCTCGGCGGGTGCGGTGCCGCTGGCGTACGAGGTGTTCCGGGCGGGGTACTACGGGATCCTGGTGCCGCTGCCGGCCATCGCCAAGGAGGCGAGCGCCAGCGACTGGAGCCGGGGCGCGGGGTATGTGCAGGAGACGCTCGGGCCGTACTGGCTGTGGCCGGTCGTGCCGGTGCTCGGGGCGCTGGCCGTCCTGCTGGTGCGGCGCGCCCGGCGGGAGCAGCGCGTCCGGGTCCCGGGGCGGGCCTCGCTCGCGGTGCTGCTGGCGCCCCTCGCGGCCGGTCTGCTGCTGGCCGGGTACGTGGTGCGCGTCGGCGGCGACTACATGCACGCCCGCATGATCCTTCCGGCGCTGCTCCTGCTGCTCCTGCCGGTGCTGGTCGTGCCCGCGAGCAGGGTCACGGGCGTGGCGGGCGCGCTGCTGGTGGTGTGGCTGTGCGCGGCGGTCAGTCCGCTGCGGGCGCCGTTCGACGTGCGCAGCACGCCCGGGTCGTTCAATGTGCGCAGTTCCGACGTGGAGGGCCTCGGCGACCACAACCCGGTGCGCACCGGCACCTGGGTGGCCAACTGGCCCGCCCTGCCCGAGGGGCGCGCCATGCTCGCGCGGGCCGAGCGCGCGCCCGGGCCGACGCTGCTCTACTTCGACGCAGCGCGGCGGCTGCACGCCACGCCGATGCGGGCGGACGCCCCGTACCGGGTGGTGATCGTGGGCCGGCACCTCGGGGTGACGGGCGCGGCGGCGCCGCTGGACGCCTACGTCAACGACGCCTGGGGGCTGGCCAGTCCGATCGGGGCGCATCTGGCGCTGGAGCGGTGGAGCTGGCCCGGGCACGAGAAGTTCCTGCGCAACTACTGGATCTTCGCCGAGTGGGCGGCGGAGCACCCGCCGCAGCGCGACCTGCTGCGGGCCGGGGCACCGCGGGAGGCGGTCGAGGCGGCCCGGGCGGCGCTGGGCTGCGGCGAACTGGCCGAGCTGCGCGAGTCGGTGCGCGCCCCGCTCACCCCCGGGCGGTTCTGGCACAACCTCACCGGGTCGGTCGAGCGGACGCAGTTCCGGTTCGCCCGCTGGCCGGTGGCGGCGCAGCGGGCGCTGTGCGAGTGACGGCCGGCGGGTCGGGGGCAGCGGCGCCGGACCCGCGGCAGGTGGAGGCAGCGGCCGCCGGACCCGCAGCAGGTGGAGGCAGCGGCCTCACCCGCAGCAGGTAGAGGCAGCGGCCGTCTGACCCGACGCAGGTGGAGGCAGCGGCCTCACCCGCAGCAGGTAGGGGCAGGGGCCGTCTGACCCGCAGCAGGTGGGGGTAGCGGCCTCACCCGATGAAGTGATCCGGGGTCGGGGCGGGCGTGGGGCGGGAACATTCGGCGCATGTCCCAGACCCCTTCCGCCCTCCGGTGAGCGCCCCGGCCCTCGTCCGGCGGGCCGTGCGCGGTGCGACGGCGCTGCGCGGCGGCCGTGCCGGACGGCTCACCCCGTACCAGTTCTACGGCGCCCTGTTCTGGCTTGTGATGACACTGGCGTACTGGCGGGTGCCGCTGTGCTGCGACGCCGGGCAGCACGCGGCGGTCGTCGAGCGCCTCAGGGCCGATCTGCTGCACCCGGCCCACACCATGGCGGACCTGCCGGGTGAGGGCAGCCCGTACTACGGCCCCTACGCCGTCGCGCAGGGCCTGCTGGCGCGGCTGACGGGGCTGTCCGGCTGGGAGGTGGTGAAGCTCGCCGGGCCGGTGCACCTGGTGGTGCTGCTGACGGGGCTCGGCCGGTTCGTCAGGACCCTCACCCCGCGTCCCTGGGCGCCGGTGTGGGCGCTGCTGTTCATGACGCTGCTGTGGGGCAGCGCGCGGATCCTGTGGAGCGGCTACCTCGGGCTGATGTCGATGACGACGAACCTGGGCTACCCGTCCGCGCTCGCCATCGGCCTGACGTTCTGGGCATGGGCCTGGACGGGCACGCGCGCGGGGGACGACGCCCCCGCCGTGCGGTTCGTCGGCCCGAGCGGACTCGGCGGCTGGTGGGGGTACGCCGGCCTCGGCCTGCTGTACGGGCTGATCCTGCTCACCCACCCCGTCACGGCGGCCTCGGCGCTGACCGGAGCGGCCGGGATCGTGGCGGCCCGGCAGCGCGGGTGGCGCCGCCCGGTCGTGGCGCGCTGGGCACTCGCGGGGTCGGCCTGCCTGGCCGTGGCGGTGGCGTGGCCGTACTACGACGTGCTGACGCTGGTGGGCGACACCGGCATGGACGCGATGCACCGTCAGCTCTACGAGAGGATGCTCGCCAACTCCTGGCTGGCGCTGCTCGGGCTGCCCGCGCTGTGGGTGCGGGCCCGCAGGTCGGCGCGTGATCCGCTGGTGTGGATGTTCCTGCTGGAGTGCCTGCTGGTGGCGTACGGCTGGGTGAGCGGGCACTACACGTACGCCCGGGCCCTGTGGGCCGTACTGGTGCCGCTGCAGTTCGCCCTGGCGGTGGAACTGGCGGCGCCCCGGCCCTGGCGAGCGGCCCGGCGGGTGCTGGGCGCGGTGGCGGCGGCCGGGGTGTGCGCGGGGTTCGTCACCGTGCACGCCGGGGCGGTGGTGCCGCGCTCGGTGGACCCGGTGGGGTTCGCGCAGCCGACGCGCTGGCCGTCGTACGACTGGGCGGCCCGGCACATCGGGCCCGGCGAGGTGGTGATCACCGACGGGTACTTCGCCAGTCACGCGATCGCCGGCTACGGCCCGAACCTCGCCGCGCCCATCTGGCCCGACCCCGCCCTGGACGAGCGGGAGCGGGAGCGCCGGGCGGCCGACGTCCGGGCCTATCTGGCCCCCGGTTCGACCCGCGCCGAGCGGTCCGCCGTCGTCCGCCGCTACCACGTGCGCTGGCTGCTGCTGACGCGCTGGCACCCGGTGCCCGAGGAGGCCGTGGTGGTGGCGTGGAGCGGACGGACGGGGGAGGTGCTGGCGCGGGTCGGGGGTGGCGGGCGGGCGGTTACTCGATGACGAGGTCGACCTCGATGTTGCCGCGGGTGGCGTTGGAGTACGGGCAGACCTGGTGGGCCTGCTCGACGAGCTTGCGGCCGGTCGCCTCGTCCACGCTGTCGGGGAGCTCCACGCGGAGGGTGACGGCGAGACCGAAGCCCTCGCCCTGCTTGCCTATGGAGACCTCGGCGGTCACGGCGGCGTCGCTGACGTCGACCTTGGCGCCGCGGCCGACCAGGCCGAGGGCGCTGCCGAAGCACGCGGCGTAACCGGCGGCGAAGAGCTGCTCGGGGTTGGTGCCCTGGCCGTTGCCGCCCAGCGCCTGCGGCGTGCCCAGGGCGAGGTCCAGCACGCCGTCGGAGCTGACGGCCCGGCCCTCGCGGCCGTGGGTGGCGGTGGCGACAGCGGTGTAGAGCGCGTCCATGGAAAACCTTCCCTCTCACGTCAACGTTCGGCGGCCCGCTTCCGGGCCGCCCGACACCCAGAATTAGAGCACACAATTAAGTTGTGCGCAATTGAATGGCGGGCGCGGGCTATCCTGGGAGCATGAACACGCCGGACGACGACTGGCTCCGCCTGGACCAGCAGATCTGCTTCTCCCTGCACGCGGCCTCCCGCGCCTTCAACGGCGTCTACCGCGGGATCCTCAAGGACCTCGGCCTCACCTACCCGCAGTACCTGGTGATGCTGGTGCTGTGGGAGCACGACGAGCTGCCCGTGAAGAAGCTCGGTGAGCACCTGCGTCTCGATTCCGGCACGCTGTCGCCGCTGCTCAAGCGGCTGGAGGCGGCGGGTCTGGTGCGGCGGGAGCGCAGCGCCCGCGACGAGCGGTCGGTGGAGGTGCGGCTGACGGAGGAGGGTGTGGCGCTGCGCGCGCGGGCGCTTCAGGTGCCGCGCCGGATCGCGTCCTCGACCGGCTTCGGCGCCGAGGAGATCCGCACCCTGCGCGCCCGCCTCGACGAGCTCACCACGGCCCTGGACGCGGCCGCGGCACTCGCGGACGGGCACGACGGCCCGTCCCCTGCCGGGCAGCCCTCCGGCGCGTCCCCCGGGCGGCGCCGGACGTAGAGGCGCAGGAGTACGTCGTCCCGGACGCGTTCCGGCCGGACGTGCTCCTCGCGGACGGTGAACTCCTCGGTCAGCACGGCGAGCTTGGTCCGCTCCACCGGGTCCGACGGGGGCCGGCGCGGATCCAGCGCGTGCGCCTCGGCGACGACCCAGACGCGGTCCACCGAGGCGAGTCGCCGCCGCAGCTCACCGGGGGTCGCCTCGCGGCCCCACAGCGTCCCGGAGGGGGGCACGGACCCCCGCAGCGCGATGTCCCGCACCCGGCGGAACCCCTTCGGGTAGGCCAGTGCGGCGAGCCTGCCGACCGACGGCACGAACAGCACCGGGTCGCCGGGGCGCATCTGGCGGACGGCGAGCGCGGAGACCACGGCGAGGTTGTCGGGGCGGTGGGCTGCGGTCCGGTCCTGGCGGAGCACGGGCAGCTGGGCCAGGAAGGTGACGGTGAGGGCGAGGACACCGGTGAGGCCCGCCAGAGCGTGCGCGTGCCGGCCGCGGACCCGCATCCGCCGCCCGTCGAACCGCACCCGCCCGAGCAGTGCGGCGACCCGTGCCGCCCCTGCCGCGACCAGCAGGGACGCGCCCGCCAGCGCGTAGAGCACGTACCGGTCGTGATAGAGCGGCCGAACCTGCGACACCGTCATCAGGAGCCCCGGCGGCACGAGCAGCAGCGGCACGGCGACCGCGGCCGTGCGCCGCTCCCGCAGCCCCACGGCCATCAGCAGCAGCGCCCCCCAGAACACCGGCCCCGCCGACCCGGGGGTGAAGTTCCGGGCGAGCCGCTCGACCCGGTCCCATCCCGGCGCCACCAGCCACGCCACCTGCCCGGCCTGCCCCTGCGACACCCACACCAGCGGCAGCAGGAGCAGCACCACCGCCCCCGCCGCCCGCGCCCAGCCGGTCCACACCCTCCTCGGCACCCGCAGCAGGGCCAGCGTCACCGCGTGCGCGGCCAGCACCGGCACCGCCAGCTCGTGCAGCGCACAGGTCAGGGTGACGACCGTCCCGTAGGCCCACCACCCCCGGGCCCCCACCCCGTCGACGGTCGTCAGGAGCAGCAGCGTCGCCCCCGCCACACCCGCCGCGACCAGCGCGTACGACCGTCCCTCCTGGGCGTAGTGGCCGGTCATCGGGGTGATCGCGTAGAGCACACCGGCCCACAGGCCGGCCCGGGGCCCGGCCAGCCGGGCGCCCAGGGCGCCGACCAGGCCTGCCGTCGCCGTCGCCGCGACCACCGACGGCAGGCGCAGGACGACCTCGTCCGGACGGACGGAGAGGACGGCGTGCATGAACAGGTAGTACAGGCCGTGCACGGCGTCCACGTCGTGCAGCAGCCGCCAGATCTGCGGGACCGTGCGCTGGGCGACCTGGAAGGTGACGCTCTCGTCCCCCCACATCCCGCCGCGGTCCAGCCCCCACAGGCCGACGGCGAGCATCACCGCCATCGGGACCGCCACGGGTGCCGCCACCCGGGCGGACCGGCCGCCGCTCCCCCTCGACTGTCCGCTCTTCACGGCCCCGATTCTGTGCCGGATACACCACTTCGAGAGGTTTTGATGGTGTGTTATCACTTTCATGTCATTCGCCCGGCTTACGATCCGCCGTGATGAATGCCGAGAGTGAGACCGGGCGTGAGACCGCGCGTGTGACCGAGAGCGGGACCGAGGGCGAGACCGAGGAAGCGACCCGGGAGCCGCGTGCCCGGGTGGCCGTCGTGGTGATCGGTTACGACGACGCCGCGCACGTGACGGACGCCGTGCGCTCGGCGCTCGCGCAGGGACCGGCCGTGCGCGAGGTGGTGGCCGTCGACGACTGCTCGAAGGACGGCAGCGCCGCCCTGCTGGAACGGCTCGCCGCCTCGGAGCCCCGCCTGAAGGTGATCCGCCGCCGCGTCAACAGCGGCGGCTGCGGCACCCCCCGCAACACCGGACTCGGTGCCGTGACCGCGCCGTACGTGATGTTCCTGGACAGCGACGACGTCCTGCCGCCCGGCGCGGTCGAGGCGCTGCTCCGCGCGGCCGAGGGCGCGCACGCGGAGGTCGCGGGCGGTCTGTGCGTACGCCGGGAGCTGCCGTCGGGGCGCGAAGTGGCCTGGCAGGAGCGCCTCTACGCGCTGCACGCCGTGGTTCCGCACCCCGCGCGGCGACCGCGCCTGGTCCACGACACGCTCTGCGTCAACAAGCTCTACCGCACCGACTTCCTGCGCGCGCACGGCATCCGCTTCCCCGAGGGCCGCTTCCCGTACGAGGACGTGGTGTTCACCGCCCGCGTGCTGGCCGCGGGCCCGCGCATCGCCCTGGTCCCGGACCGGGTCTACCTCTGGCACGTGCGCCGGTCCGCCGGGCGGCTGTCGATCTCCCTGGACCGGGCGGGCGTCGAGAACTGGCGGGCCCGCACCGAGGCGTGCCGGCAGGCGTACGAGGTGCTGCTGGGCGCCGGGCAGAAGGAACTCGCGCGGGCCGTGCGCGCCAAGTTCCTCGACCACGACCTGCGGATGTACGTGCGCGAACTGGGGCTGCGCAACGCCGCCTACCGGAACGCGTGGTGGGAGCTCACCCGGGCGCACCTCGCGCAGTACGACGCCGACGACTGGGCCCGCAACCCGGCCGCCCCCGGCCGGCTGGTGGGGCAGGTCGTCCTGGCCTCCCCGCAGCCGTGCGACCTGCCCCGGCTGCGGGAGCTCGCGGCCCGCCCGGCCCGGCTGTGCCCGCCGTACGCCCGCACCGCCGACGGCACGCCCGTCTGGTCGGAGAAGCTCCCGCAGGTCTCCCTGGAGCCCCTGCGGACCAGACCGGTGCGCGCGCTGCCCCTCGCTGTCGACGCGGAGCTGCGGCCGGGCCTGCGGGGCACCCGGCTGCGGCTGCGCCTGCACGAGCTGTACGGGCGGGTGGCGCAAGCGGGGCCGGCGGCGGTGGACGTGGAGTGGCGGCACCGGGACGACGGGGACGTGGTGGTGCCCGGTGCGGCCGTGGCGCTCGTGCCGTGCGCCACCGGCTCCGGCGCCGGCGGGGCCGCCGGAACCTGGTCGGCGGAGACGGCCGTCGACCTCCCCGCCCTGGCCGCCCTCGGCCCGGGCACCTGGGACCTGCGCCTGCGGGTCCGCTTCGAGGACGGCGCGAGCCGCGACGTCACGGCGCACGCTCTGCGGGGCGCCGGTCTGCTGCGCCGCCGCGCCGTCCCGAACGCCCGGCGGGGCGTGATGCTCGTGCAGCCGTACGCCACCCATTCCGGCGCGCTGGCGCTGCGGGTGGCCCCCGGCGTCCGCGGTGTGCTGTCGGTGGTACGCGCACGCCTGCGCCGCCTGCTTCACTGAAGACACGACGCAGGGGACGACGACCGCGACGGTTCAGCGCACAGCACCACCACCACGGGCCAACGGACGAGGGGACGGCCGCACATGACCTGGTTGATCACCGGCGGCGCCGGTTACATCGGCGCGCACGTCGTACGGGCGATGACCGCGGCGGGCGAGCGCGTGGTGGTGTACGACGACCTGTCGACCGGCATCGCCGAGCGCGTGCCCGACGGAGTGCCCCTGGTGGTGGGCTCGACCCTGGACGCCGAGCGGCTCGCCCGCACCCTCGCGGACCACGCAGTCACCGGCGTCGTCCACCTCGCGGCGAAGAAGCAGGTGGGCGAGTCCGTCGAACGGCCGCTGCACTACTACCGGGAGAACGTCGAGGGCCTGCGGGTCCTGCTGGAGGCCGTGACGGCGGCGGAGGTGCCGTCGTTCGTCTTCTCCTCCTCGGCGGCGGTGTACGGCATGCCGGACGTGGACCTGGTCACGGAGGAGACGCCGTGCGCGCCGCTGTCTCCGTACGGCGAGACCAAGCTGGCCGGTGAGTGGCTGGTGCGTGCCACGGGCCGGGCGACCGGGCTGGCGACGGCGTCCCTGCGCTACTTCAACGTGGCGGGCGCGGCGGGCCCGGAGCTCGCGGACACCGGCGTCTTCAACCTCGTGCCGATGGTGTTCGAGAAGCTCACGCAGGACGCCCCGCCGCGCGTGTTCGGTGACGACTACCCGACCCCGGACGGCACCTGCGTACGCGACTACATCCACGTGGTGGACCTGGCCGAGGCGCATGTCGCGGCGGCCCGGGTGCTGCGCTCCTCCCCGGGCCGCGACCTGACGCTCAACATCGGCCGGGGCGAGGGCGTCTCCGTCCGGGAGATGATCGACCGCATCAACGCGGTGACCGGCCACGACCGGCCGCCGGCCGTCGCCCCCCGCCGCCCCGGCGACCCGGCCCGTGTCGTCGCCTCCGCCGACCGCGCGGCCGCGGAGCTGGGCTGGAAGGCCCGCCTGGACGTTCAGGACATGATCACGTCCGCGTGGGAAGGCTGGGTGCGCCTGCACCCCGAGGCGCGGCGGGGCTGACCGGCCCGAGCCGGTCGCGAGCCCCTCACAACGCCTTCAGGCCCTCCGCCGTGGCCCGGGCCAGTGCGCCCAGGTATCCCTTGGGCAGTCTCGGGCTGCGGATCACCACCGAGCGCCAGTACAGCGGGCCCGAGATCAGGTCGAGGGCCAGGTCGCGGTCGATGCCCTCGCGCAGTTCACCGCGGCGTGCCGCCGCCGTGACGATGCCGGTGGCGACCCCGTCCTGGCCTTCCCGCAGGGCCTTCTGCAGGGCCTCGGCGATCTCCGGGTTGCGCGCTGCCTCCGCCTGGAGGTCGGGGATGACCTGCGAGGCGACCGGGTGGCGCAGGGCGCGGGACGTCACCTCGTAGAGAAGCCGCAGGTCGCCCTCCAGGGAGCCGGTGTCCGGCGCGGGCAGGCCCTGCACGGCGAGCGCCGAGACGATGTCGAGCACCAGGTGCAGCTTGGAGCGCCAGCGGCGGTACACCGCCGTCTTCCCGACGCCCGCCCGGCGCGCGATGCCCTCGATGGACATCCGCGCGTAGCCGACGGCCGCGAGCTCCTCGAAGACGGCCGCCCGGATCGCTTCGGTCACGTCCTCCCGCAGTACGGCCGCCCCCGCGGGGGCCCGGCGGCGCGGGGGCTGCTGGGGCTCGTCGGGCTTCGTCGTCATGCCGACAGCATAGGGCGTCACGACGAAACGGTTGCGTTCCGACGTTCGCCCGTCGTACGCTCCCGTTACGACGATACGGTCCCGTCCCGACGTAAGAGTTCGTGAAGAGTCCGGTGAGAACCCGTTCCCCGGACCTCCTGGACTCCCAGGCCCCACCCACGCCCCTCCCCCGAGCGAAAGCAGCGGATGTGAGTACGGTCCTCCACACACCGCCCCAGCCCCAGGCTCCGGCCCCGGCCGACCACGACCTCGCGGCCCTCGCCGCCCGCCACGGCCTCTCGGTCAGCGGCGCGCGGCCCTCCCTGCCCGAGTACGTCCGCCGACTGTGGGCCCGCCGCCACTTCATCGCCGCGTTCGCCACCGCCAAGCTCACCGCCCAGTACAGCCAGGCGAAGCTCGGCCAGCTCTGGCAGGTGATGACCCCGCTGCTGAACGCGGCGGTCTACTACTTCATCTTCGGCGTGCTGCTCGGCACCAAGCACGGCGTCCCGGACTACGTCCCGTTCCTGGTCACGGGCGTGTTCGTCTGGACGTTCACGCAGAGCTCGATCATGGCGGGCACCCGCGCGATCTCCGGCAACCTCGGCCTGGTGCGTGCCCTGCACTTCCCGCGCGCCGCGCTGCCGATCTCCTTCTGCCTCCAGCAGCTCCAGCAGCTGCTGTTCTCGATGGGCGCGCTGGTCGTCATCCTGCTCTGCTTCGGCGTGCCGGTCGGGGTGTCCTGGCTGCTGGCGCTCCCGGCGCTGGTGCTGCAGTTCACCTTCAACGCCGGCGTGTCGATGATCATGGCCAGGTGGGGCGCCAAGACCCCGGACATCGCCCAGCTGATGCCGTTCGTCCTGCGCACCTGGATGTACGCCTCGGGCGTCATGTGGAGCCTCGACAAGCTGGCGCAGAACGACCATCTGCCGCAGGTCGTCAAGCTGCTGCTGGCGGCCAACCCGGCCGCGATCTACATCGACCTGATGCGCTTCGCCCTGATCGACAGCTTCCACGCGAGCCAACTGCCCGCCCACGTCTGGGCGATCGCGGTCGGCTGGGCGCTGCTGGCCGGCGTCGGCGGCTTCATCTACTTCTGGAAGGCTGAGGAGACCTACGGCCGTGGCTGAGCACCCGAGCGAGAAGATCCCCACCGTCGTCGCCGACGGCGTCGACATCGTCTACCGCCTCAACGGCACCGGCGCCGGACGGGGCTCCGCGACCGCCGCCCTCAACCGCATCGTGCGCCGCAGGCAGACCGAGAAGGCGTCGGGCGTACGCCGGGTGCACGCCGTGAAGAACGTGTCCTTCGTCGCCTACCGGGGCGAGGCGATCGGCCTGATCGGCACCAACGGCTCCGGCAAGTCGACCCTGCTGAAGGCCGTCGCCGGTCTGCTGCCCGTGGAGAACGGCCACATCTACACCGACGGCCAGCCCTCCCTGCTCGGCGTCAACGCCGCCCTGATGAACGACCTGACCGGCGAGCGCAACGTGCACCTCGGCGGCCTGGCCATGGGCATGTCCCGCGAGCAGGTCAAGGACCGCTACCAGGAGATCGTCGACTTCTCGGGCATCAACGAGAAGGGCGACTTCATCACGCTGCCGATGCGCACGTACTCCTCCGGCATG
Organism: Streptomyces sp. NPDC059696; assembly: GCF_042733745.1. NCBI lineage: Bacteria > Bacillati > Actinomycetota > Actinomycetes > Kitasatosporales > Streptomycetaceae > Streptomyces > Streptomyces sp. NPDC059696. The sequence goes on from NZ_JBHWFG010000032.1 coordinate 58,686, forward strand.
GCCGCCCGGCTGCGGTTCTCCATCGCCGCGGCCAAGGACCACGACGTGCTGCTGATCGACGAGGCACTGGCCACCGGCGACCGCTCCTTCCAGAAGCGGTCCGAGGAGCGCATCCGCGAGCTGCGCAAGCACGCGGGCACGGTGTTCCTGGTCAGCCACAACAACAAGTCGATCCGCGACACCTGCGACCGGGTGCTGTGGCTGGAGCGCGGTGAGCTGCGCATGGACGGGCCGACGGACGACGTCCTCAAGGAGTACGAGGCGTTCACCGGGGAGAAGGCCCCCAAGCCCAAGCCCAAGCCGAAGGCCGCCGTTCCCTCGTGAGGCCCACCCGATCGGCCCTTTTGCCCCGTTGATGGCAGCATGACCGCATACGGTGCAGCTGCGAGAGGGGGCCCCAGGCATGGCCGAGCTGAGTGTGATCGTCCACGGGCCGAACGTCCAGGACCATCTGACGGAACTCCTCGACTCCCTCGCCGCCCACCCCCTCGCGGACGCCGAGGTGATCGTGGCCGCGGTGGGCGACTGGGCCCGGGAGACGGCCGAGCGGCACACCCCGGACGTCCAGGTCGTGCCGCTGCCGGACGGCACCGGTGACGCGGCGGCCAGGGCCGCGGGCGCGGCCCGCGCGTCCGGCCGCTGGCTGCACTTCGTGCACGCCAAGGACGGCCTGCCCGCCGGCACCCCGCGCACGGTCGCGGAACGGGTGGCCGAGCTCCCCGGCGAGGTCGACGTCCTCGTGCTGGACCACGTCCGCAGCACCTGGCACACCTCCGGCCTGCCCTCCCCGGACGGCCCGCTCCTGGCCCGGGCGGGCCACGCCGACGTGCTCCTCGACGACTGCGCGCCCCTGCTGCGCCTCACCCCGCTGCTCGGCACCCGCGTCCTGCGCGCCGACTTCTGGCGGGCCCACGAGTCGCGCATCAGCACCGACGACGAGCCGTACGCCGCCCTGGCCGCCCTGCTGCTCGCCCGCCGCGTCGCCTGCCTGCCGCACGTCGCCTACGAGGACCGCCGGCTGCGCCCCGCGAGCCTCCCCCCGGTGACACCGGAGCAGCGGTACGCCCTGGTCGAGCGCTACGAGTCGCTCCTCGACCTCACCCGCGACCGGCGCGCCGCGCACACCGTGCTCTACGACCTGATGGTCCGCGACTGCCTGCGCACCTTCGCACGCGGCGGCATGCCGGAGGACGTCGCCCGGGAGTTCTTCCGCCGGGCGTCCCTGGCCGCCGTGCGCCGCCGGCCCGAGGACCACCGCCGCCCGGCGGGACTCGAAGGCGTCCGCCGCTCCCTGCTGGAGGAGGGCGCCTACGCCAAGTACCGGGCCTTCCAGGCCGTCAACCGCGCCCGCCGCGGCGCCAGGTCGGCCGTACGGGCCCGCAGGCGCCAGGCCGGGGCCAGGCTCCGCGACCACCAGTACCGCAGGGCGCTCGGCCGTCCCGTCAACCCGCACCTCGCGGTGTTCGCGGCGTACTGGAACCGCGGTGTCGCCTGCAACCCCGCCGCCATCGCCGCCAAGCTCGCCGAACTCGCCCCGCAGATCCACGCCGTGTGGGTGGTCACCGAGGAGAACGCGGCCCTCCTGCCGCCCGGCACCGATCACGTGGTGCCCGGCAGCCGCCGCTACTGGGAGGTGCTGGCGACCGCCAAGTACCTGGTCAACAACGTCAACTTCCCCAACGCCGTGGCCAAACGCCCCGACGCCATCCATGTCCAGACCCACCACGGCACGCCCCTGAAACGCATGGGCCTCGACCAGATGGCGTTCCCGGCCGCCGCGCAGGGCCTGGACTTCCGGGCGTTGCTGGAACGCATCGACAAGTGGGACTACAGCGTCTCCGCCAACAGCCACACCACCCGCATGTGGGAGCGCGCCTACCCGTCGCGCTACGTCTCCCTCGACCACGGCTATCCGCGCAACGACGTCTACTACACGGCCGGCGCAGGCGACATCCGCGCGGTCCGCGACCGCCTCGGCATCGCCCCGGGCCGCCGTGCCGTCCTGTACGCGCCCACTCACCGCGACTACGAGGCCGGCTGGACCCCGCGCCTGGACCTCGCCGCCCTCGCCGACCACCTGGGCGACGACACGGTCCTGCTGGTGCGCGGCCACTACTTCTACGGCGGCGCCGCCTCCCCGCTGACCAACCTGCGCCGCACGGGCCGGATCATCGACGTCTCCTCCTACGACCCCGTCGAGGAGCTGTGCCTGGCGGCGGACGTCCTGGTCACGGACTACTCGTCGATCATGTTCGACTACGCCAACCTCGACCGGCCGATCGTGATCCACGCCGACGACTGGGAGACGTACCGCACCACCCGCGGCGTCTACTTCGACCTCATGGACCAAGCCCCGGGGCCGGTCGCCCGCACCCAGCAGGAGCTGACGGAGATCCTCACCACCGAGGCCTGGCACGACGAGAGCGCCGCCAAGACCCGGGCCGTCTTCCGGCGCCGGTTCTGCGAGTACGACGACGGACGCGCCGCCGAACGCGTCGTCCGCCGGGTCTTCCTCGGCCAGGAGGAACGTGACCTGCCGCCGGTGCTGCCGATCGAGGAGCGCACCCCGGCCCCCACCCCGCAGGAGGCGACCGCATGAGCACCCCCGACGTCACCGTGACGGTCATCGTCTACAACGACGCCGAACGCCTCACCCGCGCGGTCGAGTCCGTCCGCCGCCAGACCCACGCCAACCTCGAGATCATCATCAGCGACGACCACTCCACGGACGAGACCCCGGCGGTGGCCCAGCGGCTGGCGGCCCAGGACCCCCGGGTCCGGCACCTCCGCCTGGAGCGGAACAGCGGCGGCTGCAGCGCCCCGCGCAACCGCGCCCTGCAGATCGCGCGGGCGCCGTTCCTGATGTTCCTCGACAGCGACGACGAACTGCCCGCCCGTGCCGTGGAGCTGCTGCTCGCCGCACACCGCGAACGCGAGATCGACTTCGCGATGGGCGCGGTGCAGCGGGTACGGGTCGACAACGGCCGCCGCTCGACGTGGATGCCGCACCTGGTCGCCGAGCGCCGCACGCTCGACGGCATCGAAGCCGACCCGCGCCTGTTCTTCGAGCACCTGTCCACCAGCAAGATGTACGCCCGCTCCTTCCTCGACCGGCATCAGCTGCGCTTCCCCGAGGGCATCCACTACGAGGACCAGCTGTTCTCGGCGCAGGCGTACTGCCTGGCCAAGAGCTTCACGATCGTCCCGGAACCCGTCTACCGCTGGTACGTGGCGCCCTTCGCGGCCTCCGAGGCGGCCTCGATATCGAACCAGCGGCACAAGCTCGCCAACGTCCGGGACCGGATCCACGTCCAGCACCTCATCGACGCGTTCCTCGCCGAGAGCGGGCACGAGTCGCTGCGGGAGGACAAGGACCACAAGTTCCTCAAGCACGACTTCCGGATGTACGCCGGTGACCTGCCCTACCGGGACGACGCCTGGCTGACGTCCTTCGCGGACCTCGTCACCCCCTACCTCGACACGCTGACACCGGGCGCGTTCGCCCGCCTCCCGCGCCTCGAACGCGTCGTCATCCAGCTGATCCGGGACCGCCGCCTGACGGAAGCGCGCCTGGCCGCCCGGGGCCTGGGCCACACGGTGGGCCCGCGGCGCGTGACCTCCGACGCGGCCGGCCGCACCTACTGGGGGGACCGGGTCCCCGAGTCGGAGTGGTCCCGCCGCGAACTGGACATCTCCGAGCTGGAGCTGGAGACCTGCCCCTTCCCGGGCGCGCAGTTCCGGCACGAGATCCAGGAGATCACCCGGGGGCCGGGCGCCTCGGTCGACCTCACGATCCGCACCTGGGACCCGGGGCTGCGCCTCCCCGTCGGCCCGCTGCGCGCGACGCTCCTCATCTCACCGGGGGGCCGTCGCCTCCACGTCCACTTCCGCCTCTCCCCCGTCCGCCCCGGCCTCTTCGAGGGCCACGCCCACCTGGACCTCGCCGCGGCCGAACTCCCCCTCCACGGCTTCGCGGGTATCCGCCACCCGCTGCTCCGCCTCCACCACCAGGGCCTGTCCCACACGGGCCTGCTGCTGGCCCCCCTGGCCTTCCCCGTCCTGACGACACGCGTCCCGTCCCACCAGCTGACGGTGGAACCGGAGGGCCACGGCCCGGGCCGCCTCCAGGTCCGCTGGGAGCCCACGGGAGTGACGGCCCGCTTGATCCGCCCGGCGGTACGCAGAGTGGCCGGCCCGAGGGTGAAGCGGGCCGCACGGCTGGTGGCGAGCGCGCTGAAGTAACGCCCCGCCCCGAGGCACGCCGAGCACACCCAGCGGAGACACCCCGCCGCACGCCCAGCAGGGGCGGCCTCGCCGCACGCCAAGCAGAGACACCCCAGCACGCCCAGCCGAGACACCCCGCCGCACGCCAAGCAGAGGCGCCCCGCCGCACGCCAAGCAGAGGCGCCCCAGCACGCCCAGCAGGGGCGCCTCGCCGCGCGCCCGGCAGAGACGCCTCAGTGCACGCCAAGCAGAGGCGCCCCGCCGCACGCCAAGCAGAGGCGCCCCGGGCCGATCGTGGCCCGGGGCGTCTCTCATGACGTGCGCGCTACGAGTGCGTGCGCAGCAGCGTCCTCATCGTGCGCATCGCCACCGACAGGTTGGCGAGGTCGAACGCGTCGGACCCCTGGATCTCCTCCAGGGTGGTGCGGGCGCGGCCGAGGATCGCCGCGTTCTTCTGCTCCCACGCCTTGTAGCGCTGCTCGGGCGTCGAGGTGCCGTTGCCGACCGCCAGGACGTCGGCCGTCAGCGCCGCGTGCGCCGCGTACAGGTCCTCTCGAATCGCCGCGCGGGCCATGGACTGCCAGCGGTCGGCGCGGGGCAGCTCGATGATGCGGTCCATGAGCTGGGTGATGCGCAGCCGGTCGGCGAGGTCGTAGTAGACCTCGGCGACGTCCATCGGCTCCCGGCCCATGCGGTCGGCGATCGAGACGATGTCGAGCGTCGGGAAGGCCGAGGAGAAACCGGCCACCCGGGTGGCGAGGTCCTCCGGGACGCCCGCGCCCGTCAGCTCGTCGTAGATCTTCTGGTACCACTCCAGGTCGGCGCCGCGCAGCAGCTTCGGCAGCTGCCCCCAGACCTGCTCGACCCGGTCGGCGAAGAAGTCGACCGTCCCGGTGAGCTCCAGCGGCTGCGGCCGGTTGTTGAGCAGCCAGCGCGTGCCACGCTCCACCAGGCGCCGGGCGTGCAGCCGGATGCGGGTCTGGACCTCTGCGTCGACCTTGTTGTCGAGCGCCTCGACCCCGTCCCACACCGGCGACTGCCGGAAGATCGCCCGGGCCGCGGTCTGCGCCCGCACGATCTCCTCCAGCGACGCGCCCGTCTCCTCGCGCAGCCGGTGCAGATACGTCGTACCGCCGGTGTTCACCGTGTCGTTGACCAGCACGGTCGTGGTGATCTCACGGCGCAGCGGGTGGCAGACGAGGTGCTCGGGGTACTGCTCGCGCAGCTCCTTCGGGAAGTACGCGTGCAGCAGGGTGCTCAGGTACGGGTCGTCCGGCAGCGTGGTGTGCAGCAGCTCCTCGGCGACCGTGATCTTCGTGTACGCCAGCAGTACGGCCGTCTCCGGCCCGGTCAGGCCCTGGCCCTGGGCGAGCCGCTCGCGGATCTGCCGGTCGCTGGGCAGGAACTCCAGCGCCCGGTCGAGGTGGCCTTCCCTGACCAGGTGCTTCATGAAGCGCTGCTGGGCGTGGAGCATGGCGCTGGACTGGGCGAGGGCGTTGGCGATCGCCGTGTTCTGCGCGTAGTTGTTGCGCAGCACCAGGCGGCCGACCTCGTCGGTCATCTCGGCGAGCAGCTTGTTGCGCTGCTTGACGGTCATGTCGCCGTCCCTGACCAGGCCGTTGAGCAGGATCTTGATGTTCACCTCGTGGTCGGAGGTGTCCACGCCGGCGCTGTTGTCGATGGCGTCGGTGTTGATCCGGCCGCCCTGCAGCGCGAACTCGATCCGGCCGAGCTGGGTCAGTCCGAGGTTGCCGCCCTCGCCGACGACCTTGACGCGCAGGTCCTTGCCGTCGACCCGGATGGCGTCGTTGGCCTTGTCGCCGACGTCCGCGTTGGACTCGGTGGAGGACTTGACGTACGTGCCGATGCCGCCGTTCCACAGCAGGTCCACCGGCGCGTGGAGGATGGCCTTCATCAGGTCGGCCGGGGTCAGCTTGGTGACCTTGGCCTCGATGCCGAGGGCCTCGCGGATGTGCGCGTTGACGGGGATCGCCTTGGCCGTGCGCGGGAAGATGCCGCCGCCGGCCGACAGCAGCTCGGTGTTGTAGTCCTCCCAGCTGGAGCGGGGCAGCTCGAAGAGGCGGCGGCGCTCGGCGTAGGAGGTGGCGGCGTCCGGGGTCGGGTCGATGAAGATGTGCCGGTGGTCGAAGGCCGCGACCAGGCGGATGTGCTCGGAGAGCAGCATGCCGTTGCCGAACACGTCACCGGACATGTCGCCGATGCCGACGACCGTGAAGTCCTCGGTCTGGGTGTCGACGCCCATGTCGCGGAAGTGCCGCTTGACGGACTCCCAGGCACCGCGGGCGGTGATGCCCATGCCCTTGTGGTCGTAGCCGGCGGAACCGCCGGAGGCGAAGGCGTCACCGAGCCAGAAGTTGTAGTTCTCGGCGACGCCGTTGGCGATGTCGGAGAAGGTCGCGGTGCCCTTGTCCGCGGCGACGACGAGGTAGGTGTCGTCCTCGTCGTGCCGGACGACGTCCGCCGGGGGCACGACCTCGCCCGCGACCATGTTGTCGGTGATGTCGAGCAGCGCCGAGATGAACGTCTTGTAGCTGGCGATGCCCTCGGCCATCCACGCGTCCCGGTCCACGGACGGGTCGGGCAGCTGCTTGGCGACGAAGCCGCCCTTGGCGCCGACGGGCACGATGACGGTGTTCTTCACCATCTGCGCCTTGACCAGGCCGAGGATCTCCGTGCGGAAGTCCTCACGCCGGTCGGACCAGCGCAGACCACCGCGCGCGACCTTGCCGAAGCGCAGGTGCACGCCCTCGACGCGCGGCGAGTACACCCAGATCTCGAACGCCGGGCGGGGCGCCGGCAGGTCGGGGATGGCCTGCGGGTCGAACTTCATGGAGACGTAGTCGTGCGGCTTGCCGCCCGCGGCCTCCTGGAAGAAGTTGGTCCGCAGCGTCGCCTTGATGACGGTCAGGAAGGACCGCAGGATCCGGTCCTCGTCGAGCGAGGCCACCTGGTCGAGGGCCGCGTCGACCTCCTCCAGCAGCGCGTCCACGATCTCGTGGCCCGCACGCTGCCGGTCCGGCGACATCCGCGCCTCGAACAGGGAGACGAGCAGCCGGGTGGTGTGGACGTTGTTGCGGAGGGTGTCCTCCATGTAGTCCTGGCTGAACGTCGACGCCGCCTGGCGCAGGTACTTCGCGTACGCCCGCAGCACCATCGCCTGGCGCCAGGTCAGCCCGGCGCTCAGCACGAGGGCGTTGAAGCCGTCGTTCTCCGCCTTGCCGGTCCAGGTGGCGGCGAAGGCGTCCTGGAAGCGCTCGCGGGCGTCGTCGCCGAAGTGGTCCCCGCCGCCGGTGGCGCGGGGCATGCGCAGACCGAAGTCGTAGATCCAGGCCACGCTGCGGTCCGAGCAGCGCAGCTCGTACGGCCGCTCGTCGACGACCTCGACGCCGAGCCGGTTGAGGACCGGCAGGACGGCCGAGAGGGAGATCGCGTCGCCCGTGCGGTAGATCTTGAAGCGGCGCTCCTCGGGCGCGGCGCCCACCGGCTCGTACAGGCTGAGCGCGAAGTCCTGGCCGGCCTCGTTGTTCAGCTGCTCGAGGTGGACGAGGTCGGCGACCGCGGCGCGCGGGTTGTGGTCGGCCTTGTAGCCCTCGGGGAAGGCGTGCGCGTACCGGCGCATCGCCTCGGCCGCGTGCTCCTCGCCGAGCTCGGCGTTGAGGGCCTCGGCGAAGGCGTCCTCCCAGGAGCGGGCGGCCTCCACCAGCCGGGCCTCGATGCGCTCCTTGTCGGAGTCGGACAGCTCCGGCAGCTCGGTGCCCTGCGGGACCCGGACCACGAAGTGCAGCCGGGACAGGATCGACTCGGTGTTCCAGGCGGTGAAGTCGACGCTGATGCCGCCGAGCTCCTCCTTGAGGATCTCGATGATCCGCAGGCGGACGGCCGTGGTGTAGCGGTCGCGCGGGAGGTAGACGAGGGCGCTGTAGTAGCGCCCGTACTCGTCCTGGCGCAGGTAGAGCCGCAGCCGGCGGCGCTCCTGGAGGTACAGCACGGAGGTGACGATGGAACGCAGCTCGTCGACCGGGGTCTGGAACAGCTCGTCGCGCGGGTACGTCTCCAGGATCTGCGTCAGGTCCCGGCCGTCGTGGCTGTTGGGCGAGAACCCGGCCTGCTGCAGGACCTCCTCGACCTTGCGCCGGATGACCGGCACGCGGCGCACGGACTCGGTGTAGGCGGCGGAGGAGAACAGTCCGAGGAACCGCCGCTCGCCGATGACGTTGCCCTCGGCGTCGAACTTCTTGACGCCGATGTAGTCCAGGTACGACGGGCGGTGCACGGTCGCCCGGCTGTTCGCCTTGGTCAGCACGAGCAACTTGTGCTCGCGTGCCTTGGCCCGGGCGTCGGCGGGCAGCCGCTCGAACGACGGGCTGACCGGGTGGCTCTCCTCACCGGCGTGCTGCGGGTCCGCGCGCAGTATGCCGAGCCCGGTGCCGGGGACGGCGGCCAGGGAGTCGTCCTCGCGCAGCTGGTACTCGCGGTAGCCGAGGAAGGTGAAGTGGTCGTCGGCCAGCCAGCGCAGCAGCTCGCGGGCCTCCTCGACCTGGGGTCCGGGCAGGTCGTCGGGCACGGGCTCGTCCGGCAGCCCCTCCGCCAGCCGGGTGGCCGCGTCCCGCATCTTGCCCCAGTCCTCGACGGCCTCGCGGGCGTCGGACAGCACGCGCAGCAGGTCGGCGGTGATCTGCTTCAGATCGGCCCGGTCGGTCTCGCGGTCGATCTCGACGTGGATCCAGGACTCGACGTGCGCGTCGTGCGGGAGGTCGCCGGTGGGCGGGGTCGACAGCACCTCGATGAGCTTGCCGGTGACATCGCGCCGCACGACGAACTGCGGGTGGATGACGACGTGGATCCCGCGTCCCTGCCGGGTCAGCTCGTTGGTGACGGAGTCGACGAGGAAGGGCATGTCGTCGGTGACGACCTCGACCACGGAGTGGCTGCAGGTCCACCCGTTCTCTTCCACCGTGGGGGTGTGCACCCGGACGTTGGCGGTGCCCTGGGGGCGGTTCTCGGCCAGCCGGTAGTGCGATACGGCGGCTCCGAAGATGTCGACCGGGTCGCGGTCGGTCAGGTCCTCCGGGGCCGTGTGCAGGTAGTAGCGCTGGAGGAACGTGCGGAGGGTCTCGCGGTCCGGTGCCTTCTGGGCGTCCGGGGTCTCCTCGCCCGTCGACCCGGTCGGTAGGTGCCCCCCGACCGGGCTGTTCTCAGCTACCCGGGCGGCCCTCTCGAGCAACTCGGCCTTGGCTTCGTCCAGCTTGGTCTGCATTGTCCTCTGGCTCCTGTCGCGCGCCGTTGCGTGACGTAGAAGGAAGTACGGCCTCTGCGCTCACGGCCTCACGTCCTGACACGGGGTATCCGGTCTGTTCCGACGCTATGCCGCGAGGCGAGATGGGCGGGGGTGTCTGAGCCAATCTTGAGCTGGGCCACCGGTGTGACGCTGCTCTCTGCGACGCCTGAATCCTGGTGGTGCTCGGCGTCCCGGGAGTCCTCGATGTCACGTCCCGCCCGCGAGGACCAGCGACTGCCGCCCGGTCACGGATGTCGTCCGTGCTCTCCGGGCGCAGGGCAGGGACGACGACGTCCCCGCGAACTATCGCGCTGATCACGCCACCAAGGCTATCGCTCCTTACAGGGGCTCCGTCATGAGCCGTATGTGTACAAAACCAGCCCTGGAAGTTTGACGTTCTGCACAGTGCCGCTCCGCGTTTCGGCCAGGGCGGGGACGACCGGCACGCCAGGGCGGGGTCGGCCGAGCGCGGTCAGGGCGCGGTCGACCGGCGCGGGCGTGGGGTCGACCGGCGCGGGCGTGGGGTCGACCGGCGCGGGGGTGGGGTCGGCCGAGCGCGGTCAGGGTGCCGCCGGTCGGCGCCGGGGGTGCGGTCGGCCGAGCGCGGTCAAGGTGCGGTCGACCGGCGCGAGGGTGGGGTCAGGCGGCGAGCCGCTCCGCCTCCGCGACCGCTTCCTCCAGCGTGTCCACGACCGGCACACCGACGGCTTCCAGGCTCACTCTGCTGTGCGACCCGCCGGTGTACAGCACGGCCCGCGCCCCGACGTGCAGTGCCGCCACCGCGTCGTCGGCGGCGTCCCCGATCACCACGGTCCGCTCCGCAGCCACCCCGCTCAGCGACGCCAGGTGCCGCACCATGTGCTCGGCCTTGCTACCGCCGGACGGCCCGGTCCGCCCGTCCACCCGTATGAAGTGCGGCTCGATGCCGAATCCCCGCACCAGCGGGACGAGCTCCTCGTGCACGTACATGCTCAGGATCGACTGGCTGCGGCCCGACGAGCGCCAGCCGGCCAGGAGCTCCACGGCCCCCGCCGTCAGCCCGCACGACGTCCGGTGCTCGGCGTAGTACCGGTGGAAGACGTCGTCCATGGCCTCCCACTCGGTCTCGGTCGGCAGCCGCCCCATGAGCCGCTCATAGAACTTCGGCACCGGGACGCAGTACAGCTCCCGGTACTTCTCCAGCGTCAGCGGCTCCAGGCCCAGCTCGGCGAAGGCCGCGTTCGTCGCTCCGATGATCGCGTCGATGTCGTGGAACAGCGTCCCGTTCCAGTCCCACACGATGTGCGCGCCCGTCTTCATCCCCATGCCCGAAAACGTACCCGCCCCCACTGACAATGAAGAGAACGGCACCTCAACGCGCCCCCGGCGCCGGTTTCGGTCCGCCGCCACGGCCCGGGGTTCAGTCCCCGCGGCCGACCAGGTTCGCGATCTCCTGTGTGGCGAACCACAGCAGCTCGTGGTCCTCCGCCGCGTCCACGACGCGCTGCGCGTCGTCGTCCCCGCCGTCCGCGGCCGGCAGCGCCCCGGCGGCGGCCGTCACGTCGGCCTCCGCGTCCGGGGCGTCGACATGCACGGACGCGGCCTTGGCCAGCGGCACCGGACCCGTGAGCCGCACCTCACCCGGCTCCTCCGGGTCGTGGTCCGCGCTCGCGGCCCGGTCGGCTACGTCGACGGCGATCACGATCCGGCGCCGTGGGGCCCCGGCCTCGGCCGCCAGCAGACGCAGCGAGGCGAGTGCGGCCCGGCCGAGCGCGGCGTACTCCAGTTCCTCGATGTCGTCGGAGGCGTACCACTCGCGCAGCCCGGGCGTCACGGCATAGGCGACGAGCGGCCCGGCGCCCAGCTCACCCGTCTTGTACGCCTCGGCGAGACCGGGGAGGGTCAGGGGCACGTAGACACGCATGGCTGGCCGCTTTCGTGGTCGTGGACGGAGGGCTCGGCACGGCTCCGGAGGGTGTCCGGGACCGGCTCCGGAGGGCCTTCAGGATACGTGCGGGGCGTCCCCTTTCGAGTCCCGCCCCGTGCGCCCGGACCCGTCCACCCCGGTCCCGGAATTCACCCGGCACACCCGCGTACCCACAGGCCGCACCCCCGAGGACATCACCCGGATAGGTGAACATCCCGGCCCCCGCGACCCGAACCGCCCTTCCTTGCCGCCGCCCCCGCCGGGCCCGTACAAGATCACCGACCGAAGTTACTCCCCGGTATGCACCGGACCCACGAACGGGGACCCCCCATGCACAAGGTCATGACCCGAACCCGCCCGAACACGGCCTCCCACACCCCCGACGACGCGAACCCGGGCGTGCGCAGCGGAGTCGCCCCACGCACCCTCGTGAGCGGAGCCCCCCACGCCGCCCTCCGGAGCACTGACACGGCGCCCCCTCGCGCCGGCGGCACGCCCCCGCGTTCTCCCGGTACCGGCCGTGCACGGCCGCCGGCCGCAGGCGGACGGCCGCCCGCCTCGGGTCGTGCCAGGGCGACCCGTACGCGCCCTGCGGACACCCGTCCGCCGTCCCTCCCGACGGCCCGCACAGCGCCCCGCCGGACCACGCGGGCACCCGGCTCCCCGGCTGACCCGAACGTCGCCACAGTCACCGCCCGCGTCCCGTCCCAGGGCTCCCGTCCCGCCGTGCTCCCCCAGCCCCTGCCCACCGACGTCTTCGCCGATCTCCTCGTGGCCGTTCTGAGCGGCCACCGCCCTGTCCACTCGATGCTCCGCCACACCCGCGGCCGCGCCTACGACGAGCTGGCGTGGCTGGCCGAACGCGGCCCCCTGCGCACCCGCGGCACCCGCCCCGTCGTCCGCGACATCGGCTGGTGCGAACCCCGGCCGGGCGCCATCGAGGCCTTCGCCCGCATCGGCGCGGGTGACCGGCTGCGCGCCATGGCCTTCCGGCTGGAACTCGGCCAGGACCTCCGCTGGCGCTGCACAGCAGTGGAACTCGGCGGCCCGCGCCCGCCCCGCCACGACTCCGACTGAGACCGGCCACCACCACACCCGGACACGAGCTGACCGGGGCCGGTCGAGACCGCACCCGGACACGAGCTGACCGGGCCGGTCGCCACCACGCCCGTGCGGGGGGGCTGAGCGGGGCCCGGTCGACACCACACCCGGGCACGAGCTGACCGGGCCGGTCGGCACCGCACCCGGGCACGAGCTGACCGCGGCCGGTCGACACTACGCCCGCGCGAGGACTGACCAGGGCCCGGTCGAGGGCGTGTCCGTGCGGGGGCTGACCGGGGCGGGCGCGCGCCGGGACGGGACGAGGTCTGTCGAGACCGCACCCGTGCGGGGACCGGCCGATGTCCGTCGAGGCCGCGCCGTGCCCATGACGAAGGGGCCGGGCACCCTCAGGTGCCCGGCCCCTTCAGCCGCTACGCGGCAACCGTCACTTCTTGCGGCGACCCCGGCCCCGCGCCTGCTTGCGCCGCTCCGCCCGCGTCAGGCCGTCGGCCTCGGACCGCACCGGCTCGCCGTCCTCGGTGAAGTCGCCCTCGATGGTGCCGCCCTCGCCGTCGACCGTCGGCGCGGAGAAGTGGAGGTTGCGCCGCTGCGGGACGTCGAGTCCCTTGGCACGGATCTCCGGACGGGAACCCGCCTGCGCCGGCACCGCGTCGTGCTTCTCCAGGTCCGCCACCGGCTTGGTGTCCTCGACCGGGACCTCCTCGACCTGCTGCTCCACCTGGACCTCCAGGTTGAACAGGTAGCCGACGGACTCCTCCTTGATGCCCTCCATCATCGCGGTGAACATGTCGAAGCCCTCGCGCTGGTACTCGACCAGCGGGTCCTTCTGCGCCATCGCGCGCAGGCCGATGCCCTCCTGGAGGTAGTCCATCTCGTAGAGGTGCTCGCGCCACTTGCGGTCCAGGACCGACAGCACGACCCGGCGCTCCAGCTCACGCATGATCTCGGAGCCGAGCTGCGCCTCACGCGCCTCGTACTGCTCGTGGATGTCGTCCTTGATGGAGTCACCGATGAACTCGGCGGTCAGACCGGCCCGGTCGCCGGCCGCCTCCTCCAGCTCCTCGATCGTGACACTGCACGGGTAGAGCTGCTTGAAGGCGCCCCACAGCCGGTCGAGGTCCCAGTCCTCGGGGAAGCCCTCGGCGGTCTCGGCCTGGACGTACGCGTCGATGGTGTCGTCCATGAAGTGCTGCACCTGCTCGTGCAGGTCCTCGCCCTCCAGGACGCGACGGCGCTCGCCGTAGATGACCTCACGCTGGCGGTTGAGGACCTCGTCGTACTTGAGGACGTTCTTGCGTGTCTCGAAGTTCTGCTGCTCCACCTGCGACTGGGCGGAGGCGATCGCGCGGGTGACCATCTTGTTCTCGATCGGCACGTCGTCCGGGACGTTCGCCATGGACATCACACGCTCGACCATCTGGGCCTTGAACAGCCGCATCAGGTCGTCACCGAGGGAGAGGTAGAACCGGGACTCGCCCGGGTCGCCCTGACGGCCGGAACGACCACGCAGCTGGTTGTCGATGCGCCGCGACTCGTGCCGCTCGGTGCCCAGCACGTAGAGGCCGCCGAGCTTCTCGACCTCGTCCTTCTCGTTCTGGACGGCCTTCTCGGCCCGCTTCAGCGCCTCGGGCAGGGCGTGCGCCCACTCCTCGATGTGCTCCTCGGGGTCCAGGCCGCGCTGGCGCAGCTCCGCCTCGGCGAGGTCCTCGGGGTTGCCGCCGAGCTTGATGTCCGTACCTCGGCCGGCCATGTTGGTGGCCACCGTGACGGCGCCCTTGCGGCCGGCCTGGGCGACGATCGTCGCCTCACGGTCGTGCTGCTTGGCGTTGAGCACCTCGTGCTGGATGCCGCGCTTGCTGAGCTGCTGCGAGAGGTACTCGGACTTCTCGACGGAGGTGGTGCCGACGAGGATCGGCTGGCCCTTGCGGTGCTTCTCCTCGATGTCGTCGACGACCGCCTCGAACTTGGCGACCTCGGTGCGGTAGATCAGGTCCGACTGGTCCTTGCGGACCATCGGCCGGTTGGTCGGGATCGGCACCACGCCGAGCTTGTAGATCTGGTGGAACTCGGCGGCCTCGGTCATGGCCGTACCGGTCATGCCGCACAGACCCGGCTGTTCCTTGCCGTTGTGGTCGTGGCGCTTGTAGAGGCGGAAGAAGTTCTGGAGGGTGATCGTGGCGAGCGTCTGGTTCTCGTCCTTGATCGGCACCCCTTCCTTCGCCTCGATCGCCTGGTGCATGCCCTCGTTGTAACGGCGGCCGGCGAGGATACGTCCGGTGTGCTCGTCGACGATCATGACCTCGTCGTCGATGATGACGTAGTCCTTGTCCTTCTTGAAGAGCTCCTTCGCCTTGATGGCGTTGTTCAGGTAGCCCACCAGAGGGGTGTTCACCGACTCGTAGAGGTTGTCGATGCCCAGCCAGTCCTCGACCTTGGCGACGCCGGACTCGTGGATGGCGACCGTGCGCTTCTTCTCGTCGACGTCGTAGTCGCCGGTCTCCTCGATGCCCTTGAGCGGCTGGCCGGCCTCGCCGCGCTTGAGGCGCTTCACCAGCTTGGCGAAGTCCCCGTACCACTTCGTGGCCTGGTCGGCCGGGCCTGAGATGATCAGCGGCGTACGGGCCTCGTCGATGAGGATCGAGTCGACCTCGTCGACGATGGCGAAGTTGTGGCCGCGCTGGACGAGCTCGTCCTGGGACCACGCCATGTTGTCGCGCAGGTAGTCGAAGCCGAACTCGTTGTTCGTGCCGTAGGTGATGTCGCAGGCGTACTGCTCGCGGCGCTGAGCCGGCGTCATGTTGGCGAGGATGCAGCCGACCTCGAGGCCCAGGAACCGGTGGACGCGGCCCATCATCTCGGAGTCGCGCTCGGCCAGGTAGTCGTTGACCGTGATGATGTGGACGCCCTTGCCGGACAGTGCGTTCAGGTACGCCGGCAGGGTGCCGACGAGGGTCTTGCCCTCACCGGTCTTCATCTCGGCCACGTACCCCATGTGCAGGGCCGCGCCGCCCATCATCTGCACGTCGTAGTGACGCTGGCCGAGGACGCGCTTGGCGGCCTCGCGGACGGTGGCGAACGCCTCGGGCAGCAGGTCGTCCAGGGTCTCGCCGTCGGCGTAGCGCTGCTTGTACTCATCGGTGAGGGCGCGCAGCTCGGCGTCGGAGAGGTCGACGAAGTCCTCTTCGATGGAGTTGACCTGGTCCGCGATGCGGTGCAGCTTGCGCAGGATCTTGCCTTCGCCTGCACGCATGATCTTCGAGAGGACGGACACGGGGGTTGGTCTCCTTGCCGGTCGGGCCTGGGACGGTCGGTTACCACTTGACTTACTGAGCAACGGCCATCGTATGCGAGGACCCCGCCGCGCCGGGAGGGCCTGCCGCGACGGCGACCGTCCGCTGCTTCACATCTGATGCACCTGCTTCAAAGGGGACAACGTGCGGCGCCCCCGGATAGTGCCGCACCCCCGGACCGAATTGCACAAAGCGTGATCACTCCTTCACCGAACGCAAAGGGATGGCACCGTGGCCCGCCGCCGAGCAGAATCGGCCGATGGACCCCGTCACCCTCACCACGGACCGTCTGGTGCTGCGCACGGTGGGCGCGCAGGACACCGACGCGGTGTACGACGCCTGCCAGGACCCCGAGATCCAGCGCTGGACCACGATCCCCTCCCCCTACCTGCGTGAGCACGCCAGGAGCTTCACGGAACAATTCGTCCCGGACGGCTGGGCGGACGGCTCCATGTTCACCTTCGGCGTCTTCCTGCACTCCGGAGAGCTGGCGGGCATGCTCAGCATCACCATGCGCGCCCTGGGCATGGGCGAGATCGGCTTCTGGGCGGCGAAGCGGCACCGCGCCAACGGCTACGTCACCGAGGCCGCCCTCACGGCGTGCCGGTGGGCCTTCACGCACGCCGCGATCGACCGCGTCGAGTGGCGGGCGACCGTGGGCAACCGGGCGTCCCGCGCGGTGGCGGAGCGAGCGGGCTTCACGATCGAGGGCACGCTGCGCTCCGCGACCAACAACAAGGGAGTCCGCCTGGACACCTGGGTGGGGTCCCTGCTCCCCTCGGACCTGGGTCTGCCGTCGACGGCCCCGTACCTGCCGGCCCGCTGACCGGCCCGGCCGCCCGGCGGACCCGCAGGTCAGACCGCACTGTCAGACCCGCCCCCTACGCTGCGACCATGACCACCCCGCGCCCCACCGCTGAACTCTCCGCAGACGAGGCCCGCAGGATCGCGCTCCGCGCCCAGGGCTTCCTCGGTGCTCCCGACCGGCGCTCCGGCGTCCGCGGCGTCCTCCGCCACCTGGGCGCGGTACAGCTCGACACCATCTCGGTCCTGGCGCGCTCCCACGAACTCGTGCCGTACGCCCGCCTGGGCGCGGTGGGCCGCGGGACGGTGGAGGAGGCCTACTGGCGGGACACGCACTCCTTCGAGTACTGGTCCCACGCCGCGTGCATCCTGCCCATCGAGGAGTGGCCCCACTTCGCCTTCCGCCGCCGCGCCTACCGCAACCGCCCGCACTGGAACCACGCACTGCCCGACGGCGCCTACGACCAGGTCGTCAAGCAGCTCCGCGCGGAGGGCCCCCTCACCGCCACGGAGTTGGGCGGCGCGAAGAAGACGAACGACTGGTGGGACTGGTCCGGCTCCAAGGTCGCCGTCGAGCGCGCCCTGATGTACGGCGAGGTGGTCTGCGTGGAGCGCCGCGGCTGGAAGCGCGTCTACGACCTCGCCGAGCGCGCCGTCCCGCAGGAGCTGCTCCACGACGAGCTGGACGACACCGAGTGCCTGCGCCGCCTGGTGGGCCTGGCGGGCCGCTCCCTGGGGGTCGGTACGCGCGCCGACATCGCCGACTACCACCGTCTCAAGGGTGAGCAGGTCGACGCCGTGATCGCCGACTCGGGCCTGGTCCCGGTGCGGGTCGAGGGCTGGGGCAAGCCGGCCTGGGCCGACCCCGCGGCTCTGGAGACGCCCCCGCGCGGCCGCCACCGCACCACGCTCCTGTCGCCCTTCGACTCCCTGATCTGGGAGCGGGCACGCACGGAGCGGATCTTCGGCTTCACCCACCGCCTGGAGGCCTACGTGCCCAAACAGAAGCGCGTGTACGGGTACTTCGCGATGCCGGTGCTGGCCGGCGGGCGTCTCGTGGGCCGCGTGGACCCGGCCCGTGAGGGCCGCACACTGGTGGCCAAGCAGGTCACGCTCGACGGCCCGAAGGCGGTCCCGGCCGTCGCCCAGGCCCTGGCCGAGGCGGCGACCTGGGTGGACTGCACCGACGTCCGCGTCGAACGGGTCGACTCGCCGGACCTGCGCGAGCCCCTCGCCCGGGAGCTCACTCGCGTGCTCGGCTGAGACCCCGCCTAGCGGATCTCGAGGATCTTCTCCCGCATCGCGTACACCACCGCTTCCATCCTGGAGTGCAGTTGCAGTTTCTCCAGGATGTTGCGGACGTGGTTCTTCACGGTGTTCTCGGAGATGAACAACTCCTTGGCGATGTCCCGGTTGTTCATTCCCGTGGCGACGAGCTTGAGGACTTCCAGTTCACGGTCGGTCAGGCGCGGTGCGGGCAC
Organism: Streptomyces sp. NPDC059696; assembly: GCF_042733745.1. NCBI lineage: Bacteria > Bacillati > Actinomycetota > Actinomycetes > Kitasatosporales > Streptomycetaceae > Streptomyces > Streptomyces sp. NPDC059696. Next base: position 76,752 of record NZ_JBHWFG010000032.1, read on the forward strand.
CAGCCGCCGTTCGTCCGTGCGCTGGATCATCGACTTGAACTCCGTGAGGAGCTTCGACGCCATGGACGGGCTGATCTGGGACTGTCCGTCGGCCACCGCGCGGATGGCGGTCGCGACCTCGTCCGTGGAGATCTCCTTGAGGAGATAGCCGGTCGCGCCCGCCTTGATGGCGTCGTAGAGATCGGCTTCCTCGTCGCTGATCGTCAGCATGATGATCTTGGCGCTGGGCGCCACCTCCTTGATGGAGGTGCACGCCTCGATCCCGCCCCGCTTGGGCATCCGCACGTCCATCAGGACGATGTCGGGCAGCAGGTCGGCGGCCTTCTCGACGGCCTCGGCGCCGTCACCCGCCTCCCCGATCACCTGGATGTCCTCCTCGGCCGCGAGCACGATCTCCAGGCCACGGCGGAACAAGGCGTGGTCGTCCACCACGAGGACTCTGATCGGTTCCTTGCGGGGAGTCCCCGAGTCCGGGCCCATGCCGACGACGCCGTCGTCGGCATCCTCGTCACGCATCGGTCCGAAACTGTCCGCCATCGTTCCTCCCCCTGAAGGCTGTGGCCTGAGGTCCTGAGCCATCGCCAACCCAGAGCAACGACCCACCGGTTGGGCCGTGGCCGCCATGATTTCATGCCCGGACGGCGCCGGGGTGCCCGAGCGGGGCGCACGTGGTCGCACGGGGGTGCCCCTGGGGGCGCACACGCGCTCCAGGGGCACCTGTTCCGCTGTCACCCGGCACGGTCAGCCGCCGAGCGCACCGCCCGCGTCGGGGGAATGCGCCTGGGTGACCATCGTGTCCGTGCTGAGGTGGATCACGCCGTAGTCGTAGGCGTGCCGCCGGTAGACGACACTCGGTTCCTTGGTCTCGGAGTCGACGAACAGATAGAAGTCGTGGCCGACCAGCTCCATCTCGTAGAGAGCCTGGTCGAGCGTCATGGGGGCTGCGACGTGGGTCTTCTCGCGGACGACGATGGGACCGTCGCCCTGCACTTCCAGCGAGCCGATCTTCTTCGTGGGTACCGCCTCGGACTCCTCCTCGGAGGACGGCACCAGGCCGTTGCCGTTGAGCGTCGCGACACCCGGCACGTGGTCGGCGACCTCGGCGGCGGGGATCCGGCGCGCGCCACGGCGCGAGTACCGCTTGTCGTGCTGCCTGCGCAGCCGGGCTTCCAGCTTCTCCGCCGCCAGGTCGAGCGCCGCGTACGGATCACTCGCCGCTGCCTCCGCCCGGATCACCGGGCCGCGGGAGCGGAGCGTGATCTCCACTCGGTCACAGCGGTCGGCCTGCCGGGGATTCGGCTCCTTGGACACCTCGACGTCGAGGCTGATCACCTTGCCGTCGAGCTTCTGGATCTTCTCCAGCTTCAGCTTCTCGGCCACGTGCTTCCGGAACCGCTCGGGCACCTCGGTCTTGCGGCCCTTGACGACGATGTCCACGCAGAACTCCGTTCCCGGATCGCTCCGCCTCGATGCGGAGCGTCTCCCTTTTGCACCAGGCTCCGGTGAGTCCCGGAACCTCGGACTCGCGGTGACTTCCACCTCCTCCCCCGAGAGCGAGATCTCCAACTCCCCCGTTGCGAGTGCTGAAAAAACCCGCAGTACGGCATTCGGATTGAAGAGGTGTGGCCTGCGGCTTTCCCTCTCAACCGAACATATCTCGCCCGGCCGGATGTCGTCACCCTCTACTGCGGCGTACCTCCGTTCAGGTGAAAAGGCCCTCTCGTTACCTGCAACGACACAAGATCTCAATCAGTTCCGGTTTATTTCGAAAGAGTCCGGCGATGCCGCGACCACCGCCGCACACACCACGCCGATCACTCCGTCGCCGGCGACCGCACCCGCATTCACCTGCCGGGCGGGCCGCCGGCCCGTCCTCTCTCGCCTTGATCCGACGTTCTGTTCCTCTCTGCTTTCCCACGTCTCTCCCCCGTACACGGCCGAAGTGCACGCATCGTTCCGAATCGGCCCCGTCGCCCCCGCGGACAGCCCTGGCGCGTGCGAAGCCGCCCGTACGGCTCGCGCGGCCTCCGCCAGGGACGCACCCGTGGTCATCACGTCGTCGACGAGGACGACCGCACCGCCGCGGAGCAGCCGGACCCCTGCGGGCGCCACCGCCAGCGCGCCCGCGAGATTGGCCAGTCGCTGACGGGAGTTGAGCCCCGCCTGGTCGGCCACGGCCCGTCGCTGCCGCAGCACGCCGGCCACCCGGGCCGAGAGGCCCCGCCGCCGCAACTCGCCCGCCGCCGCCAGCGCGATCCGCCGCGCCGGATCATGCCCCCTGGCCCGCACCGCCCGCCGCCCGGACGGCACCGGCACGAGCAGCACCGGGACCCTGCCGCCCCGGGGCCACGCGACCTCGGCCCCCGCCAGGGCGGAGGCGTCCCGGAGCCCCGCGAGCACGGCTCCCGCCAGCGCCGCCCCGAGCGGCCCCGCGAGCGCCAGGGCGCCCCGTTCCTTGTGGGCCAGCAGCGTCGCCCGGACCTCGTCGGCGTACCGCCCGGCCGCGTGCACCCGAGGCAGCCCGGGCGGCTCCGGCACCGGCCGCACCCGCTGCGCCGCTCCCCCGCCCAGCACCGCACGGCACCGCGCGCACAGCACCGTACGCGGCGCCCCGCAGCCTCCGCACTCGCCCGGCAGCACCAGGTCGCCGAGGTCCCGCCACCACCCCCGCATGCCCACCACTGTGCCGCCCCGGGCCGGACCCGGCCACCCCTGTGGACAACCGGCCTGTGGACAACCAGTCGCCCCGCCACCAGCGCATCCCCCACACGAGCGACGCCCTCCGCACTCTCGTGACAACCCGCCCGGCACTGTCTCAGGCGGCACGCGCGGAAAGCGTCACCACCCCCGGACACGCCGACGGCCACCCCCGACGAGACCCGATCTCGCGAGAGCGGCCGCCCGCACCCGGTCCACCCCAGCCGCGCCTGCCGCCGGGGCGACCTCGCCTCACCCCGGATAGACCGGCGCCGTCCCCTCCGTCACCTTCTGCCACTGCTCGCCCGACGGCAGGCGGACGATGCCGTCCACCGAGTACGCCACCAGCGGCAGCTGGTCGTCCTCGGCGGCGGTGACCTCCTTGACCCCCGTCAGGGCCGCGGGGGCCGGCACGTCCGGCGTCGAGCCGTCGACCTGGACGTACCGCATCTGCTCCACACCGCCGTGCTCGCGCCCGACCACCACGAGCCGGCTGTCCCCGGCCCAGGACATGGTGGTGACCTCCTCCAACTCCGGCGTCGCGGAGCGCAGTTCGGCGACGCTGACGGTCGGCTCCGCACCGGACGTCTCGTCCCGCTCGATGAGGCCGACGAGCAGGGTCTTCTTGCCGCTCTTCTCCACGACCAGCGCGATCCGCACCCCGTCGGCGGCCACCCGCACGGACTGGATCCGTCCGTCCAGGTGGGGCATGCGCACCTGGACCGGGTCGCCCTTGCCCTCCTGGAAGAAGAGCAGCCGGGGGTCGTCGGGATCGCGGTCGGCCACCCACAGGCCGTCGTCCGCGTCCCAGCTGGGCGTCGTCAGCCGGTCCTTCTCGGCCGGGCCACTGCTGCGCAGCAGCGGGTCGCCCAGCGAACCGCCCGAGACCAGCGAACCCACGTACAGCGACTTGCCGTCGAGGCTGACGCCCGCCGCGGTGTGCTCGTCGCGCGAGACCGCCACCGACCGCAGCGCCGTTTCGCCGTCGCCGAGCGCCCCGGGCGCCGGGTCCGGCTTGGTGCCGCTGCTGCCCGCCGGGATCCGGACGAGCCGGTGCTTGCCGTCCACGAAGTACAGGTAGTCGGGGTGGCGCGCCGAGCTCCTCGTCGCCGCTGCGTCGGCCCCCGCCTGCGTGAGGGAGCACAGCTCCGCCCCGCCGGCCCGCAGCCCCACCTCGTCCACGGCCGGGCTGAGGTTGCGCAGCGTGAACAGGATCTGGGCGGCCATCTCCCGGCACCGGTTCGCGCCGATGCCGGCGGCCTTGTCGTTGAGCGGGACCGACAGCCGGTTGCGGTCGTCCGGTGCCAGCGCGCCTGCGTCCTTCGCCAGTGCCGTACCGGTGGGGAAGCTCGACCTGACCACCGGCCCGAGCCATCGCGTGGGCCCCTTGAGCAGGGAGTTCACCATCTGCGTCATGGGCTCCACGCGCCGGCGCACGTACACGGGGTCGGCGACCGCGCTGGGCTGGGCCTTCGACCCGGCCGCAGCGGTGTTCGAGGCGAAGTAGTACTTGCTGACGGACATGTAGTTGCGCTGGAAGTCCGACTCGCCCATGACGACGCCCTGCGGCAGCGCGTCGATCCGCCACTGCCGCTTGGCGTCCTGGGTCAGGTGCACGCTCCTGCCGTACGCCCCGGTCGCCGGCGCGTACGCCTGCTGGGCGTCCACGGTGGCGACCTTGGTGCCGGTCAGCGTGTACGAGATCTCGCCGGTGTCCTCGCCGCCGCCGCCCGCCTCCGGCTTGGCGCCCGGCCCGTCGGTCAGCACCGTGGCGGACGCCTCGGGCCGCCAGGTCTTCGCGGCCTCGCCGGTCAGGTACTGACGGGCGGTCTTGTAGTGCGGATCGTCGCTGGTGAGCGCCTCGAGGAAGCCCTGCACGATCTCCGAGGGCGGCGCGTCCTCCCCCGGCGGCACGGCGAACACCCGCACCTGGGTCTCCTGGCGCGGTGTGGACTCCACGCCGCGCAGATCCCCGCTGTCCGGCATCGAGGCACACCCCGCCAGCACCAGGACGCCACCGGCGGCGTACGCCATCACGCGCGCGGGCCTGCGCCGGCCGCGCCCCTCGCGGTCAGCGCCCACGAGATGCCTCCCCTTGCCTGTCCACGTTCCCCGGCCCGTTCCGACGGCCGCCAGGGCCCCCGGCCCCGTCGTGCCCGTCCCGCGGCCCGTTCACCACCGGCCCCGTCACGGCCCGGCCACCGGCACCCTCGTCACCCAGCGCCTCCTCACGGCCCCCGGCGGCCTCATCACGCACGGCCCCCTCAGGGCGGCCCCCGGCGCCCCCGTCGCCCACGGCCCCCTCACGGCCTCCGGCATCCGCGTCACGCCGGGCCACCACACGGCCTCCGGCACCCGCGTCACGACGGGCCTCCTCATGGCCGCCGGCCGTCCCGCCGGGACCCGGATCCTCCGCCCCGGACGTTTCGTCGGCCCGCCGCGTGCCCGAGTCGTCGGCCCGCCGCGTGCCCGAGGCGGGCCTGGGCACCACCCGCGAACCGTTGCCGGGCAGGGCCGTCGGGTCCGCCGTCGGAGCGACACGCGGCGGTATCGGATCCCGCTTCGCCCCCTGCGGCACCGGCCCGCTCACCGGCTGCGCCGGTACGGTCGCCCGCTTCTCGCCGTCCCCGCCGCACGGCAGCCCGGCGTCGTCGAGACCCCGGTTGCGCCGTGAGTCCTTGGGCTCCAGCGGTATCGGGGACCCGCGTAGCGGCTCGTCGGCGGTCCTGGGCAGCGTCAGCCGGAACTGGGAGCCGCCGCCCGGCTCGCCCCACGCCTGCAGCCAGCCGCCGTGCAGCCGCGCGTCCTCCAGGGCGATGGACAGCCCCAGCCCCGTGCCACCGGTGGTACGCGCCCGAGCCGGGTCCGCCCGCCAGAAGCGGCTGAACACCCGGGTCGCCTCGCCCGGCTTGAGCCCGACCCCGTAGTCCCGCACCGCCACAGCGACCGCACCGCCCGCCGCGGCCAGCTTGACGACGACGTCCTTGCCCTCGCCGTGCTCCACCGCGTTGACGACGAGGTTGCGCAGCACCCGCTCCACGCGCCGGGCATCGGCCTCGGCGACCACGGGCTGCTGATCGCCCAGGACCCGGATCCGGGTGCCCTTGCGCTCCGCGAGCGGCTCGGCCCCGCTGACCACCCGCCGTACGACGTTCCTGAGGTCTATCGGCTCCGCCTCCAGCGCCGCGGCGCCCGCGTCGAACCGGCTGATCTCCAGCAGGTCCGCGAGCAGCGACTCGAACCGGTCCAGCTGGTCGGCGAGCAGCTCCGCCGACCGCGCGGTCACCGGGTCGAAGTCCACACGCGCCTCGTGGATGACGTCCGCCGCCATCCGTACGGTCGTCAGCGGCGTACGCAGCTCGTGCGACACGTCGGAGACGAACCGGCGCTGCATCCGCGACAGGTCCTCCAGCTGGCTGATCTTCAACTGGAGGTTCTGCGCCATCTTGTTGAAGGCCTCGCCGAGCCGGGCGATGTCGTCCTCGCCGGTGACCTTCATACGTTCCTGGAGCCGCCCGGCCGACAGCCGCTCGGCGATCCCCGCCGCCATCCGCACCGGCGTGACGACCTGCCGCACCACGAGCCACGCGATGGCCCCGAGCAGGACGACGACGAACAGCCCGGCCGTCGCCAGCGTGCCCTTGACCAGGCTCAGCGACTTCTCCTCCTGGGTGAGCGGGAAGAGGTAGTACAGCTGGTACGGATCCCCGTTGGGGTCGTTGACCTGCTTGCCGATGACGAGGCCCGGCTGGGAGTCCTGGGTCCGGTTGTTGTAGACGATGCGCGTGTAGCTCTGCGCGGCCGTCGTGCTGCTGCCGATCCGCTCGCGCAGGTCGGCGGGCACGCTCCTGCTCCAGTTCACCTCGCCCGAGGCACGCGGCCCGCGCCCGCCGGTGCCGTCGGTGTCCGAGGCCGGGAGTGTGACCACGTCGAAGGCGCCCTGGCCGCCGCTGGACAGGGACGAGACGAGGTCGCTCATCCACTGGATGACGTTCTGCGCGGGCCGGCCGTCCGCCGTGGCGACGTCGTCGCCGGTGCCGCTCGCCGCCTCGTCGGCGCGCTGCTTGGCCACCGCGAAACCGCCCGTGGCCTGGCTCTGCGACGCCTTCACCTTCGCGTCCAGCAGGCCGTTGCGCACCTGCCCGATGACGACGAAGCCCAGCAGCAGCACCACACCCAGCGACATCAGCAGCGTCGTCGCGACGACCTTGAGCTGGATGTTGCGCCGCCACAGCCGCATGACGGGCAGCAGCGGCCTGCGCACCCACCGCATGAACAGGCGGATGACCGGGCTGCCCTGCACTCCGCCCTGGAGCAGCAGCCCGCCCTCCAGGAACCGCCCCCAGCGGGAGCCGGACCTCTTCCGCCGGACAGGCCGCCCCGAGCGGGCCCCGGACCGGCCGGGCGCCGAAGCGGCACTGTCGCCGGACATGTCAGCTCGGCCCTGCCTTGTATCCGACGCCACGGACGGTCACCACGATCTCCGGCTTCTCCGGGTCCTTCTCGACCTTGGAGCGCAGCCGCTGCACATGGACGTTGACCAGCCGCGTGTCCGCCGCGTGCCGGTAGCCCCAGACCTGCTCCAGCAGCACCTCGCGCGTGAACACCTGCCACGGCTTGCGGGCGAGCGCGACCAGCAGGTCGAACTCCAGCGGCGTCAGCGCGATCGACTGCCCGTCCCGCTTCACGGAGTGCCCCGCCACATCGATGACCAGGTCACCGATGGCCAGCTGCTCCGGAGCGGGCTCCTCCGACCTCCTGAGCCGCGCCCGGATCCGGGCCACCAGCTCCTTCGGCTTGAACGGCTTCACGATGTAGTCGTCGGCGCCCGATTCCAGGCCCACGACCACGTCGACGGTGTCGCTCTTCGCCGTCAGCATCACGATCGGCACGCCCGACTCGGCCCTGATCAGGCGGCACACCTCGATGCCGTCCCGACCGGGCAGCATCAGATCGAGCAGCACCAGATCCGGCTTGGCCTCACGGAACGCGGCCAGCGCCTTGTCACCGTCAGCCACGAACGACGGCTCGAAACCCTCACCACGCAGCACAATGCCGAGCATCTCGGCCAGTGCGGTGTCGTCGTCGACGACAAGGACTCGTCCCTTCATAAACGACATCATCCCATTCTCATAACAGTGGCGAAGGTAGTGGTGAGGTAGGTCACCGGCCAGTGACCATAGTCGCAGCAAGCGCTACTGTCTGCCCTCGCCCGCCCGCGGATGATCCACCCTCGGAGCGCGGCCCGCCCGATTCCGGGCGCCGGAGCCGGGGAGAGGGCGCCCGGAGCCCGCCTGCGCCCCGCACACCCTCCGTGACCCCGGCACCGCCCGGCTCAGCCCGCGGCCACCCCGCGGGACCGCGCACACACCTGCGCGAGCGCCTCGGCCGTCACCGGCGACACGACACCCTCCTCCGTGACGATCGCCGTCACGAGCTCCGGCGGAGTCACGTCGAACGCCGGGTTGTACGCCTGCGTCCCCAGCGGCGCCACCGGAATGCCCCCGCCCGCCTCCGCACCCGCCACCGGCACCTGCGGCGCCGTCACCTCGGTCACCTCGTGCCCGGGCCGCTGCTCGACCTCGACGGACGCCCCGTCCGGCGTCTCCAGGTCCACCGTCGTCACCGGCGCCACCACGATGAACGGCACATGGTGGTACCGCGCCAGCACCGCCAGCGGATAACTCCCCACCTTGTTGGCCACCGAGCCGTCCGCCGTGATGCGGTCCGCCCCGATCAGCACCGCGTCCACCTCCCCGGCGGCGAACAGGGACCCCGCCGCGTTGTCGGTGAGCAGCGTGTACGCCATCCCGCTGCGGGCCGCCTCGTACGCCGTCAGGCGAGCGCCCTGCAGCAACGGCCGCGTCTCGTCCACCCACAGCCGCCGCAGCCGCCCCGCCCGGTGCGCCGCGAGCGCCACCGCGAACGCCGTCCCCTCCCCGCCCGACACCAGCGAACCGGTGTTGCAGTGGGTGAGGATCCGATGCCCGCCGCCGGGCAGCAGCTCGTCGAGCAGCGCCACCCCGTGCTCGGCCATCCGGCCGCTGGCCTCGGCGTCCTCCCGGTGCAACTGCCGCGCCGCCGCCAGCGCCGCCGCGGCCGCCTGCCGGTCGTCACCGCCCTTGGCGAGCGCCTCCTCGTGTGCCGACTGCGCCCGGCGCACCCCCACGGCCAGGTTCACCGCGGTCGGCCGGGCACCCGCCAGCGCGGCCGCCGCCTCGTCCACGTCGAAGCCCCGCACGGCGGCGAGCGCGACGCCGTACGCCCCCGCGATGCCGAGCAGCGGCGCCCCGCGCACCGCCAGCGAGCGGATCGCCTCCACGAGCGCGGGCGCATCCGTACAGACCAGTTCGACCTCCTCGGCCGGCAGCCTCGTCTGGTCCAGCAGGACCAGAACAGGACCCTCCGGTGGCTCTTCCCAGCGGATCGCCGGGATCTCGGTCGGCCGCTTGTCATCGCCGCTGTGCGCGTACTGATCAGCCATGCCGTCAGTCTGCCCCTAATCGCGCGGACAATTGAAGGTACGCAGCCCATACCGCGGCCGGTCACTCCAAGACCACCCCATGGCACGATGGCTGCCAAGCTGCCGCCGCGACCGCGGACGGGCACCGTGAAGGAGCGACGATGAACGACACTCCGGGCTGGGCCTCGCCCGGATCCGCCCCGTCCGACGGACAGAAGCCGGACCAGTCCGGCCCTGCCGAGCCCACCGACCGCCCCGCCCCCGCGCAGCCCGCGGACCAGCCGGCCCAGGCCCCGCAGACCCCGGGCCCGCAGTGGTCCAAGGAGCAGCCGCCCCCGGCCCAGTGGTCCGCCCCCAGCGGCCCGGCCGCCCCCGGCCAGGCACCCCCGCCCCCGCCCCCCGGCCCGGGCTGGGGCAGCCGGCCCCCCGGCGGATACGGACCGGCAGGCCACGGCGGATACGGCACCCCCGGACGCCCCGGCGGCTGGGGTGGCGGCTGGGGCGGCCCCCCGCCCGCCGCCAAGCCCGGGGTCATCCCGCTCCGCCCGCTCGGCGTGGGCGAGATCCTCGACGGCGCCGTGTCCACCATGCGCACCTACTGGCGCACGGTCCTGGGCATCTCGCTGACCGTCGCCGTCCTCACCGAGGTCATCGTCGTCCTGTTCCAGGGCCTGGTCCTGGACGACACCAGCACCGACGCCCTCAACGACCCCAGCGCCAGCGTCAGCGAGCTGAGCCGCGCCATGGGCGACGCCCTGCTCAACTCCACCGTCGTCTTCGTCATCTCCCTGGTCGGCACCGTCATCGCGACCGCGCTGCTCACCACCGTCACCAGCCGCGCCGTACTCGGCAAGTCCGTGACCATCGGCGAGGCCTGGCGGGACGCCCGGCCCCAGGTCCTCAAACTGTTCGGCCTGATCTGCCTGTTGCTGCTCATCACCGCCGGCATCGTCACCGTCGGCACCCTGCCCGGCATCCTCGTCGGCCTCGCCGTGAACGGCGCCGCGGGCGTCGGCCTCACCGTCCTGGGGGTCATCGGCGCCGGCATCGTCGCCCTGTGGCTGATGATCCGCTTCTCCCTCGCCTCTCCCGCCCTCATGCTGGAGAAGCAGGGCATCAAGAAGGCCCTCAGCCGCTCCGCGAAGCTCGTCCAGGGCACCTGGTGGCGGATCTTCGGCATCCAGCTGCTCGCCACGCTCATCGCGAACGTCGTCGCCTCGATCATCGTCATCCCGTTCACCCTGCTCGCCGCGGCCCTCAGCGGCGACGGCCTCACCGGCTGGCTCAACACCGGGGTCGGCAGCCTCGGCTGGACGTTCCTCATCGTCAGCGGCATCGGATCGGTGATCGGCTCCATGATCACGTTCCCGATCACGGCGGGCGTCACCGTGCTCCTGTACATCGACCAGCGCATCCGCCGCGAGGCCCTCGACCTCGAACTGGCCCGCGCCGCCGGCGTCCAGGGCTACGGCGCCCCCGCCCCCGGCGCCACCCCGGGGAGCTGATGCGGTGAGCCGCGCGGGGGAACTTCTCACCACGGCGCTGCCACGCGCCGGCATACGGACGCTGCTCAGCGCCCACGACCACACCCTGCTGTCATCGGCCCGCTCCGCGGACGAGCCGCCCCTCACCACACCGCGCGACCCCGCACGCGAGGCGGCCCGACGCGAACTGTCCAAGCGGATGTACCACGAGAACGACCCCAGCCTCTTCCAGCGCGCCCTCGACGCCTTCTGGGAGTGGCTCGGCAAACTCCTCAACGCCGCCTCGGACGCCACCCCCGGCGGCACCATGGGCCTGGTCGTGGTCGTCCTGGCCGTCGTCGCCGTCCTGGCCGCGCTGTGGTGGCGCCTGGGCACCCCCCGCCGCCGGCCCACCTCGTCGGCAACCCTGTTCGACGACCGCCCCCGCAGCGCCGCCGACCACCGCGCCGCCGCCGAGGCACACGCCGCCCAGGGCCACTGGAGCCAAGCCGTCCAGGAACGCATGCGCGCCCTCGTCCGCGCCCTGGAGGAACGCGCCCTCCTCGACGTCCGTCCCGGCCGCACCGCCGACGAGGCCGCAGCCGAAGCGGGCCGCGCCCTGCCCGCCCACACCGACCGACTGCGCACCGCCGCCCGCGACTTCGACGACGTGACGTACGGAGGCCGCTCGGCGACCGAAGAGTCGTACCATCGCATCGCCGAACTCGACCGCGACCTGGAACGCAGCAAACCCCAACTCGCGACGAGCAGCGCCGCCACGGCCCCCCACACCCACCAGGGAGCCGCCGAATGACCACCGAGGCCACCCTCACGTCCACCTCGGCCTCGCCCACCGCCCGCCAGGTGTGGACCCGCGCGCGCGGCATCGCCCTCGCCCTCGTCGTACTCCTCGCGGGGGCCGTCGCCATCGCCGTCATCCGCTCCGACGCCCGCCACGGCGAACTCGACCCGCGCTCCGCCGACCCGGGCGGCAGCCGCGCCATCGCCGAACTCCTCGCCGACCGGGGCGTGGACACCCGCGTGGTCACCACCCTCGACGCAGCAGCCGCCGCGGCCGGCCCGGACACGACCCTTCTGGTCGCCGTCCCCGACCTGTTGACGCCCAGTCAACAAACCCGCCTGCGCGCCGCGTTCGCCGCGTCCCACGGCCGCACCGTCCTGGTCGCCTCCGGCAGCGCCTCCATCGAACGGCTCGCACCCGGAGTCACCGCCGACCCCGCCACCAGCCTCGACTCGACGCTCGCCCCCGACTGCGCCCTGCCCGCCGCCCGGCGCGCCGGCACCGCCGACACAGGCGGCGTCCGCTACAGCACCACCCACCTCGGCGCCGACACCTGCTACCCCAGCGAACGCCTGGCCACCCTGCTGCGCATCCCCGACGCGAAAGGCAACGGCGACACCATCGCCCTCGGCGCCCCCGACATCCTCCTCAACGACCGCCTCGACGAGCAGGGCAACGCCTCCCTCGCCCTCCAGCTCCTCGGCTCCCGCCCCCATCTGGTCTGGTACCTCCCCTCGCTCTCGGACACCTCGGCCACAAGCCCCGACGACGAACGCAGCTTCTTCGACCTGCTCCCCTCGGGCTGGCTCTGGGGCACCCTGCAGCTCTTCATCGCCGCAGCCCTGGCCGCCCTGTGGCGGGCACGCCGACTCGGCCCCCTCGTGCCCGAAAAACTCCCCGTCGCGATCCGCGCCTCCGAAACCGCCGAAGGCCGCGCCCGCCTCTACCGCAAGACCGACGCCCGCGACCGCGCGGCCACCGCTCTTCGCTCCACGACCCGCACCCGCCTCGCCCCCCTCACCGGCGTCCCCGTCACCCAGGCGCACACGCCCGAGGCCCTGCTCCCCGCCCTGTCCGCCCACTTCCACGGCGACGGCCAGGACCTGCACGCCCTCCTCTTCGGACCCCCGCCCAGCGACGACGCAGCACTCATCGCACTCGCCGACCGACTCGACGCCCTCGAAAGAGAGGTACGCCGTCCATGATGGACCCGACCACTGACAACGCCGGGCAGACCGGGGACCCGGGCACCGCCCGAGACGCCCTGGAGGCCCTGCGCGCCGAGATCGCCAAGGCCGTGGTCGGCCAGGACCCCGCCGTCACCGGTCTCGTCGTCGCCCTGCTCTGCCGCGGCCACGTCCTCCTCGAAGGCGTCCCCGGCGTGGCCAAGACCCTCCTGGTCCGCGCCCTCGCCTCCGCCCTCGAACTCGACACCAAACGCGTCCAGTTCACCCCCGACCTCATGCCGAGCGACGTGACCGGCTCCCTGGTCTACGACACCCGCAGCGCCGAGTTCTCCTTCCAGCCCGGCCCGGTCTTCACCAACCTCCTCCTCGCCGACGAGATCAACCGCACGCCCCCCAAGACCCAGTCGTCCCTCCTCGAAGCCATGGAGGAACGCCAGGTCACCGTCGACGGCACCCCCCGCCCCCTGCCCGACCCGTTCCTGGTCGCAGCGACCCAGAACCCCGTCGAGTACGAGGGCACCTACCCCCTCCCGGAAGCCCAGCTGGACCGCTTCCTCCTCAAACTCACCATCCCCCTCCCCTCCCGCCAGGACGAGATCGACGTCCTCACCCGCCACGCCGAGGGCTTCAACCCACGCGACCTCCACGCCGCCGGCGTACGCCCCGTGGCGGGCCCCGCCGACCTGGAAGCGGCCCGGGCCGCGGTCGCCAAGACGACCGTCTCCCCCGAGATCACCGCCTACGTCGTCGACATCTGCCGCGCCACCCGGGAGTCGCCGTCCCTCACCCTCGGCGTCTCTCCCCGAGGCGCCACGGCCCTCCTCGCCACCGCCCGCGCCTGGGCCTGGCTGACCGGCCGCGACTACGTCATCCCCGACGACGTGAAGGCCCTCGCCCTCCCCACCCTCCGCCACCGCGTGCAACTGCGCCCGGAGGCCGAGATGGAAGGAGTGACGGCCGACTCCGTCATCAACGCGATCCTCGCCCACGTCCCCGTCCCCCGCTGATGGCACTCACCGGACGCGCCGCCCTCCTCGCGGCCCTGGGCTCCCTCCCCGTCGGCATCTGGGAGCCCAGCTGGACGGGCATCCTGGCGGTCAACGCTCCCCTGGCCGCGGCCTGCGCCTGCGACTTCGCGCTGGCCGCCCCCGTACGCCGACTGGGCCTGACCCGCTCGGGCGACACCTCCGTGCGCCTCGGCGACACGGCGGACGTGACCCTCACCGTCACCAACCCGTCCCGCCGTCCCCTCCGCGCCCGGCTGCGCGACGCCTGGCCGCCCAGCAGCTGGCAGCCCGGCACGGAGACGGCGGCCTCCCGCCAGCGCCTCACGGTCCCCCCGGGCGAACGACGCCGGGTGACGACCCGCCTCCGCCCCACCCGCCGGGGCGACCGCCAGGCCGACCGGGTCACCATCCGCTCGTACGGCCCCCTCGGCCTCTTCGCCCGCCAGGGCACCCACAGGGCGCCCTGGACCGTGCGCGTCCTGCCTCCGTTCACCAGCCGCAAGCACCTGCCCTCGAAACTGGCACGCCTGCGCGAACTGGACGGCCGCACCAGCGTCCTCACCCGCGGCGAGGGCACCGAGTTCGACAGCTTGCGTGAGTACGTCCCCGGTGACGACACCCGCTCCATCGACTGGCGCGCCACGGCCCGCCAGACCACGGTCGCCGTACGCACCTGGCGCCCCGAGCGTGACCGCCACATCCTGCTGGTCCTCGACACCGGCCGCACGTCGGCCGGCCGCGTGGGTGACGCGCCCCGCCTCGACGCCTCCATGGACGCGGCCCTCCTCCTCGCGGCTCTCGCCTCCCGCGCCGGGGACCGCGTGGATCTCCTGGCCTACGACCGGCAGGTCCGAACCCTCGTCCAGGGCCGCACGGCGGGTGACGTCCTTCCCGCTCTGGTCAACGCGATGGCCACGCTGGAGCCCGAGCTCGTCGAAACGAATGCCCGGGGCCTGACGGCCACCGCCCTGCGGACGTCTCCCCGTCGCTCACTGATCGTCCTTCTCACGACTCTGGACGCGGCCCCCATCGAAGAGGGCCTGCTTCCCGTCCTGCCTCAGCTCACGCAACGCCACACGGTTCTGCTGGCTTCAGTGGCGGACCCGCACATCAGTGACATGGCCAAGGCCCGAGGACATATCGACGCGGTCTACGAGGCCGCCGCAGCCGCCCAGTCCCAGTCGGAACGACACCGCACCGCGGAACAACTCCGCCGCAACGGCGTCACGGTCGTGGACGCCACTCCGGAGGACCTGGCGCCGGCATTGGCGGACGCCTACTTGGCACTCAAGGCAGCCGGACGCCTCTAGCAATCAAGGGCCCCCTGAGAGGAGGGCTCTTGCATTGCACCCTAAACGCAGAAAACCCCGCATCCGAAGATGCGGGGTTTCCCCAAAAATTGTTCGGCGGCGTCCTACTCTCCCACAGGGTCCCCCCTGCAGTACCATCGGCGCTGTAAGGCTTAGCTTCCGGGTTCGGAATGTAA
>NZ_JBHWFG010000033.1:0-91510 GCF_042733745.1 Streptomyces sp. NPDC059696
GTCACCGCCCCCGTGCGGTGACCACCAGGGCCGGCCGCTGTCCTGGGCGCGCCGCCGCCGGCGGGCCTCAGGCGGGTGCGGCGTCGGCCGGGCGCAGGGCGGTGCGGATGCCGAAGGTGACCACCACGATCAGGCACACGGCGACGACCGCCTCGGCCCAGAAGAAGGCGAACCAGTCCATCACGCAACCGATCGGCGGAGTGCCGGGGGCGGTGTTGCGGAACGCCGCGAGCGCGAACAGCGTGGCCGCCATCCAGGCGAGCGCGGGCCAGACCAGGCCCTGCCTGCGGGTCGTCAGGTACCAGGCCCCGAGCAGCACGGACGACGCCAGGGCCCACATCGCGACCATCATGAAGACCGCGAAGGTGAGCAGGCTGCCCGACCGGGACAGCTTCAGCCCCATGGCGGCCTCCTGTCCCGGGGGCAGGGGTGTCACCGCGACGGAGAAGAGCGTGTCGGCGTTGGAGAGGAGCAGCCGCACCGGCGCGGGCTCGCCGCCCTGCACGGCCCAGAACTCGATGCCGGTGTCGTAGGTGTCGAAGGGGTAGTCGCTGATCGACCCGCCCGTGATCGCGACCCGTACGTCCTGGGGCGCGAGCCGCTCGTGTGCCTCGAACGCCAGGTCGCTGAGGGTCGCCACGGACGTCTGGAGGCTCAGATCGGCCACCGGGGCGGTTCCGCCCTGCTCGCCGAGGCTCCCGCGCGGGCTGACCCGGACGCGCAGGACGAGCTCTCCGGCCGCGGCGTCGACGCTCTGGACGGTGGCCTCCACGTCCACCCGGTCGGCGGCCCGGGAGCCTGCCGTGTACACGGTGTCCTTCGCCTGCCGCTCGGTGTACTGCAGCCACGACCCCACGGACACGGCCACCAGGATCAGGACCGCGAGCGGGATCAGGACCAGCAGGACGGACGGCCCGGAGCGCGGCGCGCGGGGGGAGTGCGGGGGCGGGGCCATGGGTGACTCCGATGCGGTGGGCAGGGCGACGGGCTCGATTCCCGCCCGGCGGGAAGTCACCCTCCGATCACAGGCAGCCACTGTAGGTGCTGTGCGCCGCGACTTCACGGAAGCGGCAGCTCGGGGGCCGTGCCGGAGCGGCGTGCCGGTGGAACGCCGGACGGAATGCCGTTTCCGTGCCGGGGCGACACCCCGCAACTCCGCCCCAAGCTGGGTCAATGCTCGGGCAGACCTTGTGCAGGTCGCTGCAGGGGGGTTGTCCAGACATTCTCTCGCGCCTAGGGTCCCTTCCGAGTGCAAGCGCTTTCCAAGCGTGTGTCCGCCGGCCGTCCGAGGAGCGCCGCATGTCCTTGTCCCCCACCCGCCGCCGTGTGGCCGTCGTCGGCACCGGAGCCATCGTCAGCGGCAGCCATCTGCCCGCGCTCCGGGCCCACGCCGACCGGGTGGAACTGGTGGCCGCCGTCGACGTCGACCAGGAGCGCCTCGACGCCTTCCGCGCACTGGCCGGTGCACAGGTCGCCGGGTACACCACGATGGACGCGATGCTGGACGCCGTACGGCCCGACCTGGTCCTGATCGGGACACCGCCGTCCCTGCACCGCGACCAGACCGTCGCCGCGCTGAAGGCGGGCGCCTGGGTGCTGTGCGAGAAGCCGCTCACCCTGTCGCTCGCCGAGTACGACGAGATCGCCGCCGCCGAGGAGGCCTCCGGCGGGTACGCGTCCGTCGTGTTCCAGCACCGCTACGGATCCGGCGCCGTGCATGCCCGCGAGCTGATCACCGGCGGCGAGCTGGGAGCCCCGCTCGTGGCGCACTGCCAGACCACCTGGCACCGGGACGCGGCGTACTACGCGGTGCCCTGGCGCGGGACGTGGGCCGGCGAGGGCGGCGGCCCTACCATGGGCCACGGCATCCACCAGTACGACCTGCTGCTCCATCTGCTCGGCGAGTGGGAGGAGATCCAGGCCATGGCCGCGCGCCTGGTCCACGACACCGAGAGCGAGGACGTCTCCACCGCCCTGGTGCGCTTCGGCAACGGCGCCCTCGCCACCGTCGTCAACAGCGTGCTCTCCCCGGACGAGGTGAGCCGCATCCGCATCGACTGCGCGGACGCCACGGTCGAGCTCACCCACCTGTACGGCCACACCAACGACAGCTGGGCCTACACCCCGGCCCCGCACGTCGCCTCCGAGCGCGCCACCGCCTGGCGGTCCCCCGCGAGCGACGTGCCCAGCTCGCACACCGCCCAGCTGGGCGAGCTCCTCGACGCCTACGACGCCGGCACCCGGCCGCCGGGCAGCGGCCACGACGCCCGCGCCACCCTGGAGTTCGCCGCCGCCCTGTACAAGGCGGCGTTCACCGGCCGCTCGGTGCGCGCGGGGGAGATCGGCCCCGGCGATCCCTTCTACGAGGCCATGCACGGCGAGTACCCCGACTGGGCCCCCAAGGAGCGCGCATGACCATCCGCGTCACCCACACGCACGGCGAGGACATCGCCGTCACCGCAGGCGGCACGGAGATCCTCCGCTACGTCTACCGCCCCGACCCGGATCCCTTCGAGTCCCGCAAGCCCTACGCCCACCCCGTGCGCACCCTCTCGGGCCGTACCGTCACCGGCTACCGCCCGAGCGACCACCGCTGGCACAAGGGCCTGCAGATGACCGCGAGCCACCTGTCCGGCCAGAACTTCTGGGGCGGCAACTGCTACGTCCACGGCGAGGGGTACCTCCGCCTGCCCGAGCGCGTCGGCTCGATGCGGCACGACGGCTTCGCGGACGTCACCGTCGAGGACGACCGGCTCGCCTTCACCGAGAACCTCACCTGGATCGAGAACGGCGGCGAGGAGTGGGCGCGCGAGGTGCGCGGCCTGACCGTCCACTCGGTGGACGAGGAGGCCGGTTCCTGGGCCCTGGACTGGTCGATCCGCCTCACCAACACCCGTTCCGCACCGCTGGTGTTCGGCTCCCCGACCACCGCGGGCCGTGACATGGCCGGCTACACCGGACTCCAGTGGCGCGGCCCGCGCGACTTCACCGGCGGCAGCGTCTTCGCCCCGGACACCGACGCCGACGCGGGCAAACTGATGGGCACCCAGGGCCCCTGGATCGCCTTCACCGCCGAGCACGACGACGTCGACGGCCACTCCACCCTGGTCTTCGCGCACGCCCCGGAGAACCTCGACGGGACGTCCCCGATCCACGAGTCGCACTGGTTCGTGCGCTCCGAGCCGTTCCCGACGGTCGCCTTCTCCTGGGCGTTCTTCGAGGAGTTCGAGCTGCCGCCGGGCGAGTCCTTCGGCTACCGGTACCGCGTCGTCGTCGCCGACGGCGCCTGGGACCGCGACCGGGTCGGCACCCACCTGGAGGGCCTGCCGTGGTGAGCGAACCCGAACCGGCGGGTCTGCCGCATCCGCTGCCCGGCGCGATCGGCCTGTCCCATCTCAGCGCCTACGACTGGGAGGCCGCCGACGGCGTCTGCGGCGGCAGTCCGCACCTGCACCTGGTGTGCACGGAGGCGTACGTCGTCACCGGCGGCCGGGGCGCGGTCCAGACCCTGAGCCCCGACGGCTACCGGGACGTCCCGCTCGCAGCCGGCTCGATCGCCTGGTTCACCCCGGGCACCGTGCACCGCATGGTGCAGGGCGGCGATCTGCGCGTCACCGTGCTGATGCAGAACAGCGGCCTGCCCGAGGCCGGCGACGCCGTGTTCACCTTCCCGCCCGAGGTGCTCGCCGACCCGGAGAAGTACGCCGCCGCGGCCACCCTGCCGCCCGGCACCGGACCGGAGACGGCCGCGGCCGCCCGGCGTCGCAGGGACCTCGCCGTCGAGGGCTACCTCGTCCTGCGCGAGGCCCTCGTCGCCGGCGACAACGGCCCGTACCGCGACTTCCAGCGCGCCGCGGCCCGGATCGTCCGCGACAAGGTTCCCACCTGGCGGAAGCTCTGGCGGGAGGGCGCCCTGGCCACCGCGGAACGCACCGGCGCCCAGCTCGAAGCCCTGGCCGCCGGCGAGGTCGACTACCTCGGCGAGGCCACCGCGCACGAGGCCGCGCCCACCCGGCTCGGCGGCTTCGGCATGTGCGGCCGGCGCGACGAGTACACGCTGCCCGGCACCACGCTGCCGTTCCTGGGGGAGGAGCGGCACGGCGCCTGAGGGGGGCCGCGGGGGAGCCGCGAAGGACCACCCGCGGGGGATCTGAGGGGGGCTCAACCGAAACTCCGTCGAGAGGAGTGACCTCGGCATGCCCGGACACAGGACAAAGGGGTTCTGCGCGTCGGCCGCCGCACTGGCACTGTGTGCCGTGCTGGCCGGCTGCGGAGGATCCGGGGAGTCCGCAGGAGACGGCAAGGTCGTGCTGCGCTACACCTGGTGGGGCAACCCCGACCGCGCGGAACGCACCGAGCAGGCCGTCGCGCTGTTCGAGAGACAGCACCCGGACATCGACGTGTCGACGTCGTTCTCCGGCTACGACGCCTACAAACAGAAGCTCGCCACCCAGGCCGCCGGCGGCGACGCCCCGGACGTGATGCAGCTGGACTACCGCCAGATCGACCAGTACGCCTCCGGCGGCGTCCTGCTCGACCTCGGGCGACAGAAGCGGGTCCTGCGCACCCACGAGATCGACCCGGGCCTGCTCGCCACCGGCCGCGTCGACGACGTCCAGTACGCGATCCCGCAGGGCCGCGGCACCGAGACCGTCGCCTACGACGTACGGACCTGGAAGCGGTCGGGCGTCCCCCTGCCCGGCAAGAGCTGGACCTGGAGCCGGTGGGCCGACACCATGCGGGCCCTCGCGAAGAAGACCGGCAAGCCCGGCGCGACCGACCCCGGCCAGAGCGAGGACGCCTTCGAGGTCTGGCTGCGGGGCCGGGGCAAGTCCCTCTACACCGAGGGCGGCGGGCTCGGCTTCACCGCCGGCGACCTCACCCGCTGGTGGACCTTCACCGACCGGCTGCGCCGGGCAGGCGCCGTCTCGCCCGCCGAGCAGACCACCCAGCTCGACGGCTCCGTCGAGAACACCCCGCTGGGACGCGGCACGGCCGCCACCGACGCCAACTGGGACGCCCCGGCCAGCGGCTTCGCCGCCCTCGTCGACGGCGGCGTCGCCCTCGCCCCGATGCCGTGCGGCGAGGACGGGACACCGGGCCAGTACTTCAAGCCGTCCATGTTCGTGGGCGTCTCGGCCGGCACCGGCCACCCGAAGCAGGCCGCGCAGCTCGTCGACTTCCTCATCAACGACCGGCGGGCCGCGAAGATCCTCGGCGCGAGCCGCGGCATCCCCGTCAACGAGACCGTCCGGGACGACATCGGCCCGGGCCTGAAGGACTTCGACCGGACCATCGCCGACTTCCAAGCCTCTCTGGAGGGCAGGCTCGACGACCCGCCCCAGGCACCGCCCGCCGGCGACAACGCGCTGCAGAGCACCTTCCAGCGGGACTACGACCAGGTGTCCTACGGGCGCATGTCGCCCCGCGAGGCGGCCGAGAACTACATCACCGAGGCGAAGGCGGAGCTGAGGTCATGACCACCACCGCGATCCCCCCGGCGGCGCGGCCCGCCCCCGCAGCTGCCCCGACACGCCGCCCGAGGCGCGAACGCGAGGGCGCCGCCTGGGTGTTCCTCTCGCCCTGGGTGCTCGGCGCGATCGTCCTGACACTGCTGCCCATGGCCGTGTCGCTGTACCTGTCGTTCACCGACTACAACCTGTTCGACCCGCCCCAGTGGGTCGGCCTGCGCAACTACACGCAGATGTTCACCGAGGACCCGCGCTACTGGCGCTCGGTGGTCACGACCCTCACGTACGTCGTCATCGCCGTGCCCCTGCAACTCGCCCTCGCCCTCGCCGTGGCCCTCGCCCTGAAGGGCATGAAGCGCGGCAAGGGCTTCTACCGCTCCGCGTTCTACGCACCGTCCCTGCTCGGCGCGTCGATGTCCGTCGCCCTCGTCTGGCGGGCGGTCTTCAACGACGGCGGCCCGGTCGACAACCTGCTCGGCACCGGCGGCTGGGTCAACAAGCCCGGCTGGGCGCTGTCGGCCGTCGCCCTGCTGACGGTGTGGCAGTTCGGTGCCCCCATGGTCATCTTCCTCGCCGGACTCCAGCAGATCCCCGCCGAGCTGTACGAGGCCGCCGCGGTCGACGGGGCCGGCAAGCGGCGGCAGTTCCTGTCCGTCACCCTGCCCATGCTCTCCCCGGTGCTCTTCTTCAACCTGGTCCTGCAGACCATCCAGGCCTTCCAGGTGTTCACCCCGGCCTTCGCGGTCAGCGCGGGCAAGGGCGGACCGGCCGACTCGACGCTCGTCTACACCATGTACCTCTACGACCGGGGCTTCGTCGCCTCCCACATGGGCTACGCCTCCGCCATGGCGTGGGTACTGCTCCTCGTGATCGGCATCGTCACGGCGGTGCTGTTCCGCACCTCGCGCTCCTGGGTCTTCTACGCCTCCGAGGGGGAGCGGTGACCTCGACGACCGTGACGCACAGGCCTGTTCGATGGGGCCGGGTGGCCGTACACCTCGGGGCCCTGGCCGCCCTGCTGGTCATGCTGTACCCGCTGGCCTGGCTGCTGGCCACCTCGCTCAAGCCCGCCGACGAGGTCATCGCCAGCCTCGACCTGCTGCCCGGCCGCCTGGAGTGGTCCAACTACGCGACCGCCCTCGACGGCGTCAACGACGTCTCCATCTGGCGGCTGCTCGGCAACTCCCTGCTGATCGCGGGCGGCGCGGTCGCCGGCAACGTCATCAGCTGCTCGCTCGCCGCCTACGCCTTCGCACGGCTGCGGTTCCGGCTGCGTGGGCCCCTGTTCGCCTTCATGATCGCCACGATCATGCTGCCGCACCACGCGGTGCTGATCCCGCAGTACATCATCTTCAACCAGCTCGGCATGGTGAACACCTACTGGCCGCTGATCCTGCCGAAGTTCCTCGCCACCGAGGCGTTCTTCGTCTTCCTCATCGTGCAGTTCATGCGCGGTCTGCCGCGTGAGCTGGAGGAGGCGGCCCGGATCGACGGCTGCGGGCCGTTCCGCAGCTTCTTCCAGGTCGTCCTGCCGCTCACCCGGCCGGCCCTGATCACCACGGCCATCTTCACGTTCATCTGGACCTGGAACGACTTCTTCACCCAGCTCATCTACCTCTTCGACCCGGACAAGTTCACCCTCACGCTCGCCCTGCGCTCCTTCGTGGACGCCTCCAGCACCTCCGCGTTCGGCCCCATGTTCGCCCTGTCGGTGATCGCGCTGCTGCCGATCGTGCTGTTCTTCCTCGCCTTCCAGCGGTTCCTGGTGGAGGGCATGGCCGGCTCCGGGCTGAAGGGGTGAGGGGCGTGCCGACGCGCGAGGCGGGCGAGGTGTTCGGGCCGCGCACGACCCTGTTCGCCGACGTGCTGAGCGTCGGACTCGCCACAGCCGTGGCCTGCCTTCCCCTCGTCACGGTTCCGGCGGCACTGTCGACGGCGTGCGCCGTGCTGCGCGGGGCGGGGGAGGGCCGGCCGGTCACGGCGGGGCGGTACGCCGCCCTGCTGCGGCGGCGGTTGCGGGCCGGTGACGTGGGGGCGGGCGCCGTCGCCCTGGCGGGTCTGCTGGTGCTCGCCGCCGACCTGGCGCTGGCCGGGGCCGGGCTGCCGGGCGCGCCGCTGTTCGCGGTGGCCGCGGGAGTGATCGGCACGGGCGCGGCCGTGGTCGGGCTGCGGGCCTGCGGACGCCCCGAGTCGCTCACCGACTGGCGGGCGGCGGTGCGCGGGGCCGGCCGGGACGCCGTGAGCGACGCGGGGGGCAGCGGCCTGGTGCTGCTCGCGGTGGTGACGGCGGTGGCGTGCGCGTGGATGCTGCTGCCCCTGGCCTTCCTCGCTCCGGGCCCGCTGGCCCTGGCGCTCACCGCCGTCGACGTACGCCGCCGTTCCGCACCGGCTCGGCGGGCGTACGCCGTCCCGCTCAGCCGCGGGCGGGGCCGCCGAGGGTGATGCGTGGCCAGTGGCGGGCCGCCTTGAGGAGGGCCTTGGGCCTCGCCGAGGGGGTGGCCGCTGCCGCCGCCAGGGCCACGGCGGCGCTGGCGATGCCGAGCACCGCTCCGGCCGCCACGTCGCCCGGGTAGTGCACACCGGTGTGGACGCGGGAGTAGCCGACGGCGCTCGCCAGTGCTCCGAGCGGGACCGCGGCCGGGGGCAGGACCACGCCGACGGCGGTGGCGAACGCGACCGCCGACGCCGTGTGCCCGGACGGGAACGACGCCGAGGTCGGCATCTTCACGTGCCGGTCCACCGTCACCCGGGCCGCCTCCCGGTCCGGCCGCGCCCGGCGCACCAGGCGCTTGCCGAGCAGGTTCGCCGAGGCCGATGCCACGGCGATCGCGCCGACCCCGGCGAAGGCGGCCCTGCGCGGTCGCTTGCCGGCGAGAGCCAGGGCAGCGGCGATGCCGAACGAGATCTTGGAGTGGTCGGCGGCGTGCGACAGGTGGCGCAGTGTCCGGTCCAGGGTCGGGGTGGGGGTCGCTGCGACCGCCGCGTACAAGGCGCCGTCCACGGCCCTGAGATCGGCGAACACGGCGCCCAGCAGCCGTCGGCCGCGTGCAGCCGCGGAGTCCTGGGTGTTCCGGAGCGGACGGGGGGCGTCCGCGTCTGTGGTCGTCGGATCGGTCATGTGCTTCTCCCCGCAGTGGCCTTTCCCCAGCAAGGTACCGGCTCGCGACCGGCGCACGCTCGGCGCCCCTGCGAGCCGGTACCTCCCGAGTGCCCGGACGGCGGACGGCCATCCCGGTGTGCCGGAAGACCGAGCGCGGACGGGCGCCGCCCCGGAGGGACGGTCCGGCTGCGCCGCCGCCTGTTCCGGCGCCGCACACCGGTGTGGCGTCGTCCCTGAGCCGTGGGTGTCTCAGCCGGTGGCCCGGAAGGTGCGCAGGCGCAGGGAGTTGGCGACCACGAAGACCGATGAGAAGGCCATCGCCGCCCCGGCGATCATCGGGGTGAGCAGACCCGCCGCGGCCAGCGGCAGGGCCGCCACGTTGTAGGCGAAGGCCCAGAACAGGTTCGAGCGGATGGTGCCGAGCGTGCGGCGGGCGAGCCGGATGGCGTCCGCGGCGGCCCGCAGATCGCCCCGTACGAGGGTCAGGTCGCCGGCCTCGATCGCGGCGTCCGTGCCGGTGCCCATGGCCAGGCCCAGATCGGCCCGGGCGAGGGCGGCCGCGTCGTTGACTCCGTCACCGACCATCGCCACGGTCCGGCCCTCGGCCCGCAGTCGTTCGACGACGTCGACCTTGTCCTGCGGGAGCACCTCGGCGATGACTTTTTCGATGCCGACCTCGCGGGCCACGGACCGGGCCACCGCCTCGTTGTCGCCGGTGAGCAGGATCGGCGTGAGGCCGAGCGCCCGCAGCCGTGCGACGGCCTCCGCGCTGGTGTCCTTCACCGCGTCGGCCACTTCCAGCACCGCACGCGCCTCGCCGTCCCACGCGACGGTGACGGCCGTGCGCCCGGCGTCCTCGGCCGCCGCCCGGGCCGCGGCCAGGTCCTCGGGAAGCTCCATCGCCCAGTCGGCCAGCAGCCGCTCCCGGCCGACGAGCACCGCGTGGCCCTCCACGAGGCCCCGCACACCCAGCCCGGGGACGTTGGCGAAGTCCTCGGGCGTCGGCAGCGCGCCCAGCTTCTGCAGCGCACCGTCGGCGACGGCCCGGGCGATCGGGTGCTCGGAGGAGTGCTCCAACGCCCCTGCCAGCCGCAGCACTTCGGTCTCGTCGGTGCCCTCGGTGGTGTGTACGGCCAGCAGTGTCATACGGCCGGTCGTGACCGTGCCCGTCTTGTCGAGGACCACGGTGTCGACCCGGCGCGTGGACTCCAGCACCTCGGGGCCCTTGATCAGGATGCCGAGCTGGGCGCCCCGCCCGGTGCCCACCATCAGCGCGGTCGGCGTGGCCAGCCCCAGCGCGCAGGGGCAGGCGATGACGAGGACGGCGACCGCCGCGGTGAAGGCGGCCGTCAGCCCGGCGCCGTTGCCCAGCCAGAATCCCAGGGTGCCGAGCGCCAGGGCGATCACCACCGGCACGAACACGGCGGAGATCCGGTCGGCGAGCCGCTGCGCGGCGGCCTTGCCGTTCTGCGCGTCCTCCACGAGCCGGGCCATCCGGGCCAGCTGGGTGTCGGCACCGACGCGCGTGGCCCGTACGACGAGCCGCCCGCCGACGTTGATCGTGGCACCGGTCACCGGGTCGCCGGCACCGACCTCCACGGGGACGGACTCGCCGGTGAGCATCGAGGCGTCCACGGCGGAGGACCCCTCGTCGACCGTCCCGTCCGTCGCGATCTTCTCGCCGGGGCGGACCAGGAAGCGGTCGCCGACCGTCAACTCCGTGACCGGCACGGTCCGTTCGCGGCCGTCGGCCCGCAGCACCGTGACGTTCTTCGCGCCCAGCTCCAGCAGGGCCCGCAGCGCGGCGCCCGCCTTGCGCTTGGCGCGGGCCTCGAAGTACCGCCCGGCCAGGATGAAGGCGGTCACGCCCGCGGCGGCCTCCAGGTAGATGTTCCCGGCGCCGTCCGTGCGCTCGATGGTCAGCTCGAAGGGGTGCGTCATGCCCGGGGTGCCCGCGGCGCCGAAGAACAGCGCCCACAGCGACCACAGGAACGCGGCCGAGGTGCCCACCGAGATCAGGGTGTCCATGGTGGCCGCACCGTGCCGCGCGTTGGTGAACGCCGCCTTGTGGAAGGGCCACGCCGCGTATGTCACGACGGGCGCGGCCAGTGTGAGGGACAGCCACTGCCAGGACGCGAACTGCAGCGCCGGGATCATCGCCATGGCGACGACGGGGACCGCGAGCACCACGGCCGTGACCAACCGCTCGCGCAGCGGCCGCAGTTCGTCGCTCTCCTCGCTCGCCTCGTCGCGCTCGGCAGGGGGAGCGGGCTCGTGCGCGGTGTACCCGGTCGCCTCGACGGTGGCGATGAGGTCGCCGACGGAGACCCCGCCGGAGTAGCTGACCCTGGCCTTCTCCGTCGCGTAGTTGACGGTGGCGGTGACCCCGTCCATGCGGTTGAGCTTCTTCTCGATGCGCGCGGCGCAGGAGGCGCAGGTCATGCCGCCGATGACGAGCTCCACCTCGGCGTCGGCCCCGGTCGTCGTACCGGTGCTCATGGCTCAGACCCTCCCGGTCAGCTCGTAGCCGGCCTCGTCGACGGCCTCCGCGACCGCGGCGTCGTCGGGCTCGGCGGCACTGGTGACGGTGACCCGGCCGGCGCCGAGGTCGACCTCGACACCGCTGACGCCGTCCAGCTCGCCGATGGCCTCGGTCAGCGTGGCCGCGCAGTGGCCGCAGGACATTCCGGAGACGGCGTAGGTGGTGGCGGGCATCGGGTGCCTCCTCATGGTGATCCGACAGGAACGGAGATACGGGGCGGGGGTATCCTCCCGCCGGGTTCATGTATACCCCCGAGGGGTATACGATGCAAGCGTGGGCGCAGCTTGACGTAATACCCCCCAGGGGTATGGTGAACTGCATGGCTGCCCCCCGCGGAGGAGCGGGAGGCCCGGTATCCGAAGGAGTCGACGACCATGAACACCGCATGGAGGATCACCACCTTCGCCGCCGCCCTGGCGGCGACGTTCGGCGCGGCCTACGGCGTCGGGCAGGGCGTGGACCCCGTCGTCGCCGACAGCCCCCCGAAGCACGAGGACGCACACACCCGGCCCGCACCGGAGCACGGGCAGGGCGGCGAACACACCGTGCACGCCACACCACCGGCCGGCGGACTGCAGATCTCCGACGGCGGTTACACGCTCGACCTGCGGACCCCGCGCGTGACCGCGGGGGAGCGGGCCGTCCTGCGCTTCACCGTCCGGGACACCGCCGGCCGCGCGCTCACCGCCTACCAGCGCGAACACGACAAGGAACTCCACCTCGTCGTGGCCTCACGCGACCTGGTCACCTACCGCCACCTGCACCCCACCCGCGCCGCCGACGGCACCTGGAGCACCCCCGTGGACCTGCCCCGCGCGGGCGGCTACCGCGTCTTCGCCGACTTCACCCCGGCGAAGAAGGACGCCCGGAACCTCACCCTCGGCGCGGACCTCGCCGCCTCCGGCCCCTACGAGGCCCGCCCGCTGCCGCCGGCGCACACCACGGCCCGCGTCGGCGCCTACGACGTGACGCTGGAGGGCGCCCTGCGACCGGGCCGGGCGAGCGAACTCACCCTGAAGGTCTCCCGCGACGGCAAGCCCGTCACCGACCTCCAGCCCTACCTCGGCGCGTACGGCCACCTGGTCGCCCTGCGTTCCGGCGACCTCGCCTACCTGCACGTCCATCCGAACGGCGAACCCGGCGACGGCGCGACCGAGCCCGGCCCGGACATCTCGTTCACGGCCACGGCCCCCAGCTCCGGCCCCTACCGCCTGTTCCTCGACTTCCGGCACGAGGGCACGGTCCGCACGGCGGCGTTCACCGTCCACGCCGGGGGAGCGGCACCCGCGGCGGATACCCCCGAGGAGCATCCGTCGGACACCCCCGAGGGGCATGAGGCCGACGAGCACGGCCACTGAGGGTCAGCCGAGCGCCCGGTCCAGATTGAAGGCCGCACTGATCAGCGCGAGGTGCGTGAACGCCTGCGGGAAGTTGCCCTGCTGCTCCCCGGTGTGGCTGATCTCCTCGGCGTACAGGCCGAGGTGGTTGGCGTACGTCAGCATCTTCTCGAAGGCGAGCCGCGCCTCGTCGACCCGGCCCGCGTGCACCATCGCCTCCACGTACCAGAACGAGCAGATGGAGAACGTGCCCTCGTCGCCGCGCAGTCCGTCGGGACTGGAGCGCGGGTCGTAGCGGTAGACCAGCGAGTCGGACACCAGCTCCTCGGTGAGCGCGTCCAGCGTCGACAGCCACTTCGGGTCGGTGGGCGCGATGAACTTCGTCAGCGGCATCATCAGCACCGCCGCGTCCAGCACGTCGCCGTCCTCGTGCTGGACGAACGCCCCGCGCTCCTCGGACCAGCCACGGCTCATGATCCGCCGGTAGATCGTGTCGCGGCACTCCCGCCAGCGCGGCAGATCGGCCGGCAGGCCGCGCCGGTTGGCCATCCGGATGGCCCGCTCGATCGCCACCCAGCACATCAGCCGCGAGTACAGGAAGTTCCGGCGCCCGCCCCGGGTCTCCCAGATCCCCTCGTCGGGCTGGTCCCAGTGCGCGCACACCCAGTCCACCAGGGCGCACACGTCGTCCCAGTGGCCGCTGGAGACGGGCTTGGCCCACTTGTCGTAGAGGTAGATCGAGTCGATCAGCGCGCCGTAGATGTCGAGCTGGAGCTGGTCGGCCGCCGCGTTCCCGACGCGCACCGGCGCCGAGCCGTGGTGGCCCTCCAGATGGCCGAGGGTGCGCTCGGGCAGCTCGGTGCGGCCGTCGATGCCGTACATGATCTGCAGCGGGCCGGAGACCTTGCCGTCACCCGGGCTGATGTGCCGGGTCACGAAGTCCATGAACGCCTCGGCCTCCCCGGTGAAGCCCAGCCGCAGCAGGGCGTAGACGCAGAACGCTGCGTCGCGCACCCACACGTACCGGTAGTCCCAGTTGCGCTCGCCGCCCAGCTCCTCGGGCAGACTCGTCGTCGGCGCCGCCACGATCGCCCCGGTCGGCGCGTACGTGAGCAGCTTCAGCGTCAGCGCCGAGCGGTGCACCATCTCCCGCCAGCGGCCCTTGTACCGGGACGCCGACAGCCAGTGCCGCCAGTACGCCACCGTCGCCGCGAACTGCTCCTCCGCCTCCGTGCGCGCACACCGGCGGGGCGTCACGTCGCCGCCGACCTTGTCCAGCGCGAACACCGCCGTCTCGCCCTCGGACAGCTTGAAGTCGCCCCGCACGTCCGGCCCGTCGGCCTCCAGCGGCACGGTCGCGGTCAGCGCCAGCGCCAGCCCCTCGGCCTCGAACACCGCGGTGTCGCCGGTCACCCGCACGGTGTGGGGCAGGGAGCCGTAGTCGAAGCGGGGCGCCACCCGCGTGCGGAACGGGAGCGAGCCGCGTACGCACACCACCCGCCGGATCAGCCGGTGCCGCTCGGCCTCCGCCGGCCCGCCGCCGACCGGCATGAAGTCCTGCACCTCGCCGACCCCGTCCTCGGTGAAGAACCGGGTGATCAGCACATTGGTGTCGGGGAAGTAGAACTGCTTGGTCCGCGCCGGCACCGACGCCGCCAGCTCGAAGCAGCCGCCGCGCTCGGCGTCCAGGATCGAGGCGAACACGCTGGGTGCGTCGAAGGCCGGACAGCAGTACCAGTCGATGGTGCCGTCGGTCCCCACCAGGGCCACGCTGCGCAGATCGCCGATGAGCCCGTGCTCGGCGATCGGAACATAGCGCCGCCCGCCGCCCGGCGTGTCCCGGTCCTGCGCGCCTTCACCCATGACGGCCTCCTGCCGGTAGGCGCCTCAGCCCCAGCGTAGAACCGCCGGGGGGAGGCCGCGCCGCCGGACCGCCGAGGCCCAGCCGCGGCCGGGCCGCAAGAGGCTGCTTCCCCGGCCGACGCCGGACGCAGGCGGGGGTGCTCTTCCGGCTGCCGCCGGACCGAGGGTGGCTGCCGTTCCGGCCCCCGCCGGGCCGCAAGAGGCTGCTTCCCCGGCCGACGCCGGACGCAGGCGGCTGCTCTCCCGGCCGACGCCGGACCACCCCTCAGACCGTGACGACCCGTACCCCGGTCTCCTCGAAGCGCCGCACCGTGTCCTCGTCGGCCGCCGTGTCCGTGACCAGGGTGTCCACCGCCTCGGCCGCGCAGATCCGGGCGAACGCCCGCTGCCCGAGCTTGCTGGAGTCGGCGGCGACCACCACCCGCTCCGCCCGCTCGCACAGCAGCCGGTTGACCGCCGCCTCCGCCTCGTCGTGAGCCGCCGCGCCGTGCGTCACGTCGAAGGCGACGACACCGAGCACCGCCACGTCGACAGTGATCTGCCCGAGCACCCCGTCGGCGAGCGGCCCGACCAGCTCGTACGACTGGGCCCGCGCCACCCCGCCGGTCAGCACGATCTTGAACTGGGGGCGCACGACCAGCTCGTTGGCGATGTTCAGCGCGTTCGTCACCACGGTCAGCGCGGGCGACCCCGAGGCCAGGTCCCCCCGCACGGCCAGGGCCCGCGCCACCTCGGTCGTCGTGGTCCCGCCGGTCAGCCCGACCGCCTCCCCCGGCGCCACCAGAGCCGCCACCGCCCGGGCGATGCGCTGCTTCTCGGAGGCGTGCCGGGCCGTCTTGTAGCGCAGCGGCAGCTCGTACGACACGCCGTGCACGACCGCGCCACCCCGGGTGCGCACCAGCATCTGCTGCTCGGCCAGCCCGTCGAAGTCACGGCGGATCGTCGCCGCCGACACCCCGAGCTCGGCCGCGGCGTCCTCGACGTCCAGCCGGCCGCGCTCCACGAGCAGCTCCAGCAGCGCCTTCCAGCGGGCGTCGCGCGACATCCGCACCTCCCTGTCTCGATCTCCGGCGACCTTAACGCACCGCATCCCGGTCTGAATGCTTGATGTTGCTCGAAAGCTGGCTATATCTTGCATGAACAAGCATGCCTGTGAGGCAGGGAAACGGAGGGTCCGGGATGACGCATGTCGAGGACGAACTGACGAGCCAACCCGAGTGCTGGGAACGCGCCGCGTCGGAAGCGGCGCGGCACGCGAGGGCGCTGCCGGCGCCGGGGGAGCGGGTCGCGATCGTCGGCTGCGGCACCTCGTACTTCATGGCGCAGGCCGCCGCTGCCCTGCGCGAGGACGCGGGCCAGGGCGAGACCGACGCGTTCGCCGCCTCGGAGTTCCCCCACGGCCGCCGCTACGACCGGGTCGTCGCGCTCACCCGCTCCGGCACCACGACCGAAGTCCTCGACCTGCTTGACCGGTTGAAGGGCGCCACCCGCACCACCGCGGTCACCGGCGACCCGGACTCGCCCGTGACGACGGCCGCCGACGACCTCGCCGTCCTGGACTTCGCGGACGAACGCTCCGTCGTCCAGACCCGGTTCGCGACCACCGCCCTCACCCTGTTCCGCGCCCACCTCGGCCTGCATCCGGACACCGCCCTCACCGACGCGCGCACCGCCCTGGCCCAGCCGCTGCCCCAAGGGCTGGTGGGGTGCGGCCAGTTCACCTTCCTGGGACGCGGCTGGACCGTGGGCCTGGCCCACGAGGCCGCCCTGAAGATGCGCGAGGCCGCGCTGGCCTGGACGGAGGCCTACCCGGCGATGGAGTACCGGCACGGCCCGATCAGCGTCAGCACCACGGGCACGGCGACCTGGATGTTCGGCGACGCGCCGGACGGCCTCGCCGGACAGGTACGGGGCACGGGCGCGCTGTGGGTCGCGGGGCGGCTGGACCCGCTCGCCGACCTGATCCGCGTCCAGCGCCTGGCCGTCGCCGTCGCCGCGTCCCGCGGGCTGGACCCCGACAGCCCCCGCCACCTCACCCGTTCGGTGATCCTCGCGCCCTGACCCTGGAGACCCCGTGTCCCTCACCACCACGGGCGGCCTCGTCACCCGGGCCGCCACGACGGGCTCGGCCGTCGCCTCCTTCAACGTCATCACGCTGGAGCACGTCGAAGCCGTCATCGCGGGCGCCGAGTCGGCGGGCGCCCCCGTCGTGCTGCAAGTCAGCGAGAACGCGGTGAAGTTCCGCGGCGGGCAGCTCCTCCCGCTCGCCCGGGCGGCCGTCACCGCGGCCGAACACGCCACCGTCCCCGTCGCGTTGCACCTCGACCACGTGCAGAGCGACACCCTGCTCCACCAGGCCGCGGACGCCGGTTTCAGCTCCGTGATGTACGACGCGGCCCGGCTGCCCTACGCGCAGAACCTCGCCGCGACCCGGGCGGCGGTCGCCTGGGCGCACACCCGGGGGCTGTGGATCGAAGCCGAGTTGGGCCAGATCGGCGGCAAGAACGGCAGACCGCCGCTGGACGCGCACGCTCCCGGTGCCCGCACCGACCCCGATCAGGCCCGGGCGTTCGTCGCCGACTCGGGCGTGGACGCCCTGGCCGTCGCCATCGGCAGCTCCCACGCCATGACCACCCGCACCGCCGTCCTCGACCACGACCTGCTCGCCCGGCTCTCGGCCGCGCTGGACGTCCCGCTGGTCCTGCACGGCTCCTCCGGCGTCCCGGACGACGAGCTCACGGCCGCCGTGGCGGGCGGCATCACCAAGGTCAACATCGGTACCGCCCTCAACATCGCCCTGACGGGAGCCGTCCGGGAGTTCCTCGCCGAGCGGCCCGAAGCGGTCGATCCGCGCGGCTACCTGAACCTCGCGCGGGACGCGATGACACAGGCGGTGACGAGAATCCTGAAGACCCTGGGCACGCCTACCGCTTGACGGCCTTCAGCACCACGAACTTCGGGTCGCTCGCCACGAGCCGGCTGTTGCCGAACAGCTTGCGCAGCTTGACGTGGTAGCCCAGATGCCGGTTGCCGACCACCCACAGCTCCCCGCCCGGCCGCAACGCCCGGCGCGCTCCCGTGAACATCCGCCAGGCCGTGGCGTCCGTCGTCGCCTGGTGGGAGTGGAACGGCGGGTTGTTCAGCACCAGGTCGACACTGCCGGACGGCACGCCCGCCAGCCCGTCCCCGACCCGGAACTCCGCCTGCCCGGGCACGCCGTTCGCCTTGTACGTGGCCTCCGCCGAGGCCACGGCCTGGAACGACTCGTCCACGAACAGCACCTCGGCGCCCGGGTCGGCCAGCGCCACCGACGTACCCACCACGCCGTTGCCACACCCCAGGTCCACCACCCGGCCGCCCCGCCCCTCGGGCAGGTGCCCGAGGAAGAACCGCGTCCCGACGTCCAGGCGGTCGGCGCAGAAGACCCCGGCGTGGTTGACGACGGTGCCGTGCGCGGCGGGACCGATGCCGTCCGGCAGCGTGTACACGTACGGCCACGGGTTGGCGGGCCGATCCAGGGCGGGGTCCGGCGCGCAGAAGATCAGCCGGGCCTTCCTCTCGGCGAGGGAGGTGCGGGTCGGGCCGAGGATCCGCTCGAACAACCGCAGCGTCGAGGTGTGGATCTCCTTCACCATGCCCGTACCGACGACCACCGTCCCCGGATGCACCGCCGGCGCCAGCCGCAGCAACTGGTCCTCCAGCAGCGCCAGGCTCTTCGGCACCCGCACCAGCAGCACGTCGATCCGCCCGGGCGGCGGGTCCTGCGTGGTGAGCAGCCGCACCGCTCCCGGCTCGGCACCGGCCCGCGCGAGGTTGGCCCGGGTCGCCTCCTGGGCGAGGTAGGAGTCGGTGATCTGCACCGGACGGTGCGCCGCGAGCGCCGTGACCAGCGCACCCCAGCGGTCCCCGAGCACCACGACCGTGCCGTCCAGCGGCACCCGCTCCTCGGCCAGGTACCTCAGCAGGTACTCGTCGGAGGCGTCCCAGGCGCGCAGCCGGTCGCGCGGGTCCTCGGGGAAACGGGTCAGCGCCGGCTCGCCCCACGGCGTCGTCATACGGTCGTCCATCGTGCGACCAGGCTAGCCGAGCCGCAGCTCAGGGCGTGTCGGGCACCATGGAGGCATGGACGGCGAGCTGTTCCCCAGGGCCCGTACGCAGGTCGCGCCCGGCGCGGTGCACCTGCCCGGCTGGCTGGACGCGGAACGCCAGTCGGCGCTGCTCGACGCCTGCCGAGCCTGGGCCCGGCCGCCCGCAGGGCTGCGCACGGTCCGCACCCCCGGCGGCGGCACCATGACCGCCCGGCAGGTCTGCCTCGGCTGGCACTGGTACCCCTACGCCTACGCCCGCACGGTCGCCGACGGCGACGGCGCCCCCGTCAAACCGTTCCCGGGATGGCTCGGCGAGCTCGGCCGCCGCGCGGTCCACGACACGCTCGGCGGACCCCCGCCGGACTACGACATCGCGCTCATCAACTTCTACGACGCCGACGCCCGCATGGGCATGCACCGCGACGGCGACGAGAAGTCCGACGCGCCGGTGGTGTCGCTCAGCCTCGGCGACACCTGCGTGTTCCGCTTCGGCAACACCGTGACGCGCACCCGGCCCTACACCGACGTCGAGCTGCGCAGCGGTGACCTGTTCGTCTTCGGCGGCCCGTCCCGGTTCGCGTACCACGGGGTCCCCCGCGTCCACCCGGGCACGGCTCCGCCCGCGCTGGGGCTGACCGGACGGCTCAACATCACGCTCCGGGTCAGCGGCCTGCACGCGCCGGCGGCCGACGACCCCGGTGGTCCCGCGGCACCCGGCGGGCACGCTCGGCCGTCCTCCCGGCGGATCATGGGAGACTCGCCCTCATGAGCGGGAAGGCGGACCCCCGGCAGGCGGGGAACGGGAGCACCTCGAAGGCACGGCTGGACCGGGGGCGCGCGGCGCTCGGCCCCGCACTGGAGCTCGTGCACACCGGACGCGCCCCGACCCGCGCCGTGCTCACCGCCGAACTCGGCGTGACGCGGGCGACCGCCGGCGCGGTCGCCGTCGAACTGGAGGCACTCGGGCTGATCCGCGTCGACGCCCGGCCCGGCGCGGCCGCCGGCTCGCAGGGCAGGCCCTCCCACCGACTGGCCGTCGCCGACGACGGCCCCGTGGCGCTGGCCGCGCAGGTGCACGCCGACGGGTTCCGGGCGGCCCTGGTCGGACTCGGCGGCCGGATCCTCGCCACCGCGCCCGGCTGCGAGATCGTCGACGCCGACCCCGCCAAGGTGCTGGCCTCCGTCGTCTCCGCCGGCGCCGAACTGCTGCGCACGACAGGGCTGCGGTGCGTGGGCGCGGGCCTCGCCGTACCGTCCGCCGTCGCCGAGCCCGGGGGACTGGCCCTGAATCCGCTCCACCTGGCCTGGCCCGCGGGCGCGCCCGTGCGGGACATCTTCGCCGAGCAGGTGCGCGCGGCCGGCATCGACGGTCCCGCGTTCGCCGCGAACGACGTCAACCTCGCCGCGCTCGCCGAGCACCGGCACGGCGCCGGCAGGGGCTCGCGCGACCTGTTGTGCGTCGCCACCGGCCACCGCGGTGTCGGCGGCGCGCTCGTCCTCGACGGCCGCCTGCACCGGGGCAGTTCGGGCCTCGCCCTGGAGGTCGGGCACCTCACCGTGCACCCCGAGGGGCGCCCCTGCCACTGCGGCAGCCGCGGCTGCCTCGACGTGGAGACCGACCCGCTGGCCTTCCTCACCGAGGCCGGACGCGAACCGGGCCCCGAGGTGTCCCTGCTGCAGCAGTCCATCGACCTGATCCGCCACCACTACGACGACCCGGGCGTCCGCACCGCGACCGAGGCCCTCATCGACCGCCTCGGTCTCGGCCTCGCGGGCCTGGTCAACATCCTCAACCCGGACCGCATCATCCTCGGCGGACTGCACGGCACGCTCCTCGACGCCGACCCCGGACGGCTGCGCGCGGTCGTGGCCGACCGCAGCCTGTGGGGGCAGAGCGGAGGCGTCCCCATCCTGCCCTGCAGCCTCGACCACAACAGCCTGGTCGGCGCCGCCGAACTGGCCTGGCAGCCGGTCCTGGACGACCCGCTGCGGGCGCTCGCCCCCTCGGCGTGAGAACTCCTCGGGACAGCAGGACGCGAGACCGACCCCACCGGTATCAGGGTTGTCCGCGTCGCACGCGGGAACGCGACCCGCGAAGCGGGCAGGCTGGTCCGGGGCAGTCCGCCCGCACCGCACCACCGAGGAAGTTGACGCAATGACCGACACACTCACCGTGAGCGTCCTGGGCACCGGCATCATGGGCGCGGCCATGGCCCGCAACCTCGCCCGGGCCGGACACACCGTCCGCGCCTGGAACCGCACCCGGTCCAAGGCCGAGCCCCTGACCGCCGAGGGCGTACGGATCGCCGGCACCCCGGCGCAGGCGGTACAGGACGCGCACGTCGTCCTGACCATGCTCTACGACGGCCCCGCCACCCTGGACACCATGCGCGAAGCCGCCCCCGCCCTGCGCCCCGGCACCGCCTGGGTGCAGTCGACCACCGCGGGCATCGAGGGCGTCGCCGAACTGGCCGCCTTCGCAGGCGAACACGGCCTGGTCTTCTACGACGCCCCCGTCCTCGGCACCCGCGAGCCCGCCGAGGCCGGCCGACTGACCGTGCTCGCGGCCGGCCCCACCGAGGGCCGGGACAGGGTGACGCCGGTCTTCGACGCCGTCGGCGCCCGGACCGTGTGGAGCGGCGAGGACGGGGCGCTGGGCGGCGCCACCCGGCTGAAGCTGGTGGCCAACAGCTGGGTCCTGGCCGTCACCGCCGCCGCCGGCGAGGCCCTCGCCCTGTCCAAGGCCCTCGGCGTCGACCCGCAGGGCTTCTTCGACCTCGTCGCCGGCGGCCCGCTCGACATGGGCTATCTGCGCGCCAAGTCCGCACTCCTCCTGGAGGACCGGCTCACACCGCCCCAGTTCGCGGTGGGTACCGCCGCCAAGGACGCCCGGCTCATCGTCCGGGCCGGCCTGGACCACGGTGTCCGCCTGGACGTCGCCGAAGCGGCGGCCGCCCGCATGGAGCGTGCCGCCGCCCAGGGCCACGCCGACGAGGATATGGTCGCGGCCTACTTCGCCAGCTTCGACGACAAGACCGACTCCTAGGAGGTCCCCCCATGTCCAAGCCGCCGCTGCCACCCGAGGCCGACGATCTGCTGAGCCGCCCCAACCCGTGCGTCATGGCCACCCTGCGCTCCGACGGAGCACCCGTCTCCACCGCCACCTGGTACGCGTGGCAGGACGGCCGTGTCCTGATCAACCTCGACGAAGGCCGGGTACGGCTGAAGCACCTGCGCCGCGACCCGCGCGTCACCCTCACCGTCCTCGCCGCCGACAACTGGTACACCCACGTCACCCTCATCGGCCGCGTCACCGAGATGTACGACGACGAGGACCTGGCCGACATCGACCTCCTCGCCCGGCGCTACACCGGCAAGCCCTACCCGGACCGCGACCGCCGCCGGGTCAGCGCCTGGATCGAGGTCGACCGCTGGCACGGCTGGGGCTCGTTGAAGGACAGTGACCAGGCCGGTGGCTGAGACCCGCTGACCTGGCCGGTCAGGGCCACTCGGTCCCGAACGCCCGGCCCGGGTTCTGCGTGAGGATGCGCCCGACCAGCTCCTCGCCCACGGCCTGCGCGAGCCGGGGCCGCACCCGGCGCAGCAGGTACGGCATACCGGGGCCGCCGTCCACCGAGCGGGCGGCGGCCGTGGTGGTGTCCGCGCCCAGCAGCACCCGGTCGCCGAACCCGGCGTCGGCGAGGGCCCGTACGGCCTCCGGCATCCGCCAGTCGGTGGCGTGATGGGCGAGGGACGGCCCGTCGAAGGCCAGATAGCAGCCGTACTCCGCCGCCTGCCGGTGCACCACGAGGTCGGGGGAGCGGTTGAGGTGCCCGAGCACCACGCGGTGCGGTGGCACTCCCCGTTCCCCGCACAGCAGGTCCAGTACGTCCAGCGCGCCGGTGCCCATCTCCAGGTGCACGGTGATCGTCGCACCCGTGGCGTGATGGGCCTCGGCCGCCGCCGTCATGGTCCAGCGGGCGTGCGCGTCCAGTGCGTGGAAGCCGCCCGCGACCTTGACGAGCCCCGCCCGCACCCCCGACGTCCCGATGCCCTCGGTGAGTTCGGCGACGAAGACCTCGGCCAGCCGGCCCCGCAGCCCGGCGAGCGTGTCCTCGTCGTAGTGCACGGCCTGGTGCAGACCGGTCGCCGCGACCACGTGCACGCCGGTCTCCCGGGACAGCGGCGGCAGATCGGCGGCCCGCCGCCCGAGGCCGTACGGCGTCCACTGCACGACGGTGCCCCCGCCCTGCTCCCGGAACGCGACGAGTTCCGCGCGTGCCGCCGCCACGCTGCGCAGCTCCTGCCCGGGCAGCCGGGGACTGCCGAAGAACAGGTGGTCGTGGGCGTCGCACACCCCCAGATCCGAGGGGGCCACGTCCCCCAGCACCGTGCGGACCGCGCTCACCACTGGCGTCCCCGGGGCAGCCGGTGCCGGCCCGGCGCGGACAGGTGCAGCACCTGGAAGAGGTCGCCGTCCGCCTCGGGCGTGTCGTGCTCCCAGAGGGAGAAGTGCACCAGCTCCCAGCGGCTGGTGTCGACGGCCGCGGACGCGACCAGGGCGCCGTCGGCCGCCGCCAGCCTCCGCGCCTCGCCCACCGCGTCGGCCACGGCATCAGCCAACAGACCGTCCTCGGGCACCGGTTGACGCCGCCGGACGGCGAACCTCGGGCGGGAGCCGTTGCCTTCCTCGTAGGCGAGCCCGGTCCACTGGCGTGCCGACGGCCGCCCGAAGTCGTCGCCGACTCCCTGGAACCCGCCGCCCCACAGGAAGGCGTTCATGCCGTCGACGGTGTTCCAGAGGTAGAACGGCGCGTACTGGTTGACCGGCGAGCCGCGCAGACCGCGCTCGCGTATCAGATAGGCCTTGAGACCGAGGCCCTCCCAGTCGTCGAGCAGATGCCCCCGGCGGGCGACGCGGTCGCGGATGACGTCCATGTCGTAGTCGGCGGGCAGGGTGAGTTCGTACTGCATGGCGTGCATGGACGTCTCCTCACGGGGTCCGGGGTGTCTCATGGGGTCCGGGGTGCCAGCAGGGAGAGCAGGCCCCGGACCCCGGCGTCGAACGCGGTGGGGGAGCCGGAGGCGCGGGCGAGGACGTACCCGCCCTGGACGGTCGCGACGACCGCCGCCGCGATCTCCGCGGCGTCGAGGCCGACCGCGAACTGGCCCTGCTCCTTGCCCTCTTCGACGATTCCGGCGATCCGTCCGCGCAGCCAGTCGAGCGTCTCGTCGACCGGC
The DNA here is from genome assembly GCF_042733745.1 of Streptomyces sp. NPDC059696. Lineage (NCBI taxonomy): Bacteria > Bacillati > Actinomycetota > Actinomycetes > Kitasatosporales > Streptomycetaceae > Streptomyces > Streptomyces sp. NPDC059696. The sequence continues at coordinate 23,643 of NZ_JBHWFG010000033.1, forward strand.
GCGCGCAGTGCGGCGCTCGCGATCACGTCGGGGTCCATCGTCAGGCGGCCGACCGGGCAGCCCCGCAACACGTCCCGCTCACGCCGCAGATACGCCTCGATCCGCTCGTAGGGGGTGCCCGGACCGTCGAGCACCGCCGCCGCGGTGGCCCGCATCTCTTCGGCGGTCCGCCGGATCGCTGCCAGGGCGAGATCGGGCTTGCCCGTGAAGTGGTGGTACATGCTGCCCTGCCCGGCGTCCGCGCGCTCCAGGATCGCCTTGGGGCTGGTGCCCATGTAGCCGCGCTCCCACAGCAGCTCGCGGGTGGACTCGATCAGCCGTTCCGGGGTGCTCATGCCGTCACTGTACATACCAGTAGTTACAGAAATCTAGACTCCACCGTACACCCGCGCGCCGGATGCCTACTCCCCGCGCGGTACACCGACTGCCGCCGGCCGTACGACGATCTGGGGCTCTCGGAGAGCGACGCTCGGAAGCGGACACACAGGACGTGACGAGACCGAGGAGTTGGACGACATGTGGACCCTGGCGAACTTCGGCGACGGCGGCGGGCCCGGCCCCTGGATCCTGCTCTTCCCGCTGATCTGGGTGCTGGTGATCGGCGGCGGCATCGCACTGCTGCGCCGCACGGTGTGGCGCGGACGGCGTGGCGGCCCCTGGGTGCGGCCCACGGTCGAGGGCGACTCGCCCCTCGCCGTCCTCGGCCGCCGATTCGCCTCCGGCGAGATCGACGAGGACGAGTACTGGCGCCGACTGTCGGTGCTGAACGAGGAGTTCGGCCGCAAGGGGGGTACGGCGTGATCACGCGCGCCGGCCCCTCGCGGGCCCGCTGCCGGTCCGGCGTGCGGCACACGCGAACGTGCCGCACGCCGAACGGCCGGAGTGGCGGCCGCGTACCCCGGGAGCACACCGTAAGGCGTGCGCACCGGGAGCACACCGTAAGGCGTACACCCCGGGAGCACTCCGGAAGGCGTGCGCCCCCGAGGCCCCCGTGGGGACGGTGGTCACCGCCCGGTCAACCGGCAACGGCGGACCGGGCGGGAGCATGATCGGTCCGGAGCACCTCGGCGGACGCCCCGACCTCGGCGAACCTGCGTGCGGGTTTCTCCTGCACCGTGCGCCGCGACCGAAGGGACGGTGGCGTCACCACGGGAGCGGACGTGGGCAGGGTGAACCACACGACCTTGCCGGACTCGCCGTCCGGCCTGACGCCCCAGCTCTCGCTCATGGCGGCGACCATCGCGAGCCCACGCCCGCAGGTCGCCAGCGGCTCCGCGTCGTCGACCACGGGCATCCGCGGATCGCTGTCGCGCACCGAGACCGTGAGCCGGTCGAGCAGCAGCTCTATCTCGACCGTGCACGTCTTGTCGGGCTGGGCATGCCGGTGGACGTTGGACAACAGCTCCGTCACGCCGAGCGAGGCCCGGTCGATCAGAGCATCCAGATGCCAGTAGCGCAATTGCGCAGATACGATTCTGCGGACCTGGCCGATCCGCGACGGCAGGGCTTGGAGCTCCACCGTGCAGTGCCTGCTTGGGTAGCTGATCACGGCTGCGACTCCCCGACGTGAGGTCCGGAAGAACACGGGATTCGGATCCAGCAGGGCGCCTGCGTGACACTGCCGCCTGCTGTCGTGGCCGGCGGGCTGGTTCGCAGCGTTATCGCCGGTAAACCCAGAGTGACGTGAGACCAGAGTGGCGCAGGGGATGAGGTACCGCAACTCGCCGACATCTCAGTCGTCACGCCCCGCCGCTCTGCGTACGGCCTCGATGAAGCGCCGCGCGGCCGGCGGGCCCGGCTCTCCCGGGGCGGGATCGTGATCGCCCAGGGTGAGCAGGTACCGCTTGCCGTTGAGATCCGCCGTGGCCCGGTCATCGGGGCCGAACCAGGGCCTCGACGCGCGCACGGCCTGCACCGGCGCGCTGTCGATCTCACTGCCGTAGCTGGTCAGCAGCTCGAGCCTGCCGTCGCTGATCCGGACCTGGCCGGCCCGGGTGAGCGAACGCAGCCGCTTCCCGATCCGCACGCCCGTGGCCCTGAACTCCGGTTCTCCCATGCCACCCGCCCCCTGGTGCGTGTCGGTGCACCGGCCCGCTCGCGCGACGCCGGTACGGGCTCGTGCCCCGATCCAGTGTGCCCCGTCCACCGGCGTGGTCCGCTCCGGGACGGTGCCCCGCCCGGTCCGGACCGGTCCGCCGGCCCGTCGTCCCGGGGCGTGATGCCCGCGCCCGGAAGCCGGATCCTGCTGACGGTCGTGGTCTGCTGTCCGTGCTGACGGTCATGGTCTCTGGCCGTCGTGGTCCGCGGGCACCCGTCCGGGGCCCTGGTCCCGCCGTGCAGTCTGCCCCCGCCCGGCGCCCGGCACCAGGGTCCGCGAGCCCGTCGCCGGGGGGCGCCCGCAGCACGCCCGGGAATGCGCCCCCCGGACCACGCGCCCCCTTGCCCCGGCTCTGCTCCTGGGGGCGCTTTGGGGGGCTCAAAGATGCGTTTATGCAGGTGAGAAGCGTGCGCGGGGTGCCTATGATCGGAGGTGTCGGCCGCGCGACGCGTCGTCGGCGCGCAGCGATAGGAGCCCCGCCCGTGAGCACTTCCCCGCAGATCCGCACCGGTGTGACCCTCGACGTCGATCACAGCGACGCCGCCTACCGGACCTGGCTCAAAGAAGCCGTCCGCAGAGTCCAGGCCGACGCCAACCGCTCGGCCGACACCCACCTGCTGCAGTTTCCCCTGCCCCAGCGGTGGGGGATCGACCTGTACCTGAAGGACGAGTCGACCCACCCCACCGGCAGCCTCAAGCACCGCCTCGCCCGTTCCCTCTTCCTCTACGGCCTCTGCAACGGCTGGATCCGGCCGGACCGGCCCGTCATCGAGGCCTCCAGCGGCTCCACGGCCGTCTCCGAGGCGTACTTCGCGAAGCTGATCGGCGTGCCCTTCATCGCCGTCATGCCCCGCACGACGAGCGCCGAGAAGATCCGCCTCATCGAGTTCCACTCCGGCCGCTGTCACTTCGTGGACGACCCCCGCACGATGTACGAGGAGTCCGCCCGCCTCGCGGCCGAGACCGGCGGCCACTACATGGACCAGTTCACCTACGCCGAACGGGCCACGGACTGGCGCGGGAACAACAACATCGCCGAATCCATCTTCCGGCAGCTGCGCCTGGAGCGGTTCCCCGAGCCGGCGTGGATCGTCGCCACGGCGGGCACCGGCGGCACCTCCGCGACCCTCGCGCGCTACGTCCACTACATGCAGTACGACACCCGCGTCTGCGTGGCCGACCCCGAGAACTCGTGCTTCTTCGAGGGCTGGACCACCGGCGATCCGGACGTCACCTGTGACTGCGGCTCCCGCATCGAGGGCATCGGCCGGCCCCGTATGGAACCCAGCTTCGTGCCCGGTGCGATCGACCGGATGATGAAGGTGCCCGACGCGGCGAGTGTCGCCGCCGTCCGGGCCCTGGAGCGCGCCATCGGCCGCAAGGCGGGCGGCTCGACCGGCACGGGGCTGTGGAGCGCGCTGAAGATCGTCGCCGAGATGGTCTCCGAAGGGCGGCAGGGCAGTGTCGTGACGCTGCTGTGCGACCCGGGCGACCGGTACCTCGACAAGTACTACTCGGACGCCTGGCTGGCCGCCCAGGGGCTGGACATCGAGCCCTACACGACCGCCATCGACTCGCTGCTGGAGACGGGCGTCTGGCCCGACTGAGTACGGCCTCCCGGGCCCTCGACCTCCGCTCCGGCGCGGTCAGACGTCCGCGTCGTCCTCGGGCTCCCCGGCCACCACCAGGCGCCGCAGATGCTCCGCGACCACGCCACGCGCCTCCTCCGGCAGACCGGCATCCGTCACGAGCGTGTCCACGCGCTCCAGCGTGGCGAACGAACTCAGGCCCACCTTGCCCCACTTGGTGTGGTCCGCGACCACGACCACCCGGCGCGCCGACTGCACGAGACGCCGGTTCGTCTCCGCCTCCGCGAGGTTCGGCGTCGACAGGCCGGCCTCGACCGATATGCCGTGCACCCCGAGGAACAGCAGGTCGAAGTGGAGCGCCGCGATCGCCTGGTCGGCGACCGGACCCACCAGCGAGTCGGAGGGCGTACGCACCCCGCCCGTCAGCACCACGGTGGCCGCACCCTGCCGCGGGCCCGAGGTGCGCTGCGCCGCGTGGAACACATCCGCGACCCGCACCGAGTTGGTGACCACCGTGAGGTCCGGCACGTCCTGCAGCTGGTGCGCCAGCGCGAACGTCGTGGTACCTCCCGACAGGGCGATCGCCGCGCCCGGCGCGACCAGCTTGGCCGCGGCGCGTGCGATGTCCTCCTTGGCGGTCAGCTCCAGACCGGACTTGGCCTCGAAACCCGGTTCGTGCGTACTCGCCTCCACCACCGGGACCGCGCCGCCGTGCACCTTCTCCAGCACGCCCTGACGGGCGAGCGCGTCGAGGTCGCGGCGGACCGTCATGTCCGACACGCCGAGCTTGCGGGTCAGCTCGTTGACCCGGACACCGCCCCGGCGGCGGACCTCGTCGAGGATCAGGGATCGCCGCTGCTCCGCGAGGAGGTTCTGATTCTCGCTCACGTACGCTCCGGTCCTTTCGCCTCAATGCCGTCGACACACACCCCGCGCACCGGCTCCTACCGGGACATTCCTCCCGGTCGCGATGCGAGGATGCCCCATCCTCGCATGGCGAGGGCCGGACAGCGCCACCGCCCGCTCGTCGCACTCCCGCCACCCGGCGTTCGTCTCCTCGCTCCGGTTTCATCACAGATCGGGGAGATTCCGTGACAGGGGGTGTGCGGCGCCGTGGAACCGGAGATCCTTGTGCCCGCACGGGCAGAGCCGACGGCGTGTCATGGGGGAAGTGCGAAGCAGTGGAACGCGCGCGGGAACACGCGCCGACCGGCGGACCGGACGGTCCCGCCGCGGAGCGCGGCGAGAGCGGAACGGCCCTGGAACTCCTCGTCCACGGTGTGGGAGGCACCACGCCGCAGGACATGCTCAACGATCCGCGGACGGTGCGGATCACCGGCGACCACATCGCGGCCGTCTTCCGGCGCGCCGACGACGTCGACGCCGAGCACGGCCCCGACCGCCGCCGCGACCAACCGGTGCCCGAGGCGTACGTCTGGTGCAACCTCACCTCCGGCAACGGCACCCGCGCCCTGTGGCTGTTGCTGCTGCCGTTCATGGTCGTCAACATCGCCCACTGGATGCGCCCCACCGCCCACGGCCGCCGCCGCACGGTGCGCCTGTACGGCCTCCTGGTGCGGCTCGCGGGCCTCACCCTGACGGTGCTGCTCGTCGCGGCCGCCTGCGAAGTGGCCCTCGACCTCGTGGCCTGGCAGTGCGCGGGCACGGCCCCGTGCGCCGACCGCCATTCCTGGCTGGGCTTCCTCTCACCCACCGTCTCGAACGGCGGCTGGTGGAGCGCCCCCGGCCGCCGGCTCGCCCTCGCCGCCGTCGTCCCCACCGCCCTGACCGTGCTGCTGTGGTACCTGTCCCGGCGTACGTGGAGCGACTACGAGTCCCAGCAGCCCGTCGAACGGGCACCCGAGCCCGAGGGGGGCGGCGGCCCGACCGCCCTCGGCCGGCCCGGGTTCTGGTACGGACGCCGGCTCGTGGCCCGGCTGCGTGCCGCGCACACCGCCGCCGGCCTGATCACGGTCGCCGCCGCCGTGGGCAGCGCCGCCGCCCGCCACGACCGCCGCCCCGGTGGCCCCGCCGTCCTCGGCACCCTGGGAACGGTCCTCGAAGCGGCCCTCGCGGCCTGCGCGGTCGCGGTGGTGTGGGTGGTGTGCCGCCGCGGCCGCAGCGAGAGACGGCTGGACCGCACACTCGACGAGCGCTTCGTGCGTCGCCTGCCGCTCGCCGCGCTCGTCCTGCTCGCCCTCGCCGTGGTGTACGCCGGATGGGAGCGCCCCGGATGGAGGTCGGAGGGCCGCCTGCCGGGCGACACGACCTTCGGCGCGATCGCCCTGGTCCAGGGACTGCTCGTGATCGTCCTCGGGGTCGTCGCCCTTGTCCTGCACCGCACCGATCCCGACCGGCGGGCCGTGCTGCGGGGCCTGGGCGGACCCGCGGTGGCGATGCTGGCCTGCGCGCTCGGCGGCGTGATGTCCGGCGGCGTCTCCCAGCGCGTGTCCGACTGGCTGGACGGCACCGGGGCGTCCGTCGAGGGCCCGCCGGTGCTGCTCACCTGGCAGGCGTCCGTGATCCCGCCGCTGCTGGCCGTGCTGCTGGGGCTGTTCGGCTGGCTGGCCCACCGCGCCTGGCGGCTCGCCCGCGCCGAACGCGCCGCCGTGGCGCTCGACTACCCCGACGAGGCCCCGGACCGCATCCGCACCCGCCGTATCGCCTACACCCGTGCGATGGCCTCGCTCACCGACCGCGGCCCCCGCGTCGTCGCCGTCACCTCCGGCGTCACCCTGCTGCTCGGCGCCGCGGCCCTGGTGGGCGCCCTGGCCACCGACCGGACCCCCGGCGAAGCCGCGCAGGGCACCCACCCCGTCGTGCACGGTGCCGCCGAGACCGCCCAGGCCCTCGGCTCCTGGCTGATCGGCCTCGGCTTCATACTCTTCGTCACCTGGGGCCGGCGCGCCTACAAGGACCCCGCGGCCCGCCGTACGATCGGCATCCTCTGGGACGTCGGCACGTTCTGGCCGCGCGCCTCCCACCCCTTCGCCCCTCCCTGCTACGCCGAGCGCGCGGTACCCGACCTGACCTGGCGGATGGCGACCTGGACCGAGACCACCGGTGGCCGCCTGGTCATCTCCGGGCACTCCCAGGGCAGCGTGCTCGCCGCCGCCGCGGCCTGGCAACTCGCCCCCTCCGCACGCAGACGCGTCGCACTCCTGACCTACGGCTCCCCGCTGGAGCGCCTCTACGGCCGCTGGTTCCCGGCGCACTTCGGGCCCGCCGCGCTCAGCTCCCTGCACCGGGACGTCGACTGCTGGCGCAACCTCTACCGGCTCACCGACCCCATCGGCGGCCCGATGCGGCTGCCCGGCGCGCAGGTCGACCACGCCCCTCTGCTGGACCCCCTCGCCTACGCCCGCACCGCGCTGCTGCCGCTGCCCGCGCCGATCCTCGGCCACTCCGACTACCGGGCCGACCCGGTCTTCGCCGAGGAACGCCGCACCCTGCTGGCCCGACTGCGGCCCCCGGCCCCGGACGGCGAGAGCGCGGCCCCGGAGGGCGAAAACGCGGCCCTGGACGGCGAGAGCGCGGCCCTGGACGGCGAGAGCGCGGCCCTGGACGGCGAAAGCGCGGCCTCGGACGGCCCGGCGGTACCGGACGTGCCGTCGCCACGGCCCGAGCCCGAGCCGCCCGCCGCATAGACGGGCGCCTCCTCAGAGCACCTCGGGCAGATCCTCGGCGTAGAGCAGTGTCAGGTCGTCCTTGCTGGGCTCCGGGAGCTGGGCGACCCGGCTCGCGTGCCGCTCGACCATGGCCTCGAACGTCTGCCGCGCGGTGCGGCCGTTGCCGAACGCGGGGCCCTTGGGGAGCACGGTGAAGTACTTCCTCAGGGCCTCCGCGGCGCCCTCCGCCAGCCGGTACTCGTGCTCCTCCGCCTGCTGTTCCACGATCCGCAGCAGGTCCTCGGGGCCGTAGTCGCTGAAGGTGATGGTCCGGGAGAAGCGGGACGCCACGCCGGGGTTGACGGACAGGAACCGCTCCATCTCGGCCGTGTAGCCCGCGACGATCACCACGACCGCGTCCCGGTGATCCTCCATCAGCTTCACCAGCGTGTCGATGGCCTCCTTGCCGAAGTCGCGGCCCGCGTCCTCCGGGGACAGCGCGTACGCCTCGTCGATGAACAGCACCCCGCCGCGCGCCTTCTCGAAGGCCTCCTGGGTGCGGATCGCCGTCGAGCCGATGTGCTCGCCGACCAGGTCCACCCGGGACACCTCGACCAGGTGACCCTTCTCCAGCACGCCGAGCGAGGCGAGGATCTCGCCGTAGAGCCGCGCGACCGTCGTCTTGCCGGTGCCGGGGGAGCCGGTGAAGACCAGGTGCCGCTTGACCGAGGCGGCCTTCAGGCCGGCCTGCTGACGGCGCCGGCCGACCTCGATCATGTCGGTGAGGGCGCGCACCTCGCGTTTGACGCTCTCCAGGCCCACCAGCGCGTCGAGTTCACCGAGGACGTCCTTGGAGGAGCGGGCCGGCTGCGCGGGCTCGGCGGCCGGTGCCGAGGGCTCCGGTTCGGCGCGGGGCACCGGGACTGCGCCCAGCAGACCGGGGGAGTGGCTCACCGTCTGCACGGACGTCTCCCGCGCGGCCGGCGCACGCAGCCCCGCGCTCTCGTCGCTCGTGCAGTCCTCCACGAGCGGACTCGCTCCGGACGCCGCGTCGGCGCCGCTGTCCGCGAACTCGTAACCCCCGCGCGCGCACCGCTCCGTGCGGCACTTGCGCAGCGTCGTCCGGCTGCCGTCGATCACGTGGAAGCCGTAGCCGCCGCTGCCCGTCACCCGGCAGTTCAGGAAACTGCCCCGGCCGCCGGCCGAGACGTAGACACCGGCCTCCGCGGGGGAGTCGATCGTGCAGCGCTCCACCGTGGGGTCGGCGCCCTTGGTGACGATCACGCCCGTCTGGGTGCCGTCCACCGTGCAGCCGCTGAGCGTGCCGCCGCTGCCGTGGTCGCGGAACCAGGCGCCCGTCGCCGCGTCACGGATCCGGCAGTCGTCGAGCTGCGCGGTCGCCCCGTCGCTCACGGACACGGCCGTGTTGCGCACCTGCGAGAGGTCGGTGTCGACCACGTCCGCCCGTGAGCCCCGGTCGAGGACGAACAGGGCGTCCGGCACGTCGTGCACCCGGCAGGAGTCCAGTACGGCGGTGGCGCCGTCGCTGACCCACACCGCCGGGTAGTCGCCCGTGCTGTCGAAGATCTCGCACTGGTTGGCGTCCACCCGCGTGCCCGGGTCCCACACCGACAGACCGTTGCGCCCGAACTGCCGCACGGTGGTGCGGGTCAGCGTGAGAACGGAGCGGGAGCGCAGGTCGACCGCGTTCTCCGGGATGTCGTGGATGCGGCAGTCGGCGAGCGTCAGCACCGCGTCGGTGTCCAGTGTGACGCCGTCGGACGTCGTGCGGTGCACATCGCAGTCGGTGAGGTGCGCGGTGGCCCGGCCGGTGATCTGCACACCGCTGCCCCGGACTTCGTAGATCTCGCAGCCCACCGCCTCCAGCGCGGAGTTCTCCCCGGTGGCCGACAGGCCCGAGCCCGAGGTGTGGTGCACCCGGCAGCGCTCCAGACGCGGGTGGGCCCCGCCGCGCACCGCCACCCCCGCCTGGCCGGCCGCGACGACCTCGCACTCCTCGAACACCCCGCCCGCGCCGTCGAGTACGGCGATGCCGATGCCCGCCGGGTTGTCGACCGCGCAGCGCCGCACCGTGGGCCGGGCGCTGCCGCGCACCTCGATGCCGGCCGCCGACCGCGTCACGACCCGCACGTCCCGCAGCTCCGGGGTGCCCTCCTCCACGAGCACGGCCGGGGCGGCCGCGTCCTGGCCCTCCACGTGCAGGTCCTGCACCACCGCCGAGGCGCGCACGGTCAGCGGCACGCCGTCCACCGGCGCGATCCGCACCGAGCCGGGAGAGCCGTCGGGGCCGCGCAGGGTCACCGCGCGCTGCAGCACGAGGTTCTCCCGGTAGGTGCCGGGCGCGACGGTGAGGACGTCTCCGTCGGCCGCGGCCTCCAGGGCGGCGGCGAGCGATGCGTACTCACCCGTGCGGCGCCGCCACCGCGACGTGCCGGTGTGCGTCACCTGGACCGTGCCCTGTGCCATGGTGTAGCCGTGCCCCCACCTCGGTCGTACTGATGGCTCGTCCGCCGTCGGGGCGCTCCGGCCGGGTCGCGACCGCGACCGGGCCCGGACCTCGGGGCCTGGGCGCGCACGCGGCATCGACACCGGCGCGTCCCTGAGGCTCGCGCGCGGGTTGTTGCCGAACGGTTCGGCCGGACCACCGTAGCGTGCGCGCGGCTGGTGGGTTGACCAGAGCCGGAAGGCCGTCAGCTGCCGGCGCCCGTCCTGCCCCAGTCCGGGCCTGCCTTGCCCCATGCCCGGTCCCAGTGGGCGTACCGGCGGCGGACCATGCGCCAGACGATCAGCCGCCTTCCGCCCTCTATGAGACCGCCGGCCGCCAGGGCCGCGCCGAAGCCGGCGAGGACCGCGTGCGTGGAGGCGGTCGCGGAGTCGAGCGGGCGGGGGACCATCCGGCCGTGCCGGTCGGTCCATATCCGGAACGCGTCGCCCTGGTGCGGGTCCTTGAGGCTCGACAGCACCGGACCCTGGTGCGCCGTGCCGTCCGGCGCGGTCCACTCGGCGAGGACGCGGGTGCGCAGATCCCGGCCGGAGGAGGTCTCGGGGTCGGCGTCCAGCGGGGAGCGGTCCAGCTTGCGGACCACGGTGGCGCTCACCAGATGCCGTGCCTCGTGCTGCGCCCGTACGGAGCGCTGCAGCGCGTCCTGGGCCGCTCCTCCGACGAGCGATCCGACGACGGGCGCTGCCAGCAGGATCAGCAGCAGGGCGGCCAGTGCCACCCAGGCCTCGGCCAGGTCGGTCGCGCGGCAGAGCGGATTGCGCCGCCAGTGCCAGAGTCCCCTGATCGCCCGCACCGCCTGCACCCCCTTCCCGCTCCGTGATACTCCCCGGCGGAGCCGTCCACGCACGGACCCCTCGAAGAGAGAGCGACATCACCTCTCCCGAGGCCTCTCATGAATTTCTCACACAGGCTCAACGCCCGGACCGGCGGCACGGTTCCCGCTCCGCTCGAAGAGCTATTCGAGGATCCTGAGCGGGTCGCCGAGCCGGATCGTGCCGGCCGACAGCGGCACCAGGTTCTGCCCGAAGATCAGCTTGCCGCCGAGCCGGCGGTGCCGCCCCAGACTGAACAGGGGCTCGTGGCCCCGCTCTCCGGTGCCCTGGTCGGTGGTGGTCACCACGCACCGGCCGCACGGCCCGGCGACACGGAACACCACGTCCCCGAGGGCGATGCGCGACCAGTCGTCCTCGGCCCACGCGGGCGTGCCCGCCACGACCACGCTCGGGCGGAAACGGTTCATGGGCAGCGGGCCCTCGGCGGCGTACGCGCCGTCGGCGATCAGGGAGTTGAGGGCGTCGAGCGAGGCCGTCGTGGTGAGCAGCAGCGGCACGGCGTCGGCGAAGGAGACGGTCTCGCCGGCGTGCGCGTGCTCCGGGGCGAGGGGCCGGCGCGTGGCCGGATCGTCCAGGTACACCAGGCGTGCCCCGGCGCCGAGGTAGGAACTGCACCAGGCGTGCGCGGCCTCGTCCTCGGCGGGGACGGCCTCGACCGTGTCGCCGAAGATGTCCACCGGCACCGTGGCGGAGTGCCGGGGAACGGGCACGGGCAACGCCGGCATGCCGGGCGCGGACAGACGGACACCGCCGCCGGGCAGAAGCTCGGCGGCGGCGCGCGTGATGTGCGGATGACGGCGCTGTGTGACGACCTTGCCCCCGTCGTCGATCAGCACCCAGCGCCGGTCCCCGGCCAGGCCCCAGGGCTCCACGACGGCCTCCCGGGGCGCCAGGCCCCGGGCCGCCTTGACCGGATGGACGTGGATCGAGTGCAGGTGAGCGTTCCCCATCGGGTCATCGTGCCAGCCGGCGCCGACGGCCCGCGGGAGGGCGGCTCAGTACCCGCGGTACTGCTGGCTGTTGTACGGGTCCTGGTAGGGGGCCGGGGCCGGCCGGGGAGCCGCGGGGCGCATCGCCTCGTAGCCCGCGGGGGCCGCCGGGCGCGGCTGTTGCTGCGGGCCCGGGTAGCCGCGCGGAGCGGTGGCCTGCTGCGGGATGTACGCCGCGGGCGCCTGCTGCAGCGGGGAGGGCTGCTGCGCCTGCGGATAGCCGTACGCGGACTGGGAGGGGGCTGCCGGAAGGGCGGGCAGCGCCGACGGGAGCGCGGGCAGGCTGCTGCCCGGCATGTCGTACTGGGCGGGGACCCGGATCGGCGCGATCTGCGGGGTGCCCCGCTCGGCGACGAGCTTGTCGTAGATCGGGGTGTCCGGGAAGGAGGCGGAGTAGTAGCCGCCGCCATAGGTGGAGCGGGGGGAGGTCATGGCACATAAGTTAAGCCCACGATGTGCTGGTTGGGGAGACCGATAAGAGGGTTGTTTTCCGTGTCCGCGGTGACCCGGGATCCCCAATGCGAGCGAACTCGCCAAAAAGGGGCGCGCAGCGGGGTGCTGATCGTGTAAAGGCCGAGTTCCGGGCCGGTTACCGGCGGTTGGCCGTCGATCTTCCGGGACGCTCGCGGGGGACTTCGCCCTGGCAAGGAATAGGTTGTCCGCACGAGACTCGACGGACGGCCGGGACGGGCCTGGCGCGGTGCCTGCGATGGGGGCGGACATGCAAATGATGAAAGGTTCAAATACTCCGGTGCCGACCGCTGAGCTGCGGGTGGAACTGGGATGGCGGGCCGGAGCCGGCGTCCCCGACGCCGACGCGTCCGCTCTGCTGCTGACGAGCGGCAAGGTCCGCTCGGACGCGGACTTCGTCTTCTACAACCAGCCCCGGCACGCCTCGGGGGCGATCCGGCACGAGGGCAAGCGCACCACCGACGGCCGCGTGACCGACACGCTGGTGGTCGACCTCGCGCGCGTGGAGCCCGCGATCGAGACGGTCGTCCTGGCCGCCTCCGCCGACGGCGGTTCCTTCGGACAGGTCCCCGGCCTGTACATCGAGGTCCAGGACGCCGCCCACGGCCACCCGGTGGCCCGCTTCGACAACCCCGGCGCCACCACCGAAACCGCTTTCGTGCTGGGCGAGTTCTACCGTCGCCAGGGCGCGTGGAAGTTCCGTGCCGTCGGCCAGGGCTACAGCAGCGGACTCGAAGGGCTCGCCACGGACTACGGCATCACGGTGGACGAGCCGCAGCGTGCGGCACCGGCACCGGCACCCGCACCGGCATCGGCACCCGTCGCGGCGCCGGCGCCTCCCGCGGCCGTGCCGCCCGCCGCGTACCCGCCCCCGCCCACGGCGCAGCCCACCGCTCCGCCCCCGCCCGCAGCGCCTCCGGCGCCCGTCCGCCTCACGAAGGTGACGCTCACCAAGGCCGCCCCCTCCGTCTCCCTCACCAAGCAGGGCGGCACCTCCGGAGCGCTGCACGTCAACCTCAACTGGGAGGTGCGCAAGCAGTTCTCGGGCTGGAGCAGCAAGTTCGGGCGCCCGACGGCGATGCACTCCGACCTCGACCTCGACCTGTGCGCGCTCTACGAACTCACCGACGGCAGCAAGGGCGTCGTACAGGCCCTCGGCAACAGCTTCGGAGCGCTGCACCGGCCGCCCTACATCCACCTCGACGGCGACGACCGCACCGGCGCCGTGTCCACGGGGGAGAACCTCACCGTCAACCTCGACCACAAGAACGCCTTCCGGCGCATCCTCGTGTTCGTCACCATCTACGAAGGCGCCCGCTCCTTCGCCGATCTGCACGCCTCGGTCACGCTCCGGCCCGAGCACGGGGCGCCGATCGAGTTCTCCCTCGACGAGTGCACGGTCCCCTCACTCGTGTGCGCGCTCGCCCTGATCACCAACACCGGCGGCGACCTGGTCGTCCAGCGGGAGGCGCGTTACCTGGTGCCCGACCGAGGGGTGAGCCCGCAGCGGACCGTCGACCACGCCTACGGGTGGGGTATGAACTGGACCCCCGGCCGCAAGTGACCCCTCGGCCCGACCGCTCCGGCGGGCGTCAGCCCTCCTCGGGCACGGCGTCCGGGCGCGCGTAGGTGCGGCCCTTCCAGGCCGCACCCCGCCCCCGGTAGTGCTGCACCGCCGAATCGACGGTCATGAGGAGATAGAGGAACGCCGTGAAGGGCAGCAGCGGGGCCGTCCACAGCGGCTGGCGGTAGTAGCGGAGCATCGGGACGTACGTCCCCGCCATGACGAGCCACGCGAGACCGCCCAGGACCGTCGCCGCCGCACCGCCGGCGACGACACCGGCCAGGACCGCCACGGGCGGCACCAGATACACCAGCGCCAGCCCGGCGACCGTCCCGGCGAGCAGCAGCGGGTTGTGCCGCAGTTGCGCGTACGCGCTGCGCGCGACCATGCGCCACAGGTCGTGCAGCCGCGGATACGGCCGCACGCTGTCCACCCGCTCGGCGAGCCCCAGCCAGACCCGGCCGCCGCCGCGCTTGACGGCCCGGGCGAGCGCGACGTCGTCGATCACGGCGTGCCGGATCGCGTCCGGGATCCGAGCCCGCTGCGCGGTCCCCGCTCGCAGCAGCACGCAGCCCCCGGCGGCGGCCGCGGTCCGGCCCGCCGCGGCGATACGGCGGAAGGGGTAGAGCTGCGCGAAGAAGTAGACGAACGCCGGAACCACGAGCCGCTCCCACACGCTCCCCACCCGGAGCCGGGCCATCTGTGAGACGACGTCGTACCCGCCGGAACGGGCCGCCGCCACCAGCTCCCGCAGACTGTCCGGCGCGTGCGCGATGTCGGCGTCCGTCAGCAGGAGGTACTCGGGATCACGCGCGCGTGCCAGCCCGATGCCGTGGCGCACCGCCCACAGCTTGCCGGTCCAGCCCGCCGGGGGCTCACCCGGTGAGTCCACCGTCAGCGGCAGCCCGCCGTGCCGTCCTGCCAGCTCGCGCGCCAGCTCACCGGTGCCGTCCGAGCTGCCGTCGTCGACGAGGAAGATCTCCGCCCGGCCCGGGTAGTCCTGCGCGAGCAACGACGGCAGCGCGGCGGGCAGCACGGCCGCCTCGTCGCGGGCGGGGACGACGACGCACACCGACGGCCACACGTCCGGCTCCGCGCGCGGCGGCAGACGCACATCGGTGCGCCAGAAGAAGCCCTGACCGAGCAGCAGCCACAACCAGGCGAGGAGTGATCCGGCGGCGGTCCACACAACGGCGCTCACGGCCGCAGTCTGCCCCACCGGCCCTGCCCGATATCGCTCATCGTCTATCGTGATCGGGTGAAGATCGCGCTCATGGACTCCGGAATCGGTCTGCTGGCGGCCACCGCCGCGGTACGGCGGCTGCGCCCCGACGCCGATCTCGTGCTCTCCCTGGACCCCGACGGCATGCCCTGGGGACCGCGCACCCCCGAGGACCTGACCGAGCGTGCCCTGGCCGTCGCCGAGGCCGCCGCGGCCCGCCGCCCCGAGGCCCTGATCGTCGGCTGCAACACCGCGACCGTGCACGCGCTCACCGCCCTGCGCGCCCGGCTGGAGCCGGAGCTCCCGGTCATCGGCACCGTCCCGGCCATCAAACCGGCCGCGGCCGGTGGCGGGCACCTCGCCATCTGGGCCACCCCGGCCACCACGGGCAGTCCCTACCAGCAGAACCTGATCAAGGACTTCGCCGGTGGCGTGCCCGTCACCGAGGTGCCCTGCTGGGGCCTCGCCGAGGCGGTGGAGCACGCGGACGAGGCGGCGATCGACGCGGCGGTGTCCGCGGCCGCCGCCCTCACCCCGGCCGAGGTGACCACCGTCGTCCTCGGCTGCACCCACTACGAACTGGTGGCCGAGCGCATCCGGGCCGCCGTCCAGCGCCCCGGCCGCCCGCCCCTCGTGCTGCACGGCTCCGCCGGGGCCGTGGCCGCCCAGGCCCTGCGCCGCATCGGCCGGCAGCCCGCGCCCGGAGCCACTCCGCACGGCACGCTCACCGTGCTGCTCAGCGGACGCGAGGGCGTCCTGCCCGCCCCGGCGCTGGCGTATGCGGAAGGACGTCTGCTGCAGGCGGTCACGCCCGCCGGCTGACCGCCCGGCACGGTCACGTACGGTGACCGCCCGGCCCGTCCGGTGCGCCGCCCACCCGGCGCAGTCACGCTCCGCCACGAGGTACCGGCGGAGCGAAATCTGAGTACCCTCAAAGCATGAGGGACCACCGCCACGGCGAGAACGCCCCCCACCCGCACACGGACGTCTGGACCGGCCGTGCCACGAACCGGGTGCAGTGGCTGCTGGCGCTCGTGGGCGCCGCCTGCATGGCACTCGGCATCGAGCTGGCCGTCGACTCGGCGTGGACCTCCGGCGTCGCCCCGCTGGTCATGGCCGTCGTCGGATGCATCGCCGCCGGGCTGCTGGTCCTCTTCGGAACGCTCGCCTTCGTGCATGTCGCCCTGCGGGTCGACCAGGAACACCTCGAGGTGCGCTGCGGCCACATCGGTGTCCCCCGTCGCCGTATCCCGCTCTCCAGCGTGGTCGGCGCCACGTACATCTCCCACGTCACCCCCCGCCACTGGGGCGGCTGGGGCTACCGGTGGCGGCCCGAGAAGGGCACCGCCGTGGTCGTACGACGCGGCGAGGGCGTCGAGCTGGAGCTGTGGGACGGGCACACCTTCACGGTCACCGTCGACGACGCGGAGGCGGCCGTACGGGTGATCGAGGCACGGCTGCGCCCCAGCAAGCCGGGCGCCCCCGCGCACTGAGCCGCCCGGGGGGCATGTCACCGGCTGTGATCAGAGGTGGTGATCACGCGGTGTGATCGCCGCGCACCGCGGCGCCGGGTGCGCGCCCGTCACCGTGCGGGTGTGCGTCCCGCTCCGCGCGCCGGGGTGCCCGTCGTACGGCTCGACGGCTCGTCCGCGAGGGGGCGTGCCGTGGCCATGCCCGCCAGCAGACCGGCTCCGACGGACACCGCCGTGAAGCTCAGCGCGTTGCCGACGGCGGCGATCGCGGCGAGCGCCGTCAGGGACGCGCCCGCGGTGAGCGCCACCGGGGCCGGGCGGGGGCCGCGCCACAGGGCGTACAGGACCCAGCCGAACACCGCCGCGAGCAGGGCGACCCCGATGACGCCCTGCTCCGCGGCCTGTTGCAGGGGTGCCGAGTGCGGCTTGTCGTCGGACAGCAGGGACTGCGCGGACGCTGTGCTCAGTTCCCCGAAGCGGCCCGGACCGGCTCCCGACAGGGTGTCGTCCCCCAGCAGATGCCACGCGTCCTGCCACAGCCGCACCCGGTGCGGCGTCAGCCGCCCCTCGACGGCCGCCACCAGGCCGCCCGGTACGGCCCGCGCGGCGACCGCCCAGACCAGGGAGGTGACCAGGACGGCGACCGCGGCCAGCCCGGCCAGCACGGCGCCCCGGTGACGCGTACGGCCGGCGGCCAGCGAGCACAGCAGCACCGCGAGACAGGCCACCGAGCCGCTGGTGGAGCCGAGCACGGCGGCCAGCACCGCGGTCCCGGCGGCCAGCAGACGCAGAGTGAACCGGACGGCCGGAACCGGCGAGGCCCAGGCAGCGCAGCACGCGGCACCGGCCGACAGGGTCAGTACGGCGGCGGTGGCGCCCGCGTGCCCCAGGGGCGCCGCGATCTGCGGGGCCGGGGCGAGATGGGGAACGGCCACCGTCAGGGCGATACCCGCCAGCGCCCCCGCGCAGGGCGCGCCCACCGGCAGCAACGCCCCGCTGATCCGCCCGGCGGCGTACCCGGCGGCCACGGCCAGCACCGCGAGGAGCACCCCTTCGGGCCTGCCGTCGTGCGCGGCCGCCGTGATCAGCGACCACGTGGCACAGGCGCCCAGCACTGCGACACCCGCCGTGTCGGAAACGATTCGTCTGTCACCGTCCGCGTCCGGACCGGACGCGGACGTCATCCCGCTGGAACCCACCCCGCCCGCCCCCCTGGCGTACCGTCGCCCCCGACTCGTGAAGACCCCGTTCGCACCGGCCACCACGGGCACTACGAGCGAGGCTTGGCACACCGTAACGGCTGGTGGACGGTTTGGGGATGTCTCGTGACGAACTGAACAGCAAGTCCGCCGCGCCCACCGCGCTGTCGGCTGCCAGGTCACGCGCCTTAGACTCCGGGAGTGACCGTCACCGCAACCTCCGTCGGCGAGCCGGACCAGCTGGAGCCGCGGACCGCGCCCGGGGCGCCGACGTGGGCCCGGCGGCTCGTGCGTCTCGTCCCGGCCGCCGCAGCCGCGCTCTCCGGCCTGCTCCTCTATGTCTCCTTCCCGCCCCGCACGCTGTGGTGGCTGGCCGTGCCGGCCTTCGCCGTCTTCGGCTGGGTGCTGCGCGGCCGCGGCGGGAAGGCGGCCCTCGGGCTCGGCTACCTCTTCGGCCTCGGCTTCCTGCTGCCGCTGCTGGTGTGGACCGGGGTGGAGGTGGGACCGGGGCCCTGGCTCGCCCTGGTGGCGATCGAGGCGCTCTTCGTCGCGGCGGTCGGCGCCGGTGTCGCGGCCGTCTCCAGGCTGCCCGGCTGGCCGGTGTGGGCCGCGGCCGTGTGGATCGCCGGCGAGGCGGCACGCGCGCGTGCGCCCTTCAACGGCTTCCCCTGGGGGAAGATCGCGTTCGGCCAGGCCGACGGCGTGTTCCTGCCGCTCGCCGCGGTGGGCGGCACCCCCGTGCTGGGCTTCGCGGTCGCCCTGTGCGGCTTCGGGCTGTACGAAGTGGTCCGGCAGGCCGTGCGATGGCGGAGGACCGGTGCGGTGCGCCGTGGCGCGGCGGCCGTGGGCCTGCTGAGCCTGGCCGTCCCCGTCGTGGGCGCCGTCGCGGCCCGGCCGCTCGTCAGCGACACGGCCGAGGACGGCACCGCGACCGTCGCCGTGATCCAGGGCAACGTGCCGCGCGCCGGCCTCGACTTCAACTCCCAGCGGCGGGCCGTACTCGACTACCACGCGCGCGAGACGGAGCGGCTGGCCGCCGAGGTCAAGGCCGGGAAGGTCGCGCGACCCGACTTCGTGCTCTGGCCGGAGAACTCCTCCGACATCGACCCCTTCGCCAACCCCGACGCCCGCACCGTCATCGACACCGCCGCCAAGTCCATCGGGGCGCCCCTTTCCGTCGGCGGCGTCGTCGAGCGGGACGGCAGGCTCTACAACGAGCAGATCCTCTGGGACCCGGCCAAGGGGCCCGTGAACACCTACGACAAGCGCCAGATCCAGCCCTTCGGCGAGTACCTGCCGCTGCGCTCGCTCATCGGCGCGATCAACGAGAACTGGACGGCGATGGTCCGCCAGGACTTCAGCCGCGGCACCGAGCCGGGCGTGTTCACCATGGACGGCGCCGAGGTCGGCCTCGTCACCTGCTACGAAGCGGCCTTCGACTGGACCGTGCGCTCCGAGGTCACCGACGGCGCCCAGATGATCTCCGTGCCCAGCAACAACGCCACCTTCGACCGCAGCGAGATGACCTACCAGCAGCTCGCCATGTCCCGGGTCCGCGCGGTCGAGCACAGCCGGACCGTGACGGTGCCCGTGACCAGCGGTGTCAGCGCGGTCATCATGCCCGACGGCAGGATCACGCAGAAGACCGGCATGTTCGTGGCCGACTCCCTCGTGCAGAAGGTGCCGCTGCGGTCCTCGCAGACCCCTGCCACCCGGCTCGGCATCCTGCCGGAGATCGCCCTCGTGCTGGTCGCGGCCGGCGGGCTCGGCTGGGCGGTCGGCGCCGGGCTGCGCGGGCGACGCGCCCGTGACGTGTGACCGTACGCCCGTCGTACGCCGTTTGAAGCGCGCCGGGGCGCCGTGAGCGGCCCGTTAGGGTCGATGGCATGGCTACTCCCGACTTCATCCGCACCCTCCGCGCCTCGGCCGGCCGGCAGCTGCTCTGGCTGCCCGGAGTCACCGCCCTCGTCTTCGACGACGAGGGGAGAGTGCTGCTCAACCGCCGGGCCGACACCCGCAGGTGGTCGGTGCTCGGCGGCATCCCCGATCCCGGGGAACAGCCCGCCGCCTGCGCGGTGCGCGAGGTCCGCGAGGAGACGGCCGTCCACTGCGTCGCCGAACGGGTCGTCCTCGTTCAGGCCCTGAAGCCGGTCACGTACGAGAACGGCGACATCTGCCAGTACATGGACATCACCTTCCGCTGCCGGGCCGTCGGCGGCGAAGCACGGGTCAACGACGACGAGTCGCTCGACGTCGCCTGGTTCGACGTCGACGCGCTCCCCGAGCTGGACGAGTTCGGCCTGCACCGGATCAAGCTGGCCCTGTCGGACGCCCCCACATGGTTCGACCCCACTGCCATCAGCTGAACTATGGGGCGTGACCACATGGGGTGGGGACCGGGCGCTGCCTAGGGTCCCCCTATGACCGCGTACCGCGCCCTCCCCACCCCCCACGCCTCCCCGCTCGACCTGGGCGGCCGCACCGCGCTCGTCACGGGCGCCGCCGGCGGCATCGGCCGTGCCTGCGTGCTGCGGCTCGCGGCGGCCGGGGCCAAGGTGAGAGCCGTCGACCGGGACGCGGCGGGCCTGGAGGCCCTGGCCGGCCAGGCTCACGGCCTCGCCGGGACGGTGGAGCCGCACGTTCTCGACCTCACCGACCTCGACGCCGCCGAACTCGCCGCCGCGGGCACCGACGTCCTCGTCAACAACGCCGGTCTCCAACTGGTGCGCCCCATCGAGGAATTCCCGCCCGAGGTCTTCCACACGGTGCTCACCGTGATGCTGGAGGCGCCGTTCCGGCTCATCCGCGGCGCCCTGCCCCACATGTACGGACAGGGGTGGGGCCGCGTGGTGAATGTGTCCTCCGTGCACGGGCTGCGCGCCTCGGCCTACAAATCGGCCTATGTGGCGGCCAAACACGGGCTGGAGGGACTGTCGAAGACCACCGCCCTCGAAGGCGCGCCCCACGGTGTCACCTCGAACTGTGTGAACCCCGCCTATGTGCGCACCCCACTGGTGGAGAAGCAGCTCGCCGACCAGGCCCAGGCACACGGCATCCCCCAGGAACGTGTGCTGTCCGAGGTGCTGCTGCAGGACAGCGCCGTCAAACGGCTCATCGAACCGGAGGAGGTCGCCGAGGCGGTGGCGTATCTCTGCGGCCCGCAGGCCTCCTTCGTGACCGGCACCTCGCTCGTGCTCGACGGTGGCTGGACCGCCCACTGAGCGGCCGCTCCCGTCGGCCCCGGGAGTTGTCCACAGGGCTGACGGGGCGACCCGGTCATGGTGAATCCTGTGAGCATGTCCAGCGATCACACGCAGTCCGCCGAAGTGCCGTTCCTCGAGCTCCTGGCCAGGGGCGCGTCGGCCGACGCCTACGAGCAGCCGGAGCTGCTCGCACGGGCCGAGGGGCGCCCGGCGGAGTGGATCGCCGCGCTCCGGCAGGCCAAGCCGCTCGCCCTGCGCGTCCGCGCCGAGCTGGAGGGGCGACGCCGGCGCGAGGCCGAGCTGTCCGCACTGTTCGAGACGGCCCACGACCTCGCCGGGCTGCGCGACCTCGACGCGGTGCTCCAGGCGATCGTCCAGCGCGCCCGCTCGCTGCTGGGCACGGACGTCGCCTACCTCAGCCTGCACGACACGGAGCGCGGCGACACCTACATGCGGGTCACCGAGGGCTCGGTCGCGGCCCGGTTCCAGCAGCTCAGGCTCGGCATGGGGGAGGGGCTCGGCGGTCTCGTCGCACAGACGGCCCGCCCCTACGTCACCGACGACTACTTCAAGGACGACCGCTTCCAGCACACCCTCACCATCGACGCGGGCGTGCGGGACGAGGGGCTGGTGGCCATCCTCGGTGTGCCGCTGACGCTCGGGCACCACGTCATCGGCGTGCTGTTCGCCGCCGACCGCCGCGCCCGCGTCTTCGAGCGGGAGCAGATCGCCCTGCTCGGGTCGTTCGCCGCCCTCGCCGCGGCCGCCATCGACACCGCGAATCTGCTTGCCGAGACCCGGTCGGCCCTCGCCGGCCTGGAGCGGGCGAACGAGATCATCCGGGACCGCAGCGGCGTCATCGAGCGCGCCTCCGACGTGCACGACCGGCTCGCCGAACTCGTCCTGCGCGGCGGCGGAGTGCACGACGTGGCCGCGGCCGTCTCGGAGATCCTCGACGGCACCGTCGAGTTCGCCGAGGCCGCCGCCGCACCCGCCGCCGCCCTGGAGAAGTCCGGCGCTCAGGGACACGCGGTGCTCCACGAGGACGACTGGATCGCCGCCGTCGCCGCCGGCGGCGAACTGCTCGGCGCACTGGTGCTGCGCGGGCACCCGGGACTCGACCCCGTCGACCAGCGCACTCTGGAGCGGGCCGCAATGGTCACCTCCTTGCTGCTCCTGGCCCGCAGGTCCGCGGCCGAGGCCGAGCAGCGCGTGCGCGGCGAGCTGCTCGACGACCTGCTCGACGCCCGTGCCCGTGACCCGCGCCTGCTGCGGGAGCGCGCGGCGCGGCTCCACGCCGACCTCGACGCGCTGCACGTGGTGCTGGCCGCGCGGTTGGAGGGCGAGCCCACCGATGCCGACCAGGAGGCGGACGCCCGCAGACGCCTGGCGGCGGCGGCCTCCCACCTGGCGGCGACCCGGCACGGCCTGGCGGCCGCCCGCGACGGGGGCACCGTCCTGCTGCTGCCCCTCGGGCCCGGCGACACCGCGACCGATCTGGCCCGTCGCGCGGCCCGGCACCTGGGCACAGCGGTCCACGCGACGGTCACGGTCGGCGCCTCCGCTCCCGCCGAGGACCTCGCCGACCGCCCGGGGGCCGTGGCCACGGCCTACGCGGAGGCCAACCGCTGCCTTGAGGCCCTGCGGGTCCTGGGCCGCCGCGGGGACGGGGCGGCCGCCGAGGACTTCGGGTTCCTGGGGCTGCTCCTGGCCGGCGACCGGGACATCCCGGGCTTCGTCGACCGCACCATCGGCGAGGTCGTCGCCTACGACCGCCGACGCGGCACGGAACTGCTGCGCACCCTGGACGCGTACTTCACCTGCGGCATGAGCCCCGCCCGCACCAAGGACGAACTGCACGTCCATGTGAACACGGTCGCCCAGCGCCTGGAGCGCGTGGGGCGCCTCCTCGGCGACGACTGGCAGAGCCCGGCCCGGGCCCTGGAGATCCAACTCGCGCTGCGCCTGCACCGTTTGTCGGCGCCGGCACAGCACTGACCCCCGTACGCGGGACGCACGGGGGCCGGTGGTGGCCGCGGCGCGGCCACGGGTTCCTGACGGATCACACGGTCCGGGCGTCCTCCACGGCCGCCGCCCGGCCGGGCTCCTGACCGGCGGGGACAGCCACGTCGGCCAGGTCGCGGTGGCGGGTCTCCTTGGCCGCCGCCACCGCGACGACCGTGAGCACGGCGGCGGCGATCACGTAGAGGGCGATCGGTGTGGAACTGCCGTAGTCGGACAGCAACGCGGTGGCGATCAGCGGGGCGGGCGCGCCCGCCGCGACCGAGGCGAACTGGGCGCCGATCGACGCACCGGAGTAGCGCATCCGCGTCGCGAACATCTCGGAGAAGAAGGCGGCCTGGGGCGCGTACATCGCCCCGTGCAGGACCAGGCCGACGGTGACGGCGAGGATCAGGCTGCCGAAACCCCCGGTGTCGATCAGCGAGAAGAACGGGAACATCCACAGCCCGACGCCCACCGCGCCCAGCAGATACACGGGCCGCCGGCCGATCCGGTCGGACAGCGCGCCCCATGCCGGGATGACGGCGAAGTGCACGGCCGAGGCGATCAGCACCGCGTTCAGCGCGGTCTGCTTGGAGACGCCGGCCGAGGTGGTGGCGTAGACGAGGATGAACGCGGTGATGACGTAGTAGCTGATGTTCTCCGCCATCCGCGCCCCCATCGCGACCAGGACGTCACGCCAGTGGTGCCGCAGCACGGAGACGAGCGGCAGCTTCTCGGCCTCCGCCGCGGTGTCGGACCTGCGGGCCTCGGCCGCCGCCAACGCCTGCTTGAACACGGGCGATTCATCGACGGACAGACGAATCCACAAACCGACGATCACCAGCACCCCGGAGAGCAGGAACGGCACCCGCCAGCCCCAGCTGCCGAACGCGGCGTCCGACAGCAGGGCCGTGAGCAGGGACAGCACACCGGTGGCGAGGAGCTGCCCCGCCGGCGCGCCGGTCTGCGGCCACGAGGCCCAGAATCCGCGCCGTCGCGCGTCGCCGTGCTCCGACACCAGCAGCACGGCACCGCCCCACTCACCGCCGAGTGCGAACCCCTGGACCAGCCGCAGCACGGTGAGCAGGACCGGCGCCGCGGTTCCGATGGAGGCGTGCGTGGGCAGCAGCCCGATGGCGAAGGTCGCCCCGCCCATCAGCAGCAGACTCAGCACCAGCAGCTTCTTGCGCCCGAGCCGGTCGCCGTAGTGCCCGAACACCAGCGCGCCCAGGGGCCGGGCGGCGAACCCGACCGCGTACGTCAGGAACGACAGCAGGGTGCCGACGAGCGGGTCGGAGTCCGGGAAGAACAGCTTGTTGAACACGAGGGCCGCGGCGGAGCCGTAGAGGAAGAAGTCGTACCACTCGATGGTGGTGCCGATGAGGCTGGCGGCGACGATGCGCTTGAGGTTGCCCGGGGGCGGGGGAGCGGTGGTTGATGATGCCATGTGCGCCACTTCCTCGTGTGCGGTGGGGACGGGTGGGTGTTCGCACACCGTAGGAAGGCGCAGGTCAGGCGCACATGTGGTGGGGCAACATAGTTCAGGGTGTGGTTGTGCGTGGGGCCACCATGCCTGCCCATGAGTCATGGAGTCCGCCGCGGTCTGCAAGGTCTGTGGCGACGAGGTCTGTGCAGACGGGAATTCGGCCACCGCGTGCCG
Source organism: Streptomyces sp. NPDC059696 (assembly GCF_042733745.1). Lineage (NCBI taxonomy): Bacteria > Bacillati > Actinomycetota > Actinomycetes > Kitasatosporales > Streptomycetaceae > Streptomyces > Streptomyces sp. NPDC059696. The sequence goes on from NZ_JBHWFG010000033.1 coordinate 48,079, forward strand.
GGAAACGATCACGCCTTCGGGCCGATCGGCGACCTCCGTATCGGCTACGGCGTTACTGTTATGGTCTGGTCAAGGAGGTGGGACGTTCCGTGGTGGACCCTGCGGCTCGGCGTTCTCCGGGGCGGCCACCGGTGCCGTTGGAACGCATCGTCGCTACAGCACTGCAGATCGTGGATGAGGACGGCTCGGACGCGCTCTCGATGCGGACGCTGGCCCAACGTCTGGGTTCGGGCACGGCGACGCTGTACCGGCACTTCGACAACCGGGCGGCGTTGGTCGCCCATGTCGTGGACCGCATGTTCGGCAGCGTGGAGCTGAACGGCGACGAACTCGCCGCTCTGGGCTGGGAACGGGCACTGCGGACGGTCGCGCACACCATGTTCGCCGCCTTGGCCCGGCACCGTAACGCGGCGCGCCTGCTGGTCGAGCAGATTCCCTTGGGACCCAACGCCATGGCACTGCGGGAGCGCTGCGTCGCGGTGTTGCTCGACTGTGGCTTCACACCGCGGGTCGCCGCGTACGCGTTCGCGACCCTGGCCCGCTATGTCCTCGGGTTCGCCGTACAGGTCAACGGGCATGGCGGCGCGGGACAGCCCGCCGACGCACCGTCGGCGGCCGTCTTTCGTGGCGTGGATCCCGACCTGTTCCCGGCCACCGTCACCGTTGCCGGGGTGTTGCCCGTGCCGATCGAGGACGAGTTCTCCTTCGGTCTCGAGCTTCTTCTCAGCGGGCTGGCCCGCCTGCGCGACGAGGCCTGACAGAGCGGCGCGATCAGCCCGAAGAGATCAGCGACGCATTTGCTCCTTCGGCCGGATCCCGTTCAACGGCCAGAGGCAGCTCCGCAGAGGTGAGCATGTCCCGACAGCGTTCAGCCCTCTTTGCCTGCGTGCCCGATGCTGCGCAACAGTCGCTCTCCCGACTCGCGGAGCTGGTCCTTGACCTCGTCGAACCGCGATGTGAGCAGGGCGTGATCGCGTTTGCGCCAGGTGCCGGCGACCATCACGGCTTCGATGTTGGCGATGTCGGCGTGCAGGGCCGTGGCGACCGGATCGTGTGCCGGCCACAGGTTGAGGGCCCGGGCGTCGACGGCCACCAGGTCGGCCTGCATGCCCGCCTCGATCCGGCCGACCCGGTCGGCGAGGCCCAGGGCCCTCGCGCCTTCCACCGTGGCCCAGGTCAGGGCCTGCTTGGCGGTGACCGAGTGGGTGTTGGCGTGCAGGCCTGTCGTCTGTCGGTGCTGGGCGTGGTTCAGGCTGCGCTGGTGGGCCAGGGCGATGCGGGCGGCCGTGAGGACGTTGCCGGGCACGGCGGTGTCGATGTCGGTGCCCAGGGAGGGCGCCGTGTCCAGGCGCAGCAGTGACCCGGTGATGGGTGTTCCGTGTCCTTGGCCCAGTTCGTTCTCCGGGGTGCTGGTGAAGGTGACGCCTGCTTCGACGAGCGTCTTGATCCAGTCGTCGGGCAGGTCCACCCCGTGCACGATGTTGGTCAGCGGGCTGAAGAGTCCGGCGGCGCGCACGGCTTCCCAGCCGGGAGAGGGTTCGCCCCCGCTTTGGTGCATCGAGACGACGAGGCCGCGTTCCGCACCGGCTCGGAAATCGGCCAGCGCGGTGTCGGGCGAGGAGTATTGCGGCCCCTGCAGTGCCATGCCCAGGGTGAGGAGCGCGCGGTTGCGGACGGGTCCGTCGAGCAGCCGGTCGATCTCGGTGAGGGGGTGAGCGGTGTCCGGCGACCGGTAGGCCGTGCCGTGCAGGAACACGGCCCGGATCCCGGCGTGGGCCAAGCCCTCGACGGCGGCGTCGGCGTGTTCGGAGGAGCGGGCGTTGTGACACCAGTCGCCGAGCGTGGTCGTACCGCAATTGAGCTGGTTCATGGCGCCGACCAGATTGCTGATGTGCAGGTCGGCCGGGGTGTAGTGGCCGGCACACGCGCCGTGGAGGTGGGTGAGGTACTCCACCAGAGTCCAGTCGGCGCCCACGGAGCGCAAGGCGGTCTGCCAGGTGTGCAAGTGGGCGTTGACGAGGCCGGGGATGACGATGCGGCCGGGGAAGTCGACGACTTCGGCGTCGGATGCCTCGATGTTCTCGCCGACGGCGGCGATACGGTCGCCGTCGACGAGGATGTCGGCATGCTCGGCGTCGGGACGGCCCGGCGTCATCGTGATGACCTGCGCCCCGCGCAGCAGTACGCGGCTCATGCGGTGACCCCCGAACGGGAACATGTCTGGCTGGTGGGACATGGGGTGCGGCTCCTCGCTTCTCATGGCGTCATCGCCCGCGCGGCGGATTGTGTGGTGGTGAGGAAGTCCCGAGTGGCGATGTGCCCGATGTAGCCGTCGGGACGGATCAGCAGGAGGGTGTCGCCGGTCAGGCCGTAAGCGTCCTTCAGCGTGTTCTCCGGGTCGAGGAAGCCGAGTCCGTCGGTCGCGCTCGTCCCGACCGTCAGCCGCTTCAGCTGAGCGCCGGCCGTCGGCCAGGAGAGCAGTTCCAGGTCCCGGGCGGCATCCGGTCCGTAGGCGATGGCGGTGAAGAACGGCCCGCGGAAGGCGTCGAACAGCCGGGTCCCGGTTCCGTCGGCGCCGAGCAGTTCGGCGTCCGGCGCGCGGTCGCCCGCACGCAGTGTCCCGGTGCGCATCCCGTCGGCGGGGGCGAGCGGGCCGCCGTAGTACGTCAGGGCGAGCTGCTGCTCGTCCTTGCCTCGCTTCATGCTCGACGGGTCGAGCTTGGCGATGCCCCCCCACTTGTCCGTGGACAGGCCCAGGACCCCGGCGGCGATCGGCTGCCGCTCGGCCTCGTAGGTGTCGAGCAGCGCGGCGTCCGCCCCGGCGAGGACCTGGCCGAGCTTCCAGCCGAGGTTGTAACCGTCCTGCACGCCGGTGTTCAGGCCCTGGGCGCCGGCCGGGGTGTGGACGTGCGCGGCGTCACCGGCGAGGAAGACCCGCCCTCGGCCGTAACGCTCCGCCAGGCGGATGTTGGGCCGGAACACCGACGTCCAGTGAATGTCGTGCAACTGGATGCCCCGGTTGCGGGTGTGCTGGTGGATCCGCTGGACGATGCCGTCCTTCTCGGCAGGCGGTTGCTCGTCCGGGGTGAGACGGATCATCCACTGGAACATGTCACTGTGCGGGAGCGGGCAGGCGCCGATGAATTTGCCGCCCCGGCCGGGCCACATGTGCCACCGGTTGCGGGCCAGACCGGCCACCGAGGCGTCGACGATGAGCATCCGGTCGCTCTCGTCCGTGGTCCCCACGAAGCCGATGCCGAGCCGCTTGCGCACCGCGCTGGAACCACCGTCGGCGCCCACGACGTATCGGGTGACGATCTCCTCCGTGCCGTCCGCGCTCCCCACCGTTGCGACCACCGCGTCCTCGTGCTGCGTCAGGTCGGTCAGTTCCGTGCCGAACTCGATCTCGTGGCCGAGCGCGCTGAGCCGGGCGTGCAGTGCGCGGTCCGTGCGGAACTGAGGGATCAGCCAGGTGTTCGGGTACGGGACGTCCGGAGTCGCCTCCCTGTGGGTGAACATCCTCCACGGCACGGCCAGGGGGCCGGCATGGATGCCGAGCTTGGGGTACGCGCTGCCGCCCGCCAGCACGTCGGGCAGGGCGCCCAGGTCTTCGAGGACTTCGAGGCTGCGGGGCTGGACGCCCTTGGCCCGGGAGCCGTCGAAGGCATGGGGAGACCTGTCGATGATCCGTACATCGAGCCCCCGGCGCACGAGGTCGATCGCCGCGGTGGTGCCCGAGGGGCCCGCACCGACGACCAGGACGTCGATGACCTCCGGGTTGTTCACGAGTCGAGCCTCTCGCTCTGTGCGGTCACGAACGGGGCGATCTGGTCCGCGACGTTGTGGGGCTGTTCGAACGGGGCCATGTGCCCGCATTCCGGGATCACGTGATGGTGACGGGGCTTCAGCAAGGCGCGTGCCGTGTCGAAGTGGACCAGTGGCGTGACGTTGTCCTCGTCGCCCCAGAGGAGCAGCGTCGGGATGTCCAGCGTCCCGGTCCGGCGGAAGAGATCGTCACGGCCGGAGATGGGCAGGTGCTGCAGCGTGTCGAAGACCGCGTACAGCGAACCCTCGAATCGGAAGGAGTCGAGGACCATCTCCGTCAGTGTCGCGCCGAGTCCGGGGTCGCGGACGTTGTGCCCGAGGTGATCGCGGAGTATCCGACGTCCGCGTCGCCGGGCGACAAGGCCGGCGAGCAGGTCGCTGCGCAGCAGCCGGTGCGGGGAGGTCAGTCGCGGTTTCGCGAGGCCGGCGGGGCCGACGACGGTGAGTGTGGACACCGCCGCTCGGTGCTGGGCGGCGTAGGTCATGGCGATCAACGCGCCCATGGAGGTACCGACGAGGTGCAGCGGCCGCGGGGTCAGGCCGAGCCGGTCCGTGAGCTCGGACAGCTGCCGCGCGAACAGACCCTCGTCGTAACGGGCCCGCACCCGGTCCGAGTAGCCCCGGCCGTACGCGCTGCAGGTCAGGGTCCGGAGCCCGCGGGCGTGCAGTTCGGCGACGAGACCGTCCCAGTAGAACAGCGGGACGGTCAGTCCGCCCGCCATCACGACCACGTCGGCCTCCTCCGGGCCGGTCAGTTCGTAGTGCGTGACGCCGTCCGACAGCTCGATGAAACTGCCGCGCAGGGCCTGCCGCGAGTCGGCGGTGAGCCGTAGGTCCTCGCCGGACGCGACGAAGTACTTCATGGAGCGGGCCTCCTCGGCCTCAGTGCGTGGGGGTGTCGGTGGTGGAGCCGAGGAACTGCGCGATCGCGTCCGCGACCCACCGCGGTTCCTCTTCCGGCAGCAGGTGACCGCCGTGCGGATGCACCAACTCCTCGGCGCCGGGGATGTCGCGTGTGAAGTGCTGACCGTCGATGCCGGCGCTGCGCAGCACGAGTGTGGGAACCGCGATGCGGGGGATCTGCGCTGAACGGTCGGGCTGGTCGGTATTGCAGAAGTCGACGAACGCCGAGCGGTTCCCGGGCCTGCTCATGAGCTGGTGGGCGCGGTCCACCATGGCGTCGTCCACGACCGTGGAGCTCGGGCCGACGGTCGCGCGCAGGTTGCGCTCGATGGCGCCGCGCGGCATCACGCGCCGCAACAGGGGGCGCAGCAGCGGGTTCCGGGCCAGGCGCATGCCCGTCGGCACTGTCTTCTCCGGGTAGCCGGTGGCATTGACCAGCACCAGGCCGGTCAGTCGCTCCGGGTGGTCCAGCGCGAGGTTCCAGGCGATGTTGCCGCCCAGTGAGTTGCCGACCACCGCGCAGCGGGGCACGGCCAACGCCTCCAGGAAGCCCGCCACCGTCGCGGTGTAGGCCGGGACGCGGTAGTCGCGGTCCGTGCTCGGGCCGGTCAGGCCGAACCCCGGCAGGTCGGGGCGGATGACGTCGAACGACTCCGACAACAGGTCCGCCGCACGGTCGAAGTGCTGAAGCGACGACGCGCTGCCGTGCAGCAGTACGAGCGCCGGCCCTTGACCGGCGCGTTTGTAGTGCATCCGCAGCCCGTTCACCACGACGAACCGGGAATCGGACTGCGGCTCAGACCAGGTACTCATAATGGATACACTGTTACCGATAAGTGGGCGTGTCAAGTGCGGGGTGTGGTGCGGTGACTGTCGAAGGCCGCAGGGGCCCGGAGCCGTGCACGCGTTTCGCCACCCATGGGCACCGACACCAGCGCCGGGTCGCCGTCGCGGAGGAGGGGGGACTTGCGGCCCGGTCCCCTGCGTGCGCCTCGCTGAGGGAATTGATCCGCTCCGGCGACGGACTCGGCGTGCTCCTTGCGCGCCGGGGGTCGCAACGCCCGGCTTCCCGACGGCTCCTCACATGCCCGAGGTGCGGCTGCCGCCGCCGCTCGAGCCGCCCAGCGTGCGGGACTTCGTGCGCTTCGAGAAACGCGTGTGGGTGGTGGGGCGGCCCGTGCGAGGCGTCATCGGGGTGACCGAAGCCTGGTCGGCCGCCCCGACGTGCTGCTTCACCAACCCTTACGCCGTCAGGCCGCCGCCCTCATCGGTCGGCAGGGACGGGACCCGACGCCGGGGCAGACTCGCGACCACATCACCGGCCACGGTCACCGCCGACGAGTTGGAGCCGTACCGCGACCTCGAGGGATTTCTGCGCCTGGCGCCGACCGCCTCGTGAACGGCGAGGTCGTCGACGAGGACCTACTGTCCGGCCGGCTGCCGCCCGGTCACGCCCACAGCCGCCCCCACCGCGCCCACGACGCACAGCACACCGGCGACCAGTACCGACGTATGCACGCCGTTCATGAAAGCCTGGTGGCTTCCCTCGACCACGGAGGCCTTCAGCTGGGTCGGCGTCTCCCCCGATACCGGCGCGACTCCCATCGCCACGGCGTCCTTCGCCTCGCTCAGGCCCCGTGCGGCCTGCACCGGTACTCCTGCCCCGGTCAGTTCGCCGGTCAGAGTCGAGCCGACCCTGCTGCCGATGAGCGACACCAGCACCGAGGTGCCGAGCGCGCCACCGACCTGAAGCGCGGTCGACTGGAGCCCGCCCGCGACCCCGCCGTCCTGCACCGGCGCGTTGCCGACGACGGCGTCGGACGAGGACGCCATCACCATGCCCACGCCCAGGCCGAGCGCGATGAACGGCGGCCACGTGGCGGTGTACGACGACTCCGTGCTCCACCCCAGCATCGCGAAGCAGGCGACGGCCTGGAGCGCCATGCCGAGCGGCATGGTCAGACGTGGGCCGAACCGCGCTGTGAGCGCCGCGCCCAGCGGGGACGCCACGACCGAGGCGAGGCTCAGCGGCAGGGTGCGCACACCGGCCTCGACGGGGGAGAAACCGCGCACGTTCTGGAGGTAGAGCATGACGAAGAAGATCACCCCGAGCAGCACGAAGAAGTTCAGGGCGGTGATGACGGTGCCGATGGTCAGAGCCGGGTTGCGGAACAGGCGCATGGGCAGCAAAGGCGCGGCGGTCCGGGTCTCGTGGAGACCGAAGAGCAGCAGGATCACGACACCCGCCGTCATCGCGCCCAGCGTGCCACTCGCATTCCAGCCCCACGTCTCGCCCTTGACGACGCCGAACACGACGGCGAGCAGCCCCAGCGCGAGCAGGATGACGCCTACGACGTCGAAGCTCTCGTCGGAGGCCGCGGCGTTCTTGCTCTGCGGCAGGACGACGGCGCTGAAGGCGAGCGCGAGGACTCCGATGGGGGCGTTGACGTAGAAGACGGACTCCCAGTTCACGTGCTGGACGAGCAGTCCGCCGACAATGGGGCCGAGGGCGGTGGAGACCGAGGAGACCATCGCCCAGATGCCGACCGCCATGCCGAACTTCCGCGGCGGGAACACCGCCCGCAGTATTCCCAGCGTGTTGGGCATCAGCAGGGCTCCGAAGAAGCCCTGCACGGCCCGGAAGGCGATGACGCCCTCGATGGACCCGACCAGCCCGATGGCGACGGACGCGAGGGTGAAGCCCGCGACGCCGACCAGGTAGAAGGTGCGGCGGCCGAACCGGTCGCCGAGCTTGCCGCCGAGGATCAGCGTGGCGGCGAGGGCCAGCAGATAGGAGTTGGTCACCCACTGGAGATCGGCCGTCGAGGCGTTGAGGTTCCGGCCGATCTCGGGATTGGCGATCGAGACGACCGAGCCGTCGAGACCGACCATGAACAGGCCGAACGCGACGGCGATCAGCGTCAGCCAGGGCTTGGCGCGCAGACCGCGCGGCCGGTCGGTGGCCGGGAGAGGGGTGGGCGGAGAGGTGGTGATGGAGGGCATACGGCAGTGCCTGTCTTCGTCAGAAAAATCCTGGATGCGGGGGCGGCGGCCTGAGGGCGCCGCCCACTCAGCGCGAGGGGCGGTGCAGCTGCTCGGTGAGTGACTGGAGCGCGCCCAACGCGGCGCCGAGGGCGTCCAGTTCGCCGTCGGTGAGGGAGCGCAGCGCATGCCCGAGATGGGCCCCCACCAGGTCCGTGACCTCCACGAGCCGCTGCTGGGCGGTATGAGTGAGGTGCAGGTGGGCGACGCGCTTGTCGGCGGGGTCCTGCCGGCGTTCCAGCAGCCCGTGCTCGGTCATCTGGCTGACCAGCGCGCTGACGTTGTTCGGTTTCATGCGCAGCGCCTCGGCGGCCGCGCGCACGGTGACCCCGTCATGGGCCTCGACATGGCGCAGCAGTGCGAGCTGGGCCTCGGGGGGCTTGGGGTGCGGGAAGTCCTGTCCGACCTGCCGGTCGAGCGCCCGGTGCAGCGCGGGCAGGCACGTCGCGAGGGCAGCGGCCACATGGCTGATGTCCTGCGCGGACGCGCTGTACCGAGGCATGTCCGCCACTATAGGTATGGAGAGATACCTATGTCAAAGGACTTAATTGAGGGGCCCGGAGTGGGGACCCGTATGTGCCGCGCATGGTCGACGGTGGCTCCGGACGCCGTCTCGACGGCAGATCGTCATGTCTGACGTCGAAGACGCCGGTGCCGGCACTGACCCGGTGGAAGAGTCCGGTCTGCATCGCGACTCGAGTTCGACCGCTCACGCGGGGTGCACCTGACGTGCGGGCGGACAGCGCCGGATCCCGTGCTCGGGCCAAGGGTGCATCCGGGCGGGCGGGGGAGAGTGGAGACGGGTGTACTGCGACGACCGAAGGTCACCGCCGAGGCCGCCGCACCGCGGTCCAGGACACCGAAGCGTGCGGTCGTCGGCGGGCCTTGGACGAGGTCAGTCCTGCGGAAGCGGCTGCTCGGCCCAGATCGTCTTGCCACGTCCTGTCTGCCGGCTTCCCCAGCGATGGGTGAGCTGGGCGACCAGCAGCAGTCCGCGGCCGCCCTCGTCGAAGGCATGGGCCCGGCGCAGATGCGGTGAGGTGGAGCTGCCGTCGGAGACCTCGCAGATGAGGGTACGGTCGCAGATCAGCCGGAGCTGGATGGGCGGAGCCCCGTACCGGATGGCGTTGGTGACCAGTTCACTGACGACCAGTTCGGTGACGAACGCCGCCTCGTCCAGTCCCCACGCGGCCAGCTGCTCGGTGGCGGCCTGGCGGGCCGCGGCCACGCTCTCGGGGTCCGCGTTGATGTCCCAGGTCGCGACCTGGTCCGTGCCCAGCGCGCGGGTGCGGGCCAGCAGCAGTGCGACGTCGTCACCGGGCTCCTCCGGCAGCACCGCCTTGAGCACCGTGTCGCACAGCATGTCGAGGGTGCCCGCCGGCGCGGACAGCGCCCGGCACAGCTCGTCGGTGGCGTGATCGACGTCGCGGTCGCGGCCCTCGATCAGACCGTCGGTGTAAAAGGCGAGCACCGAGCCCTCGAGCAGTTCCAGCTCGGTCGCCTCGAAGGGCAGGCCGCCGACGCCGAGGGGTGGACCGGCGGTCATCTCCACCAGCGCCGCGCTGCCGTCGGCCAGCAGCAACGCGGGCGCCGGATGGCCTGCCGCCGCGAGGCTCAGCCGCCGCGACACCGGGTCGTAGACGGCGTACAGGCAGGTCGCGCCGAGCTCCGCGACCTCGCCGCTTGCGTCGGAGGCGAGGTGGGCGACGAGGTCGTCGAGGTGGGTGAGGAGTTCGTCCGGTGGCAGATCCACGTCCGCGAGGGTACGGACCGCCGTGCACAGGCGGCCCATCGTCGCCGTCGAGGGGATGCCGTGCCCGACGACGTCACCGACGACCAGGGCGACCCGGCTGCCGGACAAAGGGATCACGTCGAACCAGTCCCCGCCGATACCGGCCAGCGAATCCGAGGGCAGATAGCGGTGCGCCACCTCGACGGCGGCCTGCCCGGGCAGCCCTCGTGGCAGAAGACTGTGCTGGAGGGCCAGGGCCGTGGCGCGCTCCCGGGCGAACCGCCGGGCGTTGTCGATGCACACGGCGGCGCGGCTGGCGACCTCTTCGGCGAGGACGGTGTCGTCCTCGCCGAAGTCGTCCGGGTTGGCGATCCGCACGCCGACCACGACGCCGAGGGTGGTACCGCGTGCCCGCAGCGGCGCGGCGAGCATCGAGTGCGCGCCCTTGCGGTGGGGGCTGCCCGCGGGGGCGCGCGCGTTGCGCTCGGCGACCCAGCGCACGAAGTCCGGCTCGCCGGCCTGACTGACCACGGCCCGCCCCGCTCGCAAGGCCTTCGCCGACGGTGAAAACGGTGAATAGGTGTCGGTGTCGCCCACAGGTATGGCGGCCTCAGGCGTTCCCTTCGTGCCGGATCCATGCGCGACCCTGCGCAGGACGACATCCCGCGACGGAAGGTCGGGCAGGCTCTCCGCCTCGAAGACCCACTCCAGCAGGTCGACGCTGGCGAAGTCGGCGTACCGGGGCACCAGCAGCTCGACCAGCTCCTCGGCGGTGCGCACCACGTCCAGGGTCGTCCCGATCGAGGCTGCGGCCTCGTCCAGCAGGGCGAGACGCTGCCGGGCCCAGTACTGCTCGGTGCTGTCGAATGACGCAATGCCCACCGCGTGAACCTCACCGTGACCGTCCCGCAGCGGCCACATGTCGGTGGTCCAGGCGTGCTCCCGGTTCAGGGCGGGGGCCCCGGTGAAGCTCTCGTAGCGGACCGGACGGCCTGTGGCGACGACCTGACGCAGATGATCGAGCCAGCCGCGATGCGCTTGGCGGTCCTCCACGCTCTCCGGGAAGTGCTGTCCCAGCAGCGTTTCTTCCGGCACTCCCATGATGCGGCAGGCCGCGTCGTTCAACCGCACATAGTGCTGGGTGGTGTCGAACACCGACATGGGCAGGGAGGCCTGCTGGAAGGCTTGACCCGCCAGCGTCGGCTCCGGCCCGCCGGGGGATTCGACGGTGATCACGTACCCGGACCGCTCCCCGCTCTCACCGAGTACGGCGCAGGCGGTGAGGGAGAGCGGAACGGACGAGCCGTCCCGGTGGCGCAGCACGACGATGCCCGACAGGTTCGCGACCGTGTCCGCCCCGACGTCCTCAGCCAGCAGTTCGCGGGCCGGACGGTTCACAACCTCGCCGACCGTGTATCCCACCAGGTCGCGCGCACCGTCGCTCCAGTCCGTCACCACACCCCGCGTATCGACGATCGCCGCGGCATAGCCCTGTCCCATATGTCCAGCATTGTTCCTCTGGTCGGCCGGGGCAACCGAAACGGCAGGCACTACAACCTGACCACGGCGGAGGGCCCGTTGAGGTCCCCCGTGGTGACGAGCGGTGACGCGCGGCGCCGCTTCCGGTACCGGGCCGTCGAGGGCATGGCCCAGTCCATCGACTTTCACCTGGGCACCATCGACGTGCCGTGCGGGCGCTGAGCCGGAAGCCCGCCGCGACGAGATCCGCGGCGTGGCCGATCCCCTCGAGGCACTCGTCGGAGTTCCGGCCGAACTCCTCCAGGGCGTCCGCCGCGACTGCCTCGAACAGTTCCGTCCTGGAGCCGAAGTGGTTGCAGAAGGAGCCGGAACCGAGGTCCGCGCGCTCGGTGACCGCCTGGATGCCGGCGCGCTGGTGTGCCCGGGTTCGGCGAGTAGCTGCCGGGCGGCGCCGGCCGGTACGGATCGGGTCGGGCCAGGGCGTCGGGCCAGGGCGTCGGGACCGTCGGGAGCGATCTCGAGGTGCTCAGGACGATGCGCGGACCACGAGCTCGGTACGGAGGATGACGTGGCGCCAAGCCATGGACGGCTCCTCCATGTCCTCCAGGAGGATACGGATCATGGCCCGGCCGATATCAGCCAGCGGCTGACGGACCGTGGTCAGAGGCGGGTCGGTGCGCTGGGCAAGGGGAAAGTCGTCGAAGCCGATCACGGCGACGTCCTCCGGAACGCGCCGCCCCGCGACACGCAACGTGTGGAGGGCCCCCGCCGCCGTGGTGTCCGACGCGGTGAGGACGCCGTCGATCTCAGGGTGCCGTGCGAGGAGTTCGGCCATGGCGCGGCGCCCGCTGTCCTCTGTGAAGTCACCCTCGGCGACCATGGACTGTTCGTTCTTCAGGCCCGACAGATTCAGTGCGTCCTGGTAGCCGCGCAGCCGGCATTGGGCGGCGTACATGTCCAGTGGGCCCGTGATGGTGGCGATCGATCTGCGACCCCGCGCCACCAGGTGGGAGACGGCGCTGCGGGCGCCGCCCACGTTGTCAGCATCCACGTAGCTGACGTACTCGTCGCCAGACCGGCGCCCCAGCATCACGGTGGGCAACCGTGCCTCGGCAAGCATGTCCGGCAGCGGGTCTCCCGCGTGTACGGACATCAGCAGCACTCCGTCGACCCGGCCACCGCGTGCATATTCGAGGAAGCGCTGCCGCTCGGCATCCGAGCGGACCAGGGTCAGCATCAACTGCATTCCCGTGTCTGCCAGGGCATCCCCGAGTGAGCCCACGATCTCCGAGAAGAACGGCTCGGCGAAGAGTCTCCAGTCGGGCTCTGTCAGGACGAGGGCGACAGCATCGGCCCCCCGCCCGGCCAGAGAGCGGGCTGCGAGATTCGGGACGTACCCCAGTTCCTCGATGGCACGTTGTACGGCGTGCCGTGTCGACTCCCTCACGCCGGCAGCGTTGTTGATGACGCGCGAGACCGTGCCCCGCCCCACCCCGGCGCGAGCGGCAACCTCTTCCAGTGTCGGCGTGCCGGGGCGTCGCCTGCCCATGACCACCTCCCCCACGAGGTTACCGATCTTACTGGCCGGTGGAACCGGGCATGAGGATTATGCGCATGGCTCATGCTGTATCGGCCAGGAAGACGCGGGGCCTCGTGAGGGCATTGCAGTAGGAGTGGATGAACTGAGAGCACGCCCCGGGAAATGGGAGCGCTCCCTACAGCTCCCCCTTTCGCGCCGCTCGGTGCGCCGCGGCCTCCGTGTCACCGGAGCGGTCCGTGCAGTACGTCAGGGTCTTGGAGTACGTGGCCGGCCGCGGTGGCCGCCAGTGGCACCGCCTGGCCCTGGGGGTGGACGGCGCCCGCGCTCGGGCTGGTCAGCACGGTGATCGGCGGCTGGTGGGCGCCGGTGCAGGGCGTGCCGTTGACCGAGAAGGAGGTGGGCGCGGTGTTGGAGCCGCTGTAGGAGAACTGGGCGCCGGTGGAGACGGCGGCGCCCGCCGCGACCCGCGCGTTGTGGGAGGCGTTCTCCACGGTGATGTTCTGCCCCGACTGCGACCAGGTGCCGTTCCAGCCGTTGCCCAGCTTCTGGTTGCCGGAGTAGGCGTAGGCCAGCGTCCAGCCGTCGATGGCGTCCGTACCGCGGTTGGTGAGGGTCAGGTCCACCGTGAAACCCGAGCCCCAGTCGTTCGTCTTGTAGTCGACACTGCACTGAAGTGCCGCCGCCTGCGCTGTCGGTGAACCGGTGGCCGGCATCGACAGGGGCAGCGCTCATGCGGCCGCCACGGCGGTCCACACCCGCCGAACGGTTCTGCGATTGCGTCCGGGATCCATGAACTGGTTCCTCCTAGCGGCTGGGGCTCGAGGAAGGACAAAGTCTTGGCCAGTGGGAGCGCTCCCATGATGGGGATGAGCATGACAGCGGTCAAGACGCTTGAAGAGTCGAAGGCGGAGAACGGGTCAGTTCCTCGAAAGTTTCGCGGAACCTCTGGGCAACCGCGCCGTTCGGCGCTACCTTGCTCGGACCAGTGGGAGCGGTTCCATCAGTCGACGCGCCGGTCAAGGCGCCACACTGCAAGGAGTCGCTCATGCGACACCCCCCACCTCCACTGCTCGCAGCCGTGACAGGCGGCAACGAGCTCGTAGCCTTCGCACACATCGCACCGGGTCACGCATCTGCCGACCCGTAGACGCTGTGAAGAACCAGCCCGGACCGTTTCGCAGGGCACGGCAGGATCCGAGCGTCTCCAGTAGCGGACCGGCACCGACCCACCGCCGGCACGCCGGCAAGCGGCGCGCCGCTCGGACGGGCGTGCCCCTGCGGAAGTCAATACCAGGCGCTCACCGCTCCATCGCCCGCACGCCGTCAACGGCCCCTGCTTGCAGGGGCGTCCCCGGCGGCGCGCGCAAAGGCGTGCGAGTGCCGGCTTCAGCGCGGAGCCGGCACCAGCGCGGAGCCGGCTTCACAGCGGAGCCTCCCCGGCGAACGGAGCCTCGCCGGGCCGGGACCGCGGCGGCGCGACGCCGCGGTACGGCTCCGGGCTGTGCGATCCCCTGCGCGCCGAACCGTCGGACCATCCTCAAGGACAAGGAAGCCTCAGGTATGAGTCGCACCAGGACCTCATTGCTCACCGCCCTAGCGCTCCTCACCGGAACGTCCGGTACCGCGCTCCTCACCGCACCCGCCGGCGCGGCCGCCGCTGCAGCGCCCTGCACCGTGGACTACAAGGTGCAGAACCAGTGGGACACGGGGTTCACCACCGCCGTCACCATCACGAACAACGCCTCTGCCAAGTCGAGTTGGTCGGTGAAGTGGTCGTACGCCGGTAATCAGAGGGTCACCAACGGCTGGAACGCCAAGATCAGTCAGAGCGGTGCCGCCGTCACCGCTTCCAACGAGGGGTACAACGGCGCTCTCGCCACCGGCGGTTCGGTCAGCTTCGGCTTCCAGGGCAGTTACAGCGGCAGCAACGCGATCCCGGCCACGTTCACTCTCGACGGCGTGACGTGCAACGTCGACGACGGAAGCGGTCCGGGCGACGGAGGAGACGGAGGCGACGGGGGAGACAACGGCGGCGGCGCCGACGGGCGACTGGCCAACCCCTACGTCGGAGCCAAGGCCTACGTGAACCCGGAGTGGTCGGCCAAGGCCGCGGCGGAGCCGGGCGGCAGCCGCATCGCCGACGAGCCCACCGCCGTGTGGCTCGACCGCATCGCCGCGATCAACGGTGTGAACGGCGGGATGGGTCTGCGCGCCCACCTCGACGAGGCTCTGAAGCAGAAGGGCTCCGGCGACCTCGTCATCCAGCTGGTCATCTACGACCTTCCGGGCCGCGACTGCGCCGCCCTGGCGTCCAACGGCGAGCTCGGCCCGAACGACCTCGACAAGTACAAGGCCCAGTACATCGACCCCATCGCCTCGATCCTTTCCGAGTCGAAGTACGCCTCCCTCAGGGTCGCCACCGTCATCGAGCCCGACTCGCTGCCCAACCTGGTCACCAACGCCGGCGGGACTCCCACCACCACCGACGCCTGCGTGGCCATGAAGGCCAACGGCAACTATGAGAAGGGCGTCGCCTACGCTCTCGACAAGCTCGGCGCCCTACCGAACGTCTACAACTACATCGACGCCGGCCACCACGGCTGGCTGGGGTGGGACAGCAACCTCGGCCCCGCCGTGCAGGAGTTCCACAAGACCGCCACCACCAACGGCGCGAGCGTGAACGACGTGGCCGGGTTCATCGTCAACACCGCGAACACCAGCCCCACCAAGGAACCCCACTACAAGGTCACCGACTCGGTGAACGGTCAGACGGTTCGGCAGTCGAAGTGGGTGGACTGGAACCAGTACGTGGATGAGCAGTCGTTCGCACTCGCCCTGCGGGACAAGCTCGTCGCGGCCGGCTTCAACTCCGGTCTGGGCATGCTGATCGACACCTCGCGCAACGGCTGGGGTGGTTCCGCACGGCCGGCCGGTCCCGGGCCGAAGACCTCGGTGGACGACTACGTCAACGGCAGCCGCATCGACCGGCGTATCCACGCCGGCAACTGGTGCAACCAGAGCGGTGCCGGCCTCGGCGAGCGGCACACCGCGGCTCCGGCCGCCGGCATCGACGCCTACGTGTGGGTCAAGCCGCCGGGGGAGTCCGATGGCTCCAGCTCCGCCGTCCCCAACGACGAGGGCAAGGGCTTCGACCGGATGTGCGACCCCACCTACGGCGGTAACGCCCGCAACGGCAACAACCCCACCGGTGCACTGCCGAACGCGCCGGTGGCCGGGCACTGGTTCTCCGCCCAGTTCCGCCAGCTCATGCAGAACGCCTACCCGCCCCTGCCGTAACCCTGTGACACGGTGAGTGTCCGCCGGGACCGGCTACGAGCCGGTCCCGGCGGACCGCGACGTGCACCGACGGTGCGACCGGTTGCCTTGCCTCACACACCTCGTGCGGCCTCCGGCCGAGCATCGCTCGTCACGCCCGTGAACGCTTGGAGACGTGTCCGCGGAAGCGCTGAGTGGCCCGGCAGCTCCTCGCATGCTGCGGCCGCGTGGCGGTCACGGCTTCGGGAGCACTTCCCCTGCCCCGCGTGACCGCAGCACCGCTCCGTCTCCCCGCGCCCCGTGAAGCCGGTGGCCCCCGCCCCTTCCCTGCCTTCACCGTTCAAAGGGTTGTCAGGGACATGAGGCGCTTCTACAGTCCCTCATCGAAGCAATGCATGGGAGCGCTCCCAAGGCCCGCTGGCGGGGCGTTCCGAATGTGCGTCACCCTCCCGCTCCACCTCCCGGAGAGGCCCCCACATGCGATCGTCACCACCTCACCCACGCACCGCGCGCACTCTGTTCGGTGTGCTGTTCACGGCTCTCGCCACCCTGACCGCCCTGGTGGCCGTCGCGCCGGCGGCACAGGCCGACACCACGATCTGCCAGCCGTTCGGCTCGACCGTCATCCAGGGACGCTACGTCGTCCAGAACAACCGCTGGGGCACCAGCGCCACGCAGTGCGTCACCGCCACCGGCACAGGCTTCCGTGTCGCTCAGGCCGACGGCTCCGTGCCCACCAACGGCGCCCCGAAGTCGTACCCCTCCGTCTACAACGGCTGCCATTACACCAACTGTTCACCGGGCACGAACCTCCCGGCCCGGATCAACGGCATCAGCAGCGCTCCCAGCAGCATCTCCTACGGCTTCGTCGGTGACGCCTCGTACAACGCCTCGTACGACATCTGGCTGGATCCGACGCCCCGCACCGACGGGGTGAACCGCACCGAGATCATGATCTGGTTCAACAAGGTGGGTTCGATCCAGCCCATCGGCTCCCCGAGCGGCACAGCCTCCGTGGGCGGGCGCAGCTGGCAGGTGTGGACGGGCAACAACGGCTCCAACGACGTGATCTCCTTCGTCGCCCCTTCGGCGATCAGCGGGTGGAGCTTCGACGTCATGGACTTCGTCCGGCACACCGTCTCTCGGGGGATGGCGCAGAACGACTGGTATCTGACCAGCGTGCAGGCCGGTTTCGAGCCGTGGCGGAACGGTGCGGGACTCGCGGTGAACTCCTTCTCGTCGACTGTCAACACCGGGGGCTCGGGAAACCCAAGTGACCCCGGCGACCCGAAGGCGGGCTGCAAGGTGACCTACGTGCCGAACGTCTGGGAAGGCGGCTTCACCACCGACGTCACGATCACCAACAACGGCTCGGCCCCCGTGGACGCCTGGAAGCTGTCCTTCACCCTGCCCGCCGGACAGCGGATCAGCAACGCCTGGAACGCCACCGTTTCCCCCTCCTCCGGGGCGGTGACGGCGAGCGGCCTGGGGCACAACGCGCAGATCGCGCCCGGTGGCAGCCAGACGTTCGGCTTCCAGGCCACCTACAGCGGCTCGTTCGCCAGGCCGGCCGGGTTCAGCCTGAACGGCACCACCTGTACGTGACCCGGCGGGCACGCCGCACCACCTTCCCGCCGGACCGACCCGGGGCCCGCCCTCCACTTCCCATGCCGAAAGGGTGGGCCCCGGGTCAACCATTCCGCTTCCTCGCTCCCTCCGGCAGACCCCCGGAAAGGCCTGACGCCATGAGCCAGAGCCTCGCTCCGTCCTCCCGACGCCCCGCGCTCGTCGCCGCCCTGTGCGCCGCCGCTCTCACCGTGATCGGCCTGACCGGCGCGGCAGCACCCGCTGGCGCCGATGGGCCCGCCGCCTCGACGGGGTCCGAGGCCCTGCCGTACCGGGACCCCGCCCTGCCGGTGGCAGACCGTGTCACCGACCTGCTGTCCCGGATGACGCTCGACGACAAGCTCGGGCAGATGACGCAGATCGAGAAGGACGCCCTCGGGCCGCAGGCAGACCTCGCTTCGTACCGCATCGGTTCGGTGCTCTCCGGCGGAGACTCCACGGTCAGCCCCAACAACGCCCGCACCTGGGCCGACACCTACGACTCACTGCAGCGCACGGCTCTCGGTACCCCACTGGCCATCCCGATGATCTATGGCATCGACGCCGTGCACGGACACAACGCGGTGCGCGGGGCGACGCTCTTCCCGCACAACATAGGTCTCGGCGCCACCCGCGACCCCGCCCTGGTGCGGAGGGTCGGGCACGCGGTCGCCGAGGAGGTCGCCGGCACCGGCATCGACTGGTCCTTCGCCCCCTGTCTGTGCGTGGCCCGCAACGACCGGTGGGGTCGCACCTACGAATCGTTCGGCGAGAAGCCCGAACTTCCCACCTCCATGACGTCGTTCATCACCGGCCTGCAGGGCGAGACCCTGGGCGCCGGTCCCGCCTCGGTGCTCGCCACCGCCAAGCACTACCTGGGTGACGGCGGTACCACCGGCGGCGTCGACCAGGGCAACACGGAACTGTCCGAGGCCGAGCTGCGCGCGATCCACCTACTTCCCTTCCAGGAGGCGGTGCGGCGGGGCGTGGGCTCGGTGATGCTCTCGTACAGCAGTTGGAACGGCGTGAAATCGCATGCCCACAGGTACCTGGTCACCGACCTGCTCAAGGGCGAGCTGAAGTTCGACGGGTTCGCCGTGTCCGACTGGGCCGCCGTCGACCAACTGGACGGGCAGAGCGGCTTCACGGGCGCAGAGATCGCCACGGCCGTCAACGCGGGCGTGGACATGGTGATGGTCCCGCACGACTACAGGAAGTTCCTCGGCCTGCTGCGCGCCGAAGTGACCGCCGGCCGGGTCCCTGTCGCCCGCGTCGACGACGCCAACCGCCGCATCCTCACCAAGAAGTTCCAACTCGGTCTGTTCGAGCACCCGTTCACCGACCGCTCGTACGTGACGGGCGTCGGATCCGCGGAGCACCGGTCGCTCGCCCGCGAGGCCGTGCGCGCCTCGCAGGTGCTGCTGAAGAACGAAGGCGGTGTCCTGCCGCTGGCGAAGAACGCGAAGCTGTTCGTGGCCGGCAAGTCCGCCGACGACATCGGCAACCAGAGCGGCGGCTGGACCCTGGGGTGGCAGGGCCGCAGCGGCCCGGTCACCGAGGGCACCACCATCCTCCAGGGCATCCGGGCCGCCGCCGGCTCCTCTCAGGTCACGTACGAGCGCTACGGCCACGGCATCGACGCCGGCTACTCGGCCGCCGTGGCGGTCGTCGGGGAGACGCCGTACGCCGAAATGCGTGGAGACCGGCCCGGGAGCATGGAACTCGACCAGGAGGACGTGCAGACCCTCGCACGGCTGAAGGCGAGCGGAGTGCCCCTCGTGGTGGTCCTGGTCTCCGGCCGGCCGCTCGACATCGCCTCCCTGCTGCCCGACTGGAAGGCGCTGCTGGCGGCCTGGCTGCCCGGCACCGAAGGGGGCGGAGTGGCAGACGTGCTCTTCGGCGACCACACCCCCACCGGCAAGCTGCCCGTGACCTGGACGCGCAGCGCGTCGCAGCAACCGATCAACGACGGCGACGGCAAGGGACCTCTCTTCCCGTACGGCCACGGCCTGACCTACGGCACGAAACCCGGACCGGGCCCGGATCCGCAGCCCGTGCCCGATACCTGTGTCGCCCGGTTCAGGACCGTGGCGTCCTGGCCCGGCGGCTACCAGGCGGAGGTCACGGTCAAGAACACCGGCACCGGCGCACTCACCGGCTGGTCCGTCGACTGGGACCTGAACGGCTCCACTGTCACCAGCCTCTGGAACGGTTCCTTGTCAGCGGACCGGAATCGGGCCACTGTACGCAACGCCGCCCACAACGGTGCCCTGTCACCGGGCGCCACCACGTCGTTCGGATTCACCGTGGCCGGTCCGGACGGCACGCCGCAACCGCGGTGCACCGGTTCTTGACGTGGTGTCCGGCACCTGGGTCCCTCCCCGGGTTCCCCGACGTCACACCGGGGCCGGTGCCTGAGAGGCCGCACGGCATGCCGGCCCGCACGGTCGCCATGACGGTTCTCGGTGCAGAAGTGCGAGGGCACCACGTCACCCGTCCGGCTGACAGGACCTTACGGGAGCCGGCACGCCGATCACCCGTGACGGCTCAGTGCCGCTCGGCCCGGGGGAGGGTCTGCGCGCACCAGATCGTCTTGCCGTCGGCGGTGTGCCGGGTGCCCCACCCCTGGGTGAGCTGGGCGACGAGCAACAGGCCCCGGCCGCCCTCGTCGAAGGCGCGGGCGCGGCGCAGGTGCGGCGCGGTGTTGCTGGCGTCGGAGACCTCGCAGATCAGGGAGGTGTCGCGAATCAGCCGCAGTCTGATGGGCGGCGCGCCGTATCTGATGGCGTTGGTGACCAGCTCGCTGACGACGAGTTCGGTGACGAAGGCCGCCTCCTCCAGGCCCCAGGCGTCCACCTGGTCGACGGCGAGTTTCCTCGCGCGCGGCACCTGCGCGGTGTCCGGCTCGACGTCCCAGTCTGCGACGTGGTGCGGATCCAGCGCGTGGGTGCGCACGAGCAGCAGCGCGGCGTCGTCCGTGCGGCGTTGCGGAAGCATGGCCTCCAGCACCGTGTCGCACAGGGTCTCCAGGGAAGCGGCCGAGTGGTTCAGGACGTGACGCAGCTCGGCGGTCCGCTGGTCGACGTCCTGCTCACGGCTCCGCACGAGTCCGTCGGTGTAGAGGGCGAGCAGGCTGCCCTCCGGCAGTTCCACCTCGGTGGCCTCGAACGGCAGCCCGCCGATGCCGAGCGGCGGTCCCGGCTGGACGGGCACCGGGGCCGGGGTGCCGTCCGGGCGGACGATCAGCGGCAGGGGGTGGCCGGCGCTCGCCAGCGTCAGGTGCCGGGACACCGGGTCGTAGACGGTGTAGAGGCAGGTGGCCCCGGTCTCGGCGGCCGGCTGGGCGGCGGGGTCCGTGGGCTGGAGGTCGCCGGCGAGGTGGAGGACCAGGTCGTCCAGGTGGGTCAGCAGTTCGTCCGGTGGCAGGTCGACGTCGGCGAGGGTGCGTACCGCCGTACGCAGCCTGCCCATGCCGGCCGAGGCGTGCAGGCCGTGCCCGACGACGTCGCCGACGACCAGGGCGACCCGGGCGCCGGACAGCGGAACGACGTCGAACCAGTCACCGCCCACTTCCGCACCGGTGCCGCCCGGCAGGTAGCGGGAGGCCACCTCGATTGCCTCATGGTCCGGCAATCCCTGGGGCAGCAGGGAGCGTTGCAGGGTCAGCGCGGTGGCGCGCTCGCGTGAGTAGCGGCGGGCGTTGTCGATCGCGACGGCGGCCTTGGCGGCCAGCTCCTCGGCGAGGATCAGGTCGTCGGCGGTGAAGGCCTCCGGCCGCTCGACACGGGAGAAGACGACCAGACCGAGCAGCGCGCCACGCGCCCGCAGCGGCACGGTGATCCGGCCGGTCAGCCCGTCCGCGGCGAGGGACGCGTCGATCACCGGGTTGCCCGGCGGCCAGTGGGCCGGGTCGGCGGCGAGTCCGGGGCCGAAGGCCCACTCACCGCCCTGGCCGGGCTCGGCCGCGAGCTCGACCGTGGACCTGCCGGCGGTCACGCAGCGGGCACCGACCGAACCGGGCGCGTACGTGACCGGTGTCGTGCCCGCCTGACCCTGGCCGGCGTCCTCCTTCGTGCTGTGCCGGGCGGCGCGGCTGAGCCTGATGGTCTCGCCGGGCGCGAACGGGGATCCCGAGGGCGGTTCCTCTCCGCGCAGCACCTCGTCGAACAGGTCCACGTCGACGAGGTCGACGAATCCCGGCACCGGGGTCCTGGCCAGCTCCTGGGCGGTGCCGATCACGTCGAGTGTCCGGCCGATGCCGCCGCTGGCCTCGTTGAGGAGGAGCAGGCGTTGCCGAGCCCAGTACTCGGCGCTCATGTCGAAGCCCCAGTTGGCGACCGCGCGGACCCTGCCCTCGCCATCCCGGACGGGCCAGATGCTGGTGGCCCAGGCGTTGGCGTAGTCGCTGCCGCGCGGGCGGAAGACGGTGATGAGACGCGTGGGCTCACCCGTCCTCGCCACATGTGCGAGCGCGTCGGTGTAGGGCTTGTCGTCCCTCTCGGGGAACAGGGTGCGGTCGAACTCGGGAAGCACCTCCCGGTACTTCCTGCCGAGCACCTGCTCCTCGGAGTGCGCTATCACCCGGCCCGAGGAGGCGTTGATCCACAGGAACCGCAGCTCGGGGTCGTAGACGCCCAGAGCGAAGGGAGACTGCTCGAAGGCCCGGTCGGCGACCACCGGGCGGCGTCCCCACCGCTGGATGGTCACCACGTGTCCCAGCGCCCGCCCGTCGGGGCCGTGGAGCGGTTGGGCCGTCACCACGGCGTCCACGGGGGAGCCGTCCCGGTGGCGCAGGAGGAGGAACCCCGTCGGGTCGGGGCCGGCGCCGTAGCCCTCGGGGAAGCCGGGCGGCGGGGGATCGACCAGCAGATCGGCCACGGGGCGCCCGACGATGTCGCGCGCCGTCCAGCCCAGCAGCAGCCGGCCCCCCTCACTCCAGCCGCTCACCGTTCCGTCCGGCCCCACCACGACAGCGGCGGTGGGGGCGT
Source organism: Streptomyces sp. NPDC059696 (assembly GCF_042733745.1). NCBI lineage: Bacteria > Bacillati > Actinomycetota > Actinomycetes > Kitasatosporales > Streptomycetaceae > Streptomyces > Streptomyces sp. NPDC059696. Next base: position 70,469 of record NZ_JBHWFG010000033.1, read on the forward strand.
CCTGCTCTCCGGCCCTCTCCACTACCACGCCTCCGTCCGGATTGCCGGGCCCGTCAGGGCTGGTCTCCAGCGGTTGCTTTCCAGCGTAGATCCGCCTCCGCCGCACGGCGCTCCAGGTCCGGCACGGGCGCCGCCCACGGCACGAGGGGACCGTGGGTCCCCTCGAGTCCGGCCGTCCCTTTCGCCACGCGGTCACGACCAGGGCAGCACCAGCGCCCCCCAGGCGACGATCGGGCCGAGGGCGACGATCCCACCGGTGTAGCCGATGACCTGGCGGTAGAAGCGGCGGGGGTCCACCCCGCGGGCGTTGCTGAGGACGAGCGCGCCGTTGGTGGAGAAGGGTGAGGTGTCGACGATCGTCGTGGAGACGGCGAGCGCGGCGATCAGCCCGGCGGCGCTGAGGTGGCTGGACAGCAGCAGCGGTACGGCGATCGGGATGATCGCGGTGAGAATCGCCGTGGAGGAGGCGAACGCGGACGTGACGGCCACGGTGAAGCACAACAGCAGGGCGACGGCGACCGGGGCGCCCAGACCCGCCGCGTGCTCGGAGATGTTCTCGATGATGCCGGCCTTCTCCAGCACAGCGATGTAGGTCATCATGCCCGCGACCAGCAGCAGGGTGGACCAGCTGACGCCGTCCACGGCCCTCTCCTGCCGCTTCATGTCCACCAGGGCCAGCAGCGCACCGGCCGCGAGGGCGAGGAAGCCGATCTCCAGATGGAAGCCGAGTGCGCCGATCACGAGAACGGCCAGGCAGGCCAGGGTCAGCCACTGTCGCCAGTCGGGCCTGCCGGACACGGCGACCTCCTGCTCCTCGGCCGTTTCCCCGGCACCCTCGGCCGGCGGGACGGGCCGCTTGGCGAGCAGCACATAGGTCAGGGCCGAGAGCACCAGGTTGATCAGGAAGCTCGCGCTGAACAGCGTCACCGCGGAGATGTGCAGTTCGGTCTTGTCGACCAGGCCCAGCACCAGCGCACCGGACACGGCGAGCGGGGAGAAGGCGCCCGCGTGTCCGCCGCTGATCACCATCATGCCGACGACCAGCGGGTTGAGCTTGTAGCGGTAGGCGAAGTTCATACCGATCGGCGCGAGGATCGCGACCGCGGCTGGCGTGAAGGTGCCGAACGCCGTCAGCAGGGCGGCGACCAGGAACAGCACCCAGGGAATGAGGGCGACCTTGCCGCGCACCAGCCGCACCCCGGCCGCGACCAGCCAGTCGATGGTGCCGTTGCGCCGGGCGACGGAGAACAGGTACGTGACGCCGACGATGGTGACGAAGAGCTCCGCCGGGAACCCCTCGAAGATCTCGTCCTCGGTGAGGCCGAGCGAGGCGGTGCCGACGGTGAAGGTGGCGACGAAGGCGAGGATGCCCAGGTTGATCGGCAGCACCGTGCCGACCACGAACATCACCAGCAGCGCGCCTATGGAGATCACTTCAGCAGACATCTTTGTCCTTGGTGCGATGGGGGAGGGGCGCGCCCCGGGGGGCGCGAGGGTATCCCGGTGCCGACGGCTGGGGGACCGCCCGGCCGGGGTGGTGTCCGCCCCGGCTCAGGCGGCGTGCGTGCGGCCCGGCCCCGGGAGGGGGACCCGGCCGGTGTCCGGGACGTAGATGCGGGCGTCGGCGAGCAGCCGCGCCGCGCGCTGCACGGTGACCCGCCGCGGCAGCCCGTCGCGCAGATCGGTGCAGCGCACCGCGACGATGCCGGCGGGTGTGCCCAGACGCAGCCATTCCTCGGTCGGGCCGCCCGTGGTCCGGCAGACCACGGAGCCCTCGACCAGCCCGGCCGCCGCGACGGCGACGGCAGAGGTCAGACCGATCGCGGGGTGCGGTGTGTTCATGCTGAGCATGCGCACCGAGATGTCGTACTCCTCGGCCGCGAGCCGCTCCCCGAGGGTGGTGGTGTACGGCACCGGCGGGCCCGCCAGGCCCACCTTGGGCACCGCGTCACCGGGTTCCTCGCCCGGTTCGAGCAGCCCCATCAGCGGCGCGGCGGCATGACGCACGGAGCGCAGCCAGGGCACGTCCGCGCCCATCCGCTCCAGCGGCTCGGCACCGGTGCGCCCTGCGCCGGGGGCGTCGACGAGGACGACGGGCGCCCCGGCGTCCACCATGCTCACCGTGACCGGCCCGGCCGCGGCGACCCGCAGGTCCTGCGCGGCCTGCCCGGTGGGGAGCAGTGAACCGGTGGTGCCGCCGGCCGGATCGCGGAAGGTGAGGCCGACCGCCACCCCGCCGGCCCGGGTGCCGGGCACGGTCTGGCGGCCGAAGTGGTGGACGACGCCCCCGGCGGTGTCCACGAGCCCTTCGAGGACCGCGCCGGTGTTGGTGTTGCGCATCACCACCGGGGTCCGGTCGTCGGTGAGGGCCACCATGCCCTTCGCGACCGCGTACAGCGCGACCCCCGTGGCGCAGTTGCCGCAGTTGCTCGTCCACTCGACCGAGCCCGTGCCGATGCCCACCTGGGCGAAGAGGTAGTCCACATCCACGCCGGGTTCGGGGGAGGCGCTCACGACCGCCGCCTTCGACGTCGTGGGGGTCGCCCCGCCCACGCCGTCCAGTTCCACGGGGTCGGTGGCGCCGTACGCGGCGACCAGCAGTTTCTCCAGTTCGCCACGGCCGGCGGGGACGTCGACCTGGTTGAACAGCCAGCACTTGCTGGTGCCGCCACGTACCAGGGTCGCGGGAATGTGCACGTCCGGTCTCTTCCTCGAGCAATGAAAGGGGTGTCGGGGCCGAGGCGGTGATGACGGGCGCATTGCGGGCCGGTGAACCGCTCGGCGAATGCGGAGACCTTCGCAGAGGCGTGACTTCGGAACAATCGCAGTTCGCTTCACATGGGTTTAGCTCAGCTAAAGTCGCAGGCATGCTGAACGTGCGCCGACTGCTGCTGCTCACCGAGGCCACCGAACGCGGGTCGCTCACCGCCGCGGCGGAAGCCCTGGGCATGACCACCTCCGCCGCCTCCCAGCAGATGTCCTTGCTGGAGCAGGAGGCCGGCCAGCCCCTGATCGAGCGGCTGCCACGCGGGATCCGTCCCACCCCGGCGGGTTCCGCGCTGGCCGGGCGAGGACAGGCGATCCGCCGCGAACTGCGGGCGGCCCAAGCCGACTTGGACTCCTTCACCGCCCTCGACCAGGGCACGTTGCGGCTCGGATCCTTCCCGACGGCCAGCGCGTCCCTGCTGCCGCTCGCACTCACCCGCTTCCGGCGCCGTCACACCGGCATCCGCATCGAGGTGCGCGCCGGGGTCCTCGCCGAGCTGCGGGAGATGCTGCACACCGGCGAGGTGGAGCAGGGACTGCTCTGGGACTACGACTGGAACCGCCTCGACGATCCGGCGCTCTCCCTCACCCACCTCCTCGACGACCCCACGGTCCTGGTCGTCCCCGCCGACTCACCCCTGCGCAGCCACCCCTCCGTGCGCCTCGGCGACCTCGCCGACCAGGAGTGGATCATCCGCGCGGACAACCACCCGGTCGCCGACGTCCTGCGCCGCAGCTGTCGCCAGGCGGGCTTCGAGCCGCGCATCGCCTACGCCTCGCACGACTACCAGGAGGCACAGGCCATGGTCGCCGCCGGGCTCGGCATCGCCCTCGCCCCCCGCCTCGCCCTCACCAGCCGCCGCAGCGACGTACGACTGCTCCCGTTCGCCTCCGACGTGCCGGCCCCCACCCGCCGCATCCTCCTGGCCCGCGCCACGGCCCGCCCGGCCACTCCACCGGCCCAGGCGATGGCCCGCGTCCTGCGCACGGTGGCCCAGCGGTTCACGGCCCCCGGCTTGCACCGGGCCCACCTCGGGGCGGTACGACGCGGCTGAGACGGAGGGGCGCGCCCGGGTCGGCCGCCCCGGAGACCTTGCGGCCGGGTGACGCACCCCGCCGACGGCCGGTGGCCTACCAGCCCCCGTCGAGCAAGGCGGCGAGGGCCTGGGACGAGTGTGCGGCGCTGGTGGTGTTCGCCACGGCCACGACGAGGGCGAGGACGGCGCAGGCGGCGGAAGCCGCGATGCCGGCCTTCGTCGCGCGTTTCGACCCGGCGTCGGACCCGGTCCTGTGCCGCTTCCACAGGGTGACGGCGGCGCCGACCAGGGCGAGTGCGGCCACGGCGGCCATGACGGCCAGGACCGCGTGATACAGGGCGAAGTCGCCGATCATCACGGTGAGAGCGGGCGAGTGCCCTTCGGCGGGATGGCCGGCGATCTGCCGCCGCATCTGCGCCAGAGTGCCGGCGAGTTCGCCGTCGGCGCGCGGGCCGCCGTCGGTCAGCATGGGGAGCAGGGACGCGAACGGGGCCACCGCGCCCTGCACGTTGGCGACCAGTGCGACCAGGGCGAAGGGCCCGAGCGACGCGACCAGGGCACCCGCCGGCACGAGCACGCGGCGACCGGGCCGTTCGTCCGCCCGCTGCCGGGCCGCCCGCCGCAGGGCGACGCCGAGGACGACGACCGCTGCGAGCAACAGGGCGGACACGGCGGCCTTGACGAGGTGGAAGCGGAACCAGAACTCGACCGTGGCGTCCAGGTGCCGGGGGAAGTCCGCACTTCCGGAGTCCCAGTAGGAGATCAGGCCACGGCGGAAGGACGCCGCGACGTTCGAGGAGTCGACGCCGTCGTGTGCCAGCGCGTGGGGCACGACGAAGAAGGCGGCCAGCAGCGCGCCGCTCGTCGCGGTCAGCACGCCGATCCGGCGAGGGTGGGACAAGTGGCTGTTCATGAGGGGGCCTTGGTGTGGGAGACGACGTCGTTCCGTGTGGACGGAGGGGCGGGAAGCCGCAGCCCACGGCTCACCAGCCAACACGAAGGCGAGCAGCAGGTCTCTGGGGACACCCTCCGAGTCCCTGCTGGGGCTGACCCCACCGCGACGGCCGTCAACTCGTCCTCCGCGACGGGTCGTTGGCGCGCCGCTCACCGCACTCCGGGCGACGCCCCCGGCCCGCCGAGGCGCCAGACCCCTCCCATGCCGTGTCCTGCGCAGGTTCTTGATCGTTCCAAGGGGCGTGGAGACGAGCGCTGTTTGGGCACGGGGTGCGGGCAGGACGGCGGTGGCCACCGTGCTCGCGATGCTGCTGGCCGGAGCCTGTGACGGGCCGACCCGACCGGTACCGACCGCACCGGCACTGCCCGCGTCGGAGCGGGCGCGCGCCGACCTGATCAGGGCCGCGCAGCAGGTGCTGGTGGACCGGTGCATGACCGCGCGGGGCGCCTCGGGTCCGTCCGCGTCTCAGGAGGACGCGCTCTTCGGGACGGCCCCGGCCGAACTGGAGGTCACCCTCGCCACCGGACACACCGTCCGCACCCACACGGACGGCTGCCTGGCGCAGGCGCACCGCTACCTCTACGGCGACCAGGCCCGCTGGTTCCGCGCCGAGGTCACCGTCAACAACCTGCGCCCCGAGGCGCAGGCCCGGCTCAAGGAGGACCCCCGTTACCGGGCAGCGCTCGCACGCCGGGCCGCCTGCCCCGAGGAAGACACCCGCTGTGCGCGGGACAGCGGGCTCGACGGCCTGAGGGCCCGGCTGGAGCCCGCCCGGCTCGCCGCCGTCCGGGCCGAGCACCGCGACGACATCGCCACCTATGAGCAGTTGCGCGACCGCGCACTGCACCGCGCGGCCCGCCTGCTGGCCGGCCGCCCCACCCCCCACCGGAAAGGTCCCACCCCGTCATGACGCACAGCAGGCTGTTCTCCGCCCTCGCGGCGGTGTTCCTCCTCTTCACCGGCGCACTCACCACCGCCGGCACGGCCGGCGCCGCGGACTGCCCGAGCGGTGAGTTCTGCGTGTGGCAGAACGCCGACTTCTCCGGCCAGCGCGCCAACTGGTCCGGCGACGACCACTGGTGGGAGAGCTGGATCGCCGACACCGACTCCTCCTGGGCCAACCACGGGATCTCCGGTCCCGGCATCAAGGACCACGTCCGGGTCTACTCCAGTGCCAGTCTGGGAGGACACATGACGATCTGTCTCACCCCCGGCCAGGAAGTCGGCCACAACGACGCGGCGAACGACCAGGGTGATTCCCACACCTGGGCCATGAGCTGCTGACCCGAGGCCCCCGCGAAGCCCCTGCCCGACGCATGTCACGCAGGGGCTTCCTGCTGCCTGCGGGCACCCGGATCCCCGAGCGGGTGTCCGGGCGGGAGCGGGGAGACCGGCGAGGCGGCTACGTGGCCACGGGCTTCCTGGCACGGGTGGTCTCGTCCTGCACGAGCAGGGAGAGCAGCGAGGCCACGGACAGTCCGGCCTCGGCGGGGTGGCGCAGCACCTTGTCCGGTTCGATCCGGTAGGTGTTCGTGCGGCCGTCCCGGGTGTGGGAGAGATAGCCGTCCTGTTCCAGATCCGAAATGATCCGCGAGACGGCGCGCTCCGTGAGACGGCAGCGGGCGGCGATGTCGCGGATGCGGACGTTCGGGTTGTCGGCAATGGCTGCCAGTACGCGCGCGTGGCTGGTGATGAACGTCCATCCGCTGTGGGACTCGGGCACTGCGACCATGCGCAGCATTTTAGGGGGCACCATTGCCCGAACGAAGATACGTGACATACTTTTCATGCAACACAGGACATGCTCCCCTCGGGGAGAGCCACAGAAGGAGCCCGAAGGTGCCCTGGGACGAGACCGGCATGCCGGCCCTCACGCGCGACAGCGGCGCCGAGGTGCTGACGGAGCGGGCCGCCGCGCACACCCCGGACGGGGTCGCGGTGCTGCAGTACGAGTGGCGCGGAGCCCGGGTCATCGTCGCCCGCGGCTCCTACGACTTGGACTCGATCACGCCATTGGCGGACGCGATGGCGACAGCCGCCCGGAAGCACCCCAAGGTGATCCTGGACGCCTCCGGCATCACCTTCGCGGACTCGACGCTGCTGAATCTGCTGATCCTCACGCACCGGACGGGCACCCTGCGGGTGGTCGCGCCGCCCCCGCAGCTCCGCCGCCTCTGCGAGATCACCGGGGTCGATGCCCTGCTTCAGGTACGGGATTCCATCGACGCCGCCGCCGTCTCCTGAGCGGGCGCGCTCCGCTTCCGTGACCTCGTCCGCCGGCCTTGCCGCCGCCGTCGCCGACGAGTCCGGAAGGCAATGACGCAGTTCGGCCGGAGATGGCGGCTCCTGCTTTGTTCAGGGTTTGAAATGTGGGTTAACCTGCGGCGTATTTCCACATCGCATACACATCTGTGACCGTGGAACACGCATGCACGGCAACCGGTGCCGCTCAGCGGCCCGGGGGTTCCGAGTCCTCGGGCTTCGAGGGCTCTTGGGGAGCGGAACGAGGGTGCACATGACCAGCGACAGCACTGGGGTCGTCGACGCGGTGCCGGGCGACCAGGAGTTGCGTCGGCTGCTGGCAGGACTGACGGCCGTCCGTGACGGGGACTTCGGTACCCGCCTGCCGGACGACGCGGACGGCCTCATGGGCGACATCGCCACGGTCTTCAACGGCATGGTCGACCAGCTGTCCGTGTTCACCTCCGAAGTCACGCGCGTGGCCCGCGAGGTCGGCACCGAGGGCACCCTCGGCGGCCAGGCGGAGGTACCCGGCGTCTCCGGCACCTGGGCCGACCTGACCGACTCGGTGAACGCGATGGCGGGCAACCTGACCACCCAGGTCCGCGACATCGCCCAGGTCGCCACGGCGGTGGCCAAGGGCGACCTGTCGCAGAAGATCGACGTGCCCGCCCGCGGCGAGATCCTCCAGCTGAAGGAGACCGTCAACACGATGGTCGACCAGCTGTCGGCGTTCGCCGACGAGGTCACGCGGGTCGCCCGCGAGGTCGGCAGTGAGGGACGTCTCGGCGGCCAGGCGCAGGTGCCCGGCGTGGCCGGAGTCTGGCGCGATCTGACCGACTCCGTGAACCACATGGCGGGCAACCTCACCAGCCAGGTCCGCTCCATCGCCCAGGTGACCACGGCGGTCGCCAAGGGCGACCTGTCGCAGAAGATCACCGTGGACGCGCGCGGTGAGATCCTGGAGCTGAAGAGCACCATCAACACGATGGTCGACCAGCTGTCGGCGTTCGCCGACGAGGTCACGCGGGTCGCCCGCGAGGTCGGCACCGAGGGGCGCCTCGGCGGCCAGGCCCAGGTCCGCGGGGTGTCGGGCACCTGGAAGGACCTCACCGACAACGTCAACGTCATGGCGTCCAACCTCACCGGCCAGGTCCGCTCCATCGCCCAGGTCGCCACCGCCGTGGCGCGCGGCGACCTGTCGCAGCGGATCACCGTCGAGGCCGCCGGCGAGGTCGCGGCGCTGGCCGAGGTCATCAACACGATGGTCGACACGCTCTCGGCCTTCGCCGACGAGGTCACCCGTGTCGCCCGCGAGGTCGGCACCGAGGGACGCCTCGGCGGCCAGGCGCACGTGCCGAACGTCGCCGGCACCTGGAAGGACCTCACCGACAACGTCAACTCGATGGCCAACAACCTCACGGGCCAGGTGCGCAACATCGCGCTCGTGACGACCGCGGTGGCCAGGGGCGACCTGTCGAAGAAGATCGACGTGGACGCCCGCGGCGAGATCCTCGAACTCAAGACGACGATTAACACGATGGTCGACCAGCTGTCCGCGTTCGCCGACGAGGTCACGCGGGTCGCCCGCGAGGTCGGCACCGAGGGGCGCCTCGGCGGCCAGGCCGAGGTCGAGGGCGTCTCCGGCACCTGGAAGCGCCTCACGGAGAACGTCAACGAGCTGGCGGGCAACCTGACCCGCCAGGTGCGGGCCATCGCCGAGGTCACCAGCGCCGTCGCCGAGGGCGACCTGACCCGGTCGATCAACGTGGAGGCGTCCGGCGAGGTCGCCGAGCTCAAGGACAACATCAACTCGATGGTGGAGTCCCTGCGCGAGACCACCCGGGCCAACCAGGAGCAGGACTGGCTCAAGACCAACCTCGCCCGCATCTCCAGCCTGATGCAGGGCCACCGCGACCTGCCCGTCGTCGCCGAGCTGATCATGGACGAACTGGTCCCGCTGGTGTCGGCCCAGTACGGGGCCTTCTACCTCGCCGAGGACGGCGACGACGGGCCCGAACTGCGGCTCGTCGGCTCCTACGGCTACCCGGAGGAGAGCAACCGGCCCTCCCGCATCGCCTTCGGCCGCACCCTGGTCGGCCAGGCCGCCCGCAGCCGGCGCACCATCATGGTGGAGGAGCTGCCGGACGGCTACGTGACCATCTCCTCCGGACTCGGCCAGGTGGTGCCGTCCGCGCTGGTGCTGCTGCCCATCGTGGTGGAGGGCCAGGTCCTCGGCGTCATCGAACTGGCGTCGGTCACCCCCTTCACCCAGATCCACCGGGACTTCCTGGCGCAGCTGATGGAGACCATCGGCGTCAACGTCAACACCATCGTGGCCAACGCCCGCACCGACGAGCTGCTCGTCGAGTCGCAGCGCCTCACCGTCGAACTCCAGGCCCGGTCCACCGAGTTGCAGGTCCAGCAGGAGGAACTGCAGCGCTCCAACGCCGAACTGGAGGAGAAGGCCTCGCTGCTGGTCGCGCAGAACCGGGACATCGAGGCGAAGAACCTGCAGATCGAGCAGGCCCGCCAGGAGCTCGAGACCCGCGCCCAGCAGCTGTCGCTGGCCTCGAAGTACAAGTCGGAGTTCCTGGCCAACATGAGCCACGAACTGCGCACCCCGCTCAACAGCCTGCTGATCCTCGCCCAGCTGCTCGCACAGAACCCGTCCCGCAACCTCACGCCCAAGCAGGTCGAGTACGCCCAGATCATCCACTCCGCCGGATCGGACCTGCTCCAGCTGATCAACGACATCCTCGACCTGTCGAAGGTCGAGGCCGGCAAGATGGACGTCACGCCCGAGCGGGTGACGCTGCGTCAGCTCATCGAGTACGTGGAGGCCACCTTCCGGCCGATGACGACGCAGAAGAGCCTGGAGTTCACGGTGACCACCGCGCCGGGCGCCCCCGCGGACGTGCTCACGGACGACTCCCGGCTCCGTCAGGTCCTGCGCAACCTCCTGTCGAACGCCGTGAAGTTCACCGAGCAGGGCGGCGTGGAACTGAGCATCGAGCCCGCGGACGACGACGAGGTGCCCGAAGGCGTCGTCCGGGGCGCCTCCGTGGTCGCCTTCCGTGTCAAGGACACCGGCATCGGCATCCCGGAGCAGCACCTGGAGACGATCTTCGGTGCGTTCCAGCAGGCGGACGGCACGACCAGCCGGAAGTACGGCGGCACCGGTCTCGGCCTGTCCATCACCCGGGAGATCGCCCAACTGCTCGGCGGCGCCGTCTCCGTGCACAGCACGCCCGGCCTGGGCAGCACCTTCACGCTGTTCCTGCCCGTGGCACGCCCCGACTTCGAGGAACTGCTCCACACCGGCCGGCCCCTGGAGCGCGTCTCGTCGGAGCCCGCACCGGAGGGAGTGACCGGTTCCGTTCCGGTGCCCCAGATCGGGCCGGGCCCCCGGCCCCGCCGCCTGCTCGTCGTGGAGGAGCGGTCCCGCGGTCTGCTGACCCTCGTCGCGGAGAGCGTGGTCGCCGACCTGACGCACGGCAGGACGGACGGTGCCCAGGGGCCCGCCGTCGACATCATCACCGCCGTCGGCGCGCAGGAGGCGGCCGGTGCCCTCGCGTCCGAGCCGTGCCACTGCGTCGTCCTGGAGCTGGGCATGCGCGACGACGAGGCGTCCCGCTTCCTCCAGGCCCTGGAGGGCGACTCGGCCCTGACCAGCGTGCCGGTGCTGGTGCACAGCAGCCACCCCACGGACGCCCCCCTGGACGAGACGCTGCGCTCCCGCTCGGAGGGCGGCGCACTGGAGCTGCTGTCCAGCCTCGACGAACTGCGGGAGCGCATCGCGCTGCACCTGTCCGCGGAGGAACCCGGGGACGTGCTCTCCCTCGTCCGCGCCGAGGGGCCGCAGCAGCTGTCGCCGCCCGCCGTCCACGACGCCTCGGCCGGCCGTACCGTCCTCGTCGTCGACGACGACGCGCGCAACCTCTTCGCGCTGAGCGGGATCCTGGAGCTGCACGGCTTCCGCGTCCTGCACGCCGAGAACGGACGCAGAGGCATCGAGACGCTCGTGAACAACCCGGACGTCGCCCTCGTCCTGATGGACGTGATGATGCCGGAGATGGACGGTTACACCGCGACGGCCGAGATCCGCAGCATGCCGCAGTACTCTGAGCTGCCCATCATCGCCGTCACGGCGAAGGCGATGCCGGGTGACCGGGACAAGAGTCTCGCCTCGGGTGCCAGCGACTACGTCACCAAGCCCGTCGACACGCGCGACCTCATGGCCTGCGTCCGCCGCTGGCTGCCGGCATGAGCACACCGGCGTCCGACCCGCACACCATCGGGCCGGACGCCTCGCAGCGCCCGTCGACCCGCGCCCCAGGGCACTCCAGCCGAGGAGCATCCACACCGTGAGCATGTCCGAGCAGTCGAGCGAGCCGGGTGACGGCGAGCCGAAGCGCGGCTCGGCCGCCGGTTTCGAGCCCTCCTGGCCGCCGGTGGGCCTCGACGCGCCGGCCCGTGTCCCCGACGGGGAGCCCGAGTCGTCCGAAGAGGAGGCGGCGACCTCCGGAGGGGCGGTCGTCTCCGACGGGTCGCCCGAGCCGCGCGACGAAGCACCCGCCGGCCCGGAGGACCCGCCGGCCGCGTCCCCCGTGGGCCGTCTCGCCGCCACCGTGGAACGGCTCAGCCGGGAGGTGCGGGCCGCCCAGGCCGAGGCCGAGGGGCGGGCCCTGATCGAACTCGCCAAGGGGGTCCTGGTCGAGCGGCTCAAATGCGGACCGGCCCAGGCCGCCCGGCAGCTCGCCCAGCTGGCGGAGCAGGCCCAGGTCACCCCCCTCGAACTCGCCGTCGACGTCATCAACCAGGCCGCCCGGGACCGGATGTCCGAGGTGACGGACGCCTTCCTCGCCGCGACCCGGGCCGCCGACGAGGCGGAGACCGAATCGGCCGCCGTACGCCTGCGCGCCGCCGAGAGCGGCGTCCTGGCGGCGGACGACGCCCAGGCCGTGGCCGACGCCCTGCTGGAGCAGGCGTTGCGTCCCCTCGGCGCGGTGGCCGTGGCCATATGGGCCGTGGGTGCCGACGGTTCACTCACCCTCGCGGGAAGCGCCGGATTCTCACCGGCCGAGGCGGAGCGGTGGCGCTACGTCCCGCCGGACGTGGTGACCGTGGCGCGCCGGGGCCTCATCGAGCGCGAGGGGCAGTGGATCACCACCCTCGGTGTGACCGGACTGCCCACCATCGGCCTGCACCAGCATCCGGACGGCGGCCGGGCCGCCCTGCCCGCCGGCACCGTCGGCCGGATCCACGGTGTGCTGGAGATCGCCTGGCCGGCCCCGCTGGAGCCGCAGCCCCCGCAGATCGTCCGGCAGGTGGAGGCGCTGGCCGAACTGTGCGCCCACACCCTGGAGATGTACACGCCCCCGCACGGAGCGGCCCAGGAGCCGCGGGTGCTGCCGGACGCCGCCGAGCTGATGGACCTGGCCGACGGGCTGTACGACCCGGCCCTCGTCCTGGTGCCGCATCTGGACGCCGACGGGCACCTGGTGGACTTCCGCATCCAGCACGTGAACAACCGCTTCCTCGACCCGGCGGGCCGGCCCCGGGCCGTCGTGAACGGGGCGCTGCTGCTGGAGGCCTACCCGATGGCCGCCGGGGACAGCGAGCTGTTCCAGCGCGTCGAGCGGGTCTACGCCACCGGTGAGCCCTTCCGGGCCCGCCGGATGAACCTCACCGCCCTCGTCGACCAGGTCCCGCTGTCGACCGTCGCGGACATCAGCATCAGCCGCCACGGCATGTCCGTCCTCCTCATCTGGCGCATCGAGGACGAGACGGCCCGGCTGGCCAGCCTGCTCCAGCACGCCCAGCGGCTGGGCCGCATCGGCGGGTTCGAGGAGAACGTGCTCACCGGTGAGATCACCTGGAACGGGCAGCTCTTCGACCTCTACGGACGCCCCCAGACGAGCACCCCGGTGCCGCTGGAGGAGCTGCCGGCCCACGCCCACCCGGACGACGGCGTCTCCATCCGCCGTTTCCTGCGCACCCTGCTGCACCACCAGCGGCCCGCGGCGGCCGCCTTCCGGCTGCAGCGGCCGGACGGGGTGACCCGCCACATCCGCATCGTCGCCGAACCGGTGCTCGACACCGACGACCGGCTGCTCCTGGTCCGCGGTGCCTGCCAGGACATCTCCGCCCAGCACTGGACCGAGGTGGCGCTCGCCGCGACCCGCGACCAGCTGGCGCACACCGAGCAGCAGGCCACCGAACGCAACCGGCTCACCCTGCAGTTGCAGCACGCCATCATGCCGCCCACCCAGGCGCCGTTGCAGGTGTCCGGTCTCCAGGTGGCCGTGCGCTACCGGCCCGCGGAGACCGAGCAGTTGGTGGGCGGCGACTGGTACGACGCCGTCGTCCTGCCGTCCCGGAAGGTGCTTCTCTGCGTCGGGGACGTGGCCGGGCACGGCATCGAGGCCGCCACCAGCATGGTCGTCCTGCGCAACGCGCTGCGCGGCCTGGCCGTGACCGGCGCCGGGCCGGGCCAGCTGCTGTCCTGGCTGAACATCGTGGCGCACCACCTGACCGGAGCGGTCACCGCGACCGCGGTGTGCGGACTGTACGACCCGGTCACGCGGACGCTGCGCTGGGCCCGGGCCGGGCACCTCCCGCCCGTCCTCGTCCGGGACACCGAAGCGGCCCCCCTGCCCCTGGTCAAGGGACTGCTGCTGGGGGCCGTCCCCGAGGCCGTGTACGAGGAGACCGAGCTCCAACTACAGCCCGAGGACACGCTGTTGATGTACACGGACGGCCTGGTCGAGCGCCGGGACCGGCCCGTGGAGGAGTCCCTGACCCACCTCCTGACCACCGCCCGAACGGCACCCAGCACGCTCGACCAGCAGCTGGACCGCCTCCTGACCTACAGCAGGTCGGACACGGACGACGACACGTGCATCGTCGGTATCCGGGTCGGGTGAGGAGCGCCGGCCGGCTCGGACCTCCGCGCGGGTCCGCAGCCGGCCGTCACAGCATGACGTGCTTGACCTGTGTGTAGTCGAGCAGGCCGGTGAGGGAGAGGTCGCTGCCGTATCCGGAGTGGCCGACGCCGCCGTGCGGTATCTCCGACACCGTCGTGCCATGGGTGTTCACCCAGACGATCCCGGTCCGCAGCGCCCGGGTCGCCCGCATGGCCCGGTCGTGGTCGCGCGTCCACACGCTCGCGGCCAGCCCCTGGGGGACCGTGTTGGCCAGGCGCAGGGCCCCGGCCTCGTCGGTGAAGGGCTGGACGGTGACGACGGGGCCGAACACCTCGCTCTGCACGATCTCGTCCTCCTGCCGCACCCCGGCGACGACGGTGGCCTGGTGGAAGTAGCCCGGACGGGGCAGGGCCGCCCCTCCGGTCACGATCTCGGCGTGGCCCGGCAGACGTTCCAGCAGGCCGCTCACGGCGGCGAGCTGACCGGCGTTGGCGAGCGGACCGAAGTCGGTCTCCTCCTCGTCCGGGGCGCCGGGCCGCTGCCGGGCGGCCCGTTCGGCGAACCGGCCAGGAAGTCGTCGTGGATCCGCCGGTCCACGAGCATCCGTGCCGGGGCCGTGCAGTCCTGCCCCGCGTTGTCTCGCCGCCCCCGCTGCTGTCCCGGATGGTGGAGGCCGGGCTGCTCGGACGGAAGTCCGGCCGGGGCTTCCACGCCTACGACGAGGAACCCCGAAGCGGGGCACCAGCACCGGTGGGCCGGCCGTGAGGGAAGATGGTCCTCGCGTACGACCGTCGACCGAGGGGAGCCGCAGGGTGAGCACCAAGGTGCGCACGGCAGACACGCGCGAGCGCATCCTGACCGCGGCGTGCGAGGTCATCGCCGACATCGGCTTCGAGAAGATCCGCATGCGGATGGTCGCCGAGCGGGCCGGAGTGTCGACGGCGCTGCTGCACTACCACTTCGACACCCGCGAGAAACTGTTCACCGAGGCGATGACCCACTCCTTCGCCAACACCGCCGTCGACGTCGAACGTGAAGCGCAGACCGCCCCGGCGGCGGTCATCCTGGCCCGCATCGTGCGCAACCTGCTGCCGACCGACCCCGAACTCCACCAGGACTGGCGGCTCTGGCAGGAACTGTGGGTGCGGGCCCTGCGCGACGAGACCACCCGCGTCTTCGCGGTCGATCTCTACGCACAACTGCACGCCTGGGTGGCGGACGCGGTACGGCGCGGCATCGACTCCGGCGAGTTCACGCCGACCGACGTCGACGACCTCAGCACGCTCGTGCTGTCCCTGTGCGACGGCTACGGCATCCGCCTGATGCTGCGCGACCCGGCGGTCACCCTCGCCACGGCCCTCTCCGCCATCTGGCGCCATGTGTCGACCGCGCTCGGCCTGCCCGCGGCGGTGCCGGCGGACTGAGTTCCGGCCCGGCTGTCACAGATCCACGCCCCGCCCTGTCTCTCTGGTGAGTCAGCACCTCAGCGAACGGAGACAGTGATGAAGATCGTGGTCGTCGGCGGTACGGGCCTCATCGGCTCCCAGGTGTCCGCCCTCCTGCGCGAGGGTGGTCACGAGGCCGTGCCGGCCTCCCCCTCCACGGGCGTCGACACCCTCACCGGCGAAGGACTGGCAGCCGCACTCAAAGGCGCGGACGTGGTCGTGGACGTGTCGAACTCGCCCTCCTTCGACACCGAACCGGCCCTGGACTTCTTCACCCGCTCGGCGCGGAACCTGTTCGCCGCCGAGAAGGAGGCGGGCGTCCGCCACCACGTGACGCTCTCGATCGTCGGCGTCGACCAGGTCCCCGGCTACGGGTACTACGAGGCCAAGGTCGCCCAGGAGAACGCCGTGCGCGGCAGCGGTGTGCCCTTCAGCATCGTGCGCGCCACCCAGTTCTTCGAGTTCGTCGCGCCCGTGATGGACATGTCCACCGAGGGCGGCGAGGTGCGGCTGCCGTCGATCCGCCTGCGCCCCATCGCCTCCGCCGATGTCGCCGCGGCCGTCGCCGAAGCGGCACAGGGCGAACCCTCGGGCGGCATCCGCGACATCGCCGGCCCCGAGGTGCACCGCCTCGACCTGCTCGGTGAGATCACCCTCGCGGTGAAGCCGGACGGCCGCACCGTCGTCACCGACGAGAGCGCCGGTCTGTTCGCGGGCATGCCCGACGTGCTCACCGGCGACGACAGCACCCACCTCGCGAGCACCCGCTACGAGGAGTGGCTGACGCGGCACTGACCCGGCGGGCTACGAGCGGCCGGCCACCCAGCGGGCCGACCGCTCGTACGCCCGGAGCTTCTCGGGTGCCAGCACCCAGTACAGCCCGTCGATGCCGTCGGGGCCCACGGTCGCGCTCACCAGGGCGACCGCCACCCCGTCCCGCATCAGCAGCAGGCTCGGCTGCCCGTTGGCCTCGACCACGCCGTACTCGGCGCCGGGGAAGAACCGGTGCGCGAAGGCGGTGACCCTGGCCACGCGCACGGGCCCGACGAGTTCCACGCGGGCCACGCCCCGCATGCCGTTGCCGTCGGCGTAGGCGACGACGTCGGCGGACAGCACGCTCTCCAGGGCGGCGACGTCGCCCTCGCGCGCGGCGGCGACGAACGCGTCGAGCAGCCGCCGGTGCTGAGCCGTGTCGACCGGTTCCCGGCGCTCGGCGGACAGCCGCCTGCGCGCCCGGCTGACGATCTGCCGCGTGTTGGCCCGGCTCAGCTCCAGCATGTCCGCGATCTCGTCGTACCCGTAGTCGAACGCCTCGCGCAGCACGTACGCCGCCCGCTCCACCGGGTTCAGCCGCTCAAGGACCAGCAGCACCGCCAGCTCCAGCGCCTCGCCGCGCTCCGCGCCGACCTGCGGATCGACGCCGGTGTCCACCGGCTCCGGGAGCCACGGGCCCACGTAGGCCTCGCGGCGGACCCGCGCCGACCGGGACACGTTGATCGCCAGCCGTGTGGTGATCTTCGCCAGGAACGCGCCCTGGTCCCGCACCGTGCCGCGGTCGGTGTCCTGCCAGCGCAGCCATACGTCCTGCACCACGTCCTCGGCGTCGGTGACACTGCCCAGGACCCGGTAGGCGATGCCGAACAGCCGCGGACGCAGCCGCTGGAACACATCCGCCGCCGCGTCCAGCGCGCCGTCGGACAGGGGTCGCCGCTGCTCCATGCCGCCGATGCCTCCGAAGTCGACCGTCGTGTGGTCCGACCGTACGTCCCGCAGGACCGGCACACGGCTCCTAGTCCTCGTACCGGGGCGTCCACTGCGCCCGGGCGACGGCCTCGCGCAGTTCCTCCTCCGTCGCCCGCGGGGCCACCCCGTCCCCGACGGCGGCGAGGGCCGCGGCCAGCGCGATCTCACGGGCGGACTCCCGCATGCCGGTTAGCGGCGGCAGCAGCGGCACGGGGAGGTCCTCGCCGCCGGCCGCCCGCACCGCGCAGCGGGCGACGGCCCGGGCGGCCGCCACGAGCATGCGGTCCGTGACCCGGGTGGCCCCGCTCGCGGTCACCGCCAGGCCCATCGCCGGGAAGACGTAGACGTTGTTGGACTGCGCCACGGGCACCTCGCGCCCGTCGACCTTCAGCGGCGGGAAGGGCGAGCCGGTGGCGATCAGCGCCCGCCCGTCGGTCCACCGGGTGAGGTCGGCGGGGTCGGCCTCGGAGTGCGAGGTGGGGTTGGACAGCGGGAAGACGACGGGCCGTTCGCAGGTCGAGGCCATCTGCCGCACGATCTCCTCGGTGAACGCGCCGTGCGCCGTCGACAGCCCGATGAGCGCCGTCGGCTCGACGCGGCGCACCACCTCCGCGAGGCCGCTGCCGTCCCAGCCGGCCACCTCACCGTCGTCGCGTGCGAACACCCGCTGCTGCGGGGTCAGTTCGGAACGGGAGGACACCAGCAGCCCGTCGATGTCGACGATCCAGAACCGTGCCGTCGCCTCGTCCTGCGACAGGCCCTCGTCGACCATGGCCGTACGGATCATGTCGGCGACGCCGATGGCGGCCGACCCCGCGCCGAGGATCACCACGCGCTGCTCGGTGAGCGGGGTGCCGGCCACGTCCGCCGCCGTGGACAGGGCACCGAGCGTGACGGCCGCGGTGCCCTGGATGTCGTCGTTGAACGTCAGCAGCCGGTCCCGGTAGCGGGCGAGGATCGGGTGCGCGTGGGCGGTGGCGAAGTCCTCCCACTGCAGCAGCGTCCCCGGCAGCTCCGCCTCCACCGCCGAGACGAACGCCTCGATCATCTCGTCGTACTCGGCGCCCGTCAGCCGCCGGGCGCGCCGGCCCAGGTAGCGGGGGTTGTCGAGCAGGGTCTCGTTGTCGGTGCCCACGTCCAGCAGGACCGGCAGGGTGCGGGCGGGGTGGATGCCGCCGATCGCCGTGTACAGGCTGAGCTTGCCGATGGGGATGCCCATGCCGCCGACGCCCTGGTCGCCGAGGCCCAGGATGCGCTGGCCGTCGGTGACGACGATGACGTCCACGTCGTGGTCGCGGTGCGGGCGGTTGCGCAGGATGTCGCGGAAGCGGTGCCGGTCCTCCCAGGTCAGGAACAGACCGCGCGGCCGCCGGTAGATCTCGCTGAACTTCTGGCAGGCCTCGCCCACCGTCGGCGTGTAGACGACGGGCAGCAGTTCCTCCAGGTAGTCGGTGACCAGACGGTAGAAGAGCACCTCGTTGGTGTCCTGGAGCTGCCGCAGGTAGATGTGCCGGTTGAGGGGCTTGTCGTAGCCGTGGAACGCCTCGTAGGCGCGGGCGGCCTGCTCCTCCAGGGTCTCCACGGCGGGCGGCAGCAACCCGTCGATGCCGAGCTCCTCGCGCTCGCTGCGGGTGAAGGCGGTGCCCCTGTTGACCAGCGGGTCGGCCAGGGTCGTGACGGCGGGGCTGGTGGTGGGGCGGGGGTGCTGTGTCGGCTGGTCCATGAGGTGACGCCTTCCCGTGACGCGCCGGTTTCGTGCGGGTGATGTGTGCCATCGGGTGACGGGTGCCGTCCGGACGAACCACCGGCCCCGGGAAAACGTCCCCGGGCACCGATGAGTTCCGCGCCGCCCTCCGGTCCACCTCTCCGTACCCCCACCGCGTCCCAACCCCCGTCAGGAGACAGCGACATGAGCGTGACGACATCTCAGACCCAGGCAGCGCGGACCGAGTCCGGTCTGCTCTCCACCCGGCCCGTGTGGCTGGTCGGCGTTCTGGCCGCCCTCGCCGGCGCCTTGGTGACGGAGGCGTTCGCGCTCGTCGCGCGGGCCGCCGACGTCCCGATGGAAGCGGCCGGTCCCGGGGCCGCGCGGGCCGCGGAGATCCCGGTCGGCGGCTTCTTCGGCGGGGTGCTGTTCTGGTCGGTCGCCGGCATCGTCCTCGCGGTCGCCCTGGCCCGCTGGGCCGAACGGCCCGCCCGCACCTTCACCGTGACCACCGTCGTCCTCACCGCGCTGTCCCTCGCCGGCCCGGCCGTCGCCCCGCACACCGCCACGTCCACCCGGATCGTCCTCGCCGCGTCCCATGTGGTGGCCGCCGCGGTCGTCGTCCCGCTGCTGGCGCGCAGGCTGTCCCGCGTGCGGCGCTGACCGCGCACCTGAGGCACGGGCCCGTCGCGCGCATCGGCGCCGACGGGCCCGTCGCCGTGCTGTGCTCCCGTCCCGCGCGGCCGGGTGACGGCTGACGACCACCCCGAACGGCCCAATACCGCTGCGCCGGAGGAGGCGACCGTGGATGACCGGTGTGACCGTGGTGGAAGGAATGCGCGTGCACACAGGGACGAGGAGGCGCGATGGCGGAGGCACTGGTCGAGGGCGGCACGGACGGCGCTGCCACGACGGACGGCGCAGACCCCTGCCCGGGCGTCTTCGAGCAGCTCAGCGCCGTCGCCGACGCCGTCCTCTACGAGGGCTACCTCCTGTACCCCTACCGCCGCTCCTCCACGAAGAACCGTGTCCGCTGGCAGTTCGGCGTGCTGTTCCCCCGGGACTGGGTGGAGGCGGACGGCCCCGTCACCCCCGGCGTCTCCGGTTCCGCCGACTCCTGGTACCAGCAGACCGAGTGCCTGCTGCGCATCCGGCAGCCGGACAGCGCCCGGGTCCGGGTGCGGGTCCGCTACCTCCAGATGCAGCGCAAGCAGATCGAAGAGGCAGGCCGGCCCGTCGAGTCGCTGCGCACCGGCGACGGCGCGGTGCACCTGACCTTCGACGAGGCCCTGCCGCGCGAGTGCGAGGTCGAGGCCCCGCTCGACGAACTCCTCCGGGGCGGACGCACCGTCGCGGTGAGCGCCCCGGCGGGGGAGGACGTCGAGCCGCTGCCCGACGATGCCGGGCGGGTGGTGCGTGGCCGCGAGGAGATCCGGGCCGAGACCACCGTCAGCGCCGAGCGGCTCTCCGGTGACCTGTGCCGGATCCGCGTACGGACCACGAACACCGCGCCCGCACCGCCGCCGCGCACGCCCCGGGACGAGGCCCTGCGCCGGGCCCTCATCGCCACGCACACCCTCGTCGGCGGCGCCGGGATGGAGTTCGTCTCGCTCATCGACCCGCCGGCGGACCTGGCCGCACCCGCGCGTGCGTGCCGCAACGAGTTCACCTTCCCGGTGCTCGGCGGTGGGAGCGGGGACACCGCGCCCGTCCTGCTGTCCGCGCCGATCATTCTGCCCGACCACCCCCAGGTCGCCCCCGAGAGCCCCGGCGACCTGCACGACGCCGCGGAGATCGACGAGATCCTCACGCTGCGCACGATGCTGCTGACCGACGAGGAGAAGCGCGAGGCGCGAGCCACCGACCCGCGGGCGGCGGCGATCCTCGACCGGGTCGACACCATGCCGCAGGAGGTCTTCGAACGCCTGCACGGCGCCGTCCGCTCCCTGACCCCGGCCGCGCCCACGCCGTCCGCCCCCCGGCTGTCCGACGCTGCCGGCGCTGCCCACGCTCCGGCCCCGGCCGCCCCCACCGCACCGGCCGACCGTCCCACCACCCTGGTCACCCCCACCGCGTCCGCCGACGGCCCCCTCACCTTCGAGACCCCCGCCGCGTCCGCCGACGGTCCCCTCACCTTCGAGACCCCCGCCGCGTCCGCCGACGGTCCCCTCACCTTCGAGACCCCCGCCGCGTCCGCCGACGGTCCCCTCACCTTCGAGAC
>NZ_JBHWFG010000034.1:0-87166 GCF_042733745.1 Streptomyces sp. NPDC059696
ATAAGAGACAGGTCGGGGGGTGTCCGCCCGCAGCGGTTGGCGCGTCAACGAACAGTCAGTCGGCACGCAACCCCATCGCGCCGTTCCGAGGACGGACACCCCCCGACGCGGCCCCGACCCCCACCCGGCGATGGGCGCACGCACCCGCACCCGCACCTCACTGCTCCCGCTGTACCGGCCCTCACTGCTCCCGCTGTACCGGCCCTCACTGCTCCCGCTGTACCGGCCCCGCCCTGTCCAGCAAGCCCGTGCGAGCCGCCAGGGCGGCTGCCTCCAGGCGGGAGCCGACTCCCAGTTTCATCAGGACCCGCTGGACGTGGGTCCGGGCCGTAGACGGGGCGATGCCCATGCCCGCCGCGATCAGGCGGGTGTCCTCGCCGTCGGCGACCCGGACCAGGACCTCCACCTCGCGGGGGGTGAGCATCTGGAGCAACCGCTGCCCCTCGTCGTCCGGTTGGGCCGCCGGGTTGAGCAACTCACCGAACGCGCCCTGCAGCAGCTGCGGCGCCACCGCCGCCTCCCCCGCCCGCGCTTTCATGATCGCCCGCTCCACACCCTCTATGCGCTCGTCGTGCCGCACATAGCCGGACGCCCCCGCCGCGAACGCCGCCGCGATGCCCCGAGGGCTCGGCACCGGCCCCAGCACCAGCACCGCCACCTGCGGCCGCTCCCGTTTGATCCGTACCACCGGGTCGAAGGCCCCCGGCTCGGCCGGCGCCGCCGTCCCCAGCAGGCACACCTCCGGCGCCCGCGTGATCACCAGATCCGCCGCGCCCGCGGCCGGCGCCGCCGCGGCCAGCACCCGGTGCCCCCGCAGCTTCAGCGCCGAGGCCAGCGCCTCGGCCAGCAATCGGTGGTCGTCGACCACCATAAGCCGCACTCCCATCGAGCAACCCCCCAGTCACCCCAGCCCCCCATGGAAGCCCCCCGGCTCCCCCGCCTTCATGCCCCCGGAAGCTACACGCTTGTTCGACGTTGCGCTCCCCCTACCGGCGAGAATCGCCCCGGATCGCCGAAATTCCCCGCAGTCCGGGTTGACCGCGCGAAACAGCCGTGGCCCCGCCCCTGAACAGGGACGGGGCCACAGCAGCCACCAGTCGATCAAGAACCGGTCAGTACATGATCAGAGCCCGGTCGGAGCCCGTCGGAGCGATCAGCCCGTACCGAAGCCGACCGCCAGATACTCCTTCTCGCGCACCGTCGACCGCTTGCTCGCGTACACCTTGGACATGTAGAGGTGCCCGTCGGCGTACAGGAACTCGGAGTACTCCGGCGACATGCTGGTCTCCACATCGCGCACCGAGTCCGTCGCGGGGTTCCGCAGCAGCAGCGTCTCCTTGAAGCTGCCCCCGGAGATGCTCACGACCTGTCCGCCCTTGTCGTACGGGGGACGCTTGTACGCGATCAGGTTGCCGCCGTCCATGCGCAGCGGCGAGATCGTGTACCCGTCGCCCGCGTCCGCCCGCTGCCCGGTCTGCTTGCCGGTGGCGAGGTCGAAGGCGACGATCTCGTTGGTCTCGCTGTACTTGCCCGTGCCGTCGTGCTCCTCGGTCGGCAGGTACAGCCGGTCGTTGCCGACGGCCAGCAGGTTGCAGGCCTCGACGCGGGTGATGCCCTCGCAGCGGGCCGCGTACTGCTCGCCCGGCGCGGAGATGCGCGTGCGCAGCTTGCCGGTCTTGCTGTCGATGGAGAAGAAGTCGGAGATGCCGCTGCCGTCGCCCGCGGAGTCGCCGACGTCGGCGGCCACGACCAGCGGGTTGGTCGACACGATGCTCGCGTACTCGATGCCCTCGGTCATCTTGTACTCCGAGATCACCTTCCCGGACTTCGGGTCGATGGTCTGGATGTGCAACTGCCGCTGGTCGTACGAGCCGCACTTGCGCACCGCGACGAGCTTGTCGCCACCGCCGTAGCCGGCGTCGTAGCAGGAGTCGGTCGGCTTCGGGCTCCACAGCTGCTTGCCGGAGACGTCGAAGGCTGCGCCGCCGCTGGTGCTGCCGACGGCGATGGTCTTGCCGCTGAGGGTGATGTTGTCGAAGTTGACCAGCTGGTCACCGCTCTTGACCGTCTTGGTCCACAGCCTCTTGCCGGCGTCGAGGTCGATGAGGGCGATCTGGCTGCAGCCGTGCGAGGGGTCGGCCTTGGTGGGCATCGCCGGCTGGTAGAGGATCGCCGTCAGGTTGTCGTCGGTGACGTGGCGGCTGGCCTGGCAGACCGGGCCGGCCAGCGGCAGCTTCCACAACTCGCTGCCCTTGTCGCGGTCGTAGCCGACGATCTGGGCGATGCCGCTCTTGACGTACGCCTTGTCGGTGAGCCACGAGCCGGAGACGACGACCGTGCTGTCGTTCTTCACCTCGGGCGCCGGGACCTGGAAGAGGACCTTGGCGGCGGGGTCGGACGGTGCCTTCTCCTTGCCGGCGGTGGTGCCGCCGTTGTCGTCGTCCGTGCCGCCGGTGCCGCCGCTCTGGCCGGCGGTGTCGTTCTGCCTGCCCTCGTCCTCACCGGACGACGAGGCGTACCAGACGCCGCCGCCGATGATCAGGGCGATCGCCACGACCGCGGCGACGATGATCAGCAGCTGCGCGTTGAGCTTCTTGCCGCCGCCCGGCTGTCCGGCCTGCGGCTGGTGCGGCAGGGGCTGCTGCGGGTAGCCGTAGCCGGGCTGCTGCCCGTAACCGGGCTGGCCGTAAGGCGCCTGCGGCTGCCCGTACGGCGCCTGCTGCGGCTGCCCGTACGGCCCCGGCTGCTGGCCGGGATACCCGTAGCCGGGCGGCGCCTGCGGAGGCTGGGGCGCCGGAGCGCCCTGCGGATACCCGTAACCCTGCGGCGGCTGGGGCGGGTTCTGCGGCCCCGACGGCGCAGGAGTCTGCGCAGGCGACTGCGGGGGCGACTGCGGGGGCGTCTGCGGCGCGGACGGCGCCTGGGGGTAGCCGTACCCCGGCTCCGGGGCCTTGGCGAGGTTCGGCCCGGCCGCGGGCGGCGGGGTCTGCGGCGGCTGACCCTGCGGCGGCGGGGTGTGCGGCGGCTGGTCCTGGGGCGGCTGCTCCGGGGGCGGGCCGAAGCCGCCCCCCTGCGGGGGCTGCTGGGGCGGCGGGGGCGGCGGCTGGGTCATGGCGTGGGTACCTCGGGGAAGGGGACGGACGACGAACCGGGTGCGGAAGGAGGAGGAGTCACTTGCCGTAGGCGAGCATCAACTTCTCCTTCGTGTCGTCGTTCCCGCTCAGCCGGGTCGTCGAGATGTAGAAGCGCCCGCCGACCCAGTCGATCTCCTTGGAGAAGAAGCTGTTCTCGATGTCCGCGGCGCCCTCGG
This sequence comes from Streptomyces sp. NPDC059696, assembly GCF_042733745.1. Taxonomy (NCBI): domain Bacteria; kingdom Bacillati; phylum Actinomycetota; class Actinomycetes; order Kitasatosporales; family Streptomycetaceae; genus Streptomyces; species Streptomyces sp. NPDC059696. The sequence continues at coordinate 3,311 of NZ_JBHWFG010000034.1, forward strand.
GGTTCTGCAGCAGCTTGGTCGGCTTGTGGCTGCCGCCGCCGGTCGGGATGGACACGATCTGCCCGCCCGCGTCGTACGACGGCTCCACATAGGCGATGAGCTTGCCGCCCTCGGTCTTCACCGGCAGCATCGACTCGTCGGCGGGTGACTTCACGCGCCACTTCTCCTTGCCGTTCGCGAGGTCGACCGCGACGACCTCGTTGGCCCCGGTGGTGGCCTTGGTCGGCAGGTACAGCGTGTCGTCGTCGACGGCCACGCCCTGGCAGCCCGTGAGGTCGCGCTCCAGGATGGCCCAGCCGCACTCGGGGGCGAAGTCCTCGTCGAAGCCGACCTGCGAGCGGAACTTGCCGCCGGAGGTGAACGTGGAGATGTTCCAGGCCTTCTTGCTCTCGTTGGTGCTGTACACGACCAGGGGGCTGACCGAGTAGGTGCGCGCGACCCGCCAGCCCTTGTCGAACGGCTGGGTCCACTTGGCCTTGCCGGTCTTCGGGTCGAGCTCCTGGACCTCGTCGTGCTCCTTGCCGGTGCCGGCACCGCAGGAGGAGACGGCGATCAGCTTCTCGCCGCCGGCGAACGCGGCGGGGAAGCAGGCGCTGCCGTACTTCTTCTTGTCGAAGAGCTTGTCGCCGTTGGTGACGTCGTACGCCGTGCCGGACTGGGAGCGGCCCACCATCAGGGTCTTGCCGGTGATGGACAGTTCGACGGAGAGCGTGGAGTCGAACAGGGCGCCGTCGGCGACCTTCTCCTTCCAGCCCTTCTCGCCGGTGGCGAGGTCGATCTCCTGCAGCTGGTTGCACTTGGCGCGGTCGCTCGCGCCGCTCATGTACGCGACGACGATCTTGTCGTCGGAGGTCTTCTGCGGAGTCGTCGCGCAGATCTTCTGCGGGAAGGTGATCGCGTCCCAGGTGGGCTTGCCGTCACCGACGTTGTAGGCGAAGAGCTGCTTGTAGGCGGCCTTCACGGCGGTCTTGCCGGTGATCCACATGCCGTCGGCGTCGGCGCCGGAACCGGGCGCGTCGGGCGCCTCCTTGTACCAGAGGACCTTGGCCTCGCCGGCCTGGCGGCCCGCGTTGAGGTCCTCCGGGTCCTCGCCGCCGTCGCCGCTGCCGTCACCGGGGTTGACCGGGGCGGAGGAGCCGGGCTTGGCGTCGTCGGTCTTCTGGGCGACGGGTTTCTTGCCGCCCTCGCCGCTGTCGCCGCCGGTGACGGCCCACACAGTGCCGCCGACCACGAGCAGCGCGACGACGGCGGCGCCGATGATCAGGGCGGTCTTGTTCTTGAAGGGGTTGTTCGAGCCGCCCCCGGGCGGGGTGCCGGGCGCACCGGGGTACTGCGGCTGCTGCGGGTAGCCGTACCCGGGCTGGCCGTACGGGCCCGGCTGCTGCGGCTGGCCGTAGGGGCCGGGCTGGCCGTACGGACCGGGCTGCTGCGGGTAGCCGTAGCCGGGCTGCGGCGGGCCCTGCGGGGGCGGCGGCGTCTGCGGCGGGCCCTGCGGCGGTGGCGGAGTCTGCGGTGCCCCGTAACCACCGCCCTGCGGCGGCTGGTTCTGCGGTGCTCCGAAGCCACCGTGCGGCGGCTGACTGGGCGGCTGAGTCATCAGCGGCTCCCCCGTTCGATCACTGATTTTTAGCCACACCCTGAATTGCCCATGGGGCTCAGAGATGCTTCATAAAGTTCTAAGACGGCTCTTTCTATCACTCCGTTCCGACAGCGGAGCGGGCCGTCTCACCCCCTGTTCCCAAGGGAGAACCGGCCCGTGATGCCGCCGTTATGCGTCTTCACGCACCCTTCACGCGTCCTCGGCGAGTTCCAGCCAGCGCATCTCCAGCTCCTCGCGCTGAGCTGCCAACTCCCGCAGCTCCGCATCCAGTTCGGCCACCTTCGCGAAGTCCGTGGCGTTTTCGGCGATGTGAGCGTGGAGCTTGGTCTCCTTCTCGGAGACCTTGTCGAGCTGCCGCTCGATCTTCTGGAGTTCCTTCTTGGCGGCGCGCTGGTCGGCCGCGCTCTTCTCCGGGGCGGCGGACGGCTGCTGTGCGGCGGCGGGGGCCGAGGCCGCCGCGGCCTCCTCCATGCGCTGTCGTCGCTCCAGGTACTCGTCGATGCCGCGCGGCAGCATGCGCAGCGCGCCGTCGCCGAGGAGCGCGAAGACGCGGTCGGTGGTGCGCTCGATGAAGAACCGGTCGTGGGAGATGACGATCATCGAGCCGGGCCAGCCGTCGAGGACGTCCTCCAGCTGCGTCAGCGTCTCGATGTCGAGGTCGTTGGTGGGCTCGTCGAGGAAGAGGACGTTGGGCTCGTCCATGAGCAGGCGCAGCAGCTGGAGCCTGCGGCGCTCACCGCCGGACAGGTCGCCGACGGGCGTCCACTGCTTCTCCTTGCCGAAGCCGAACGTCTCGCACAGCTGCCCGGCGGTCATCTCCCGCCCCTTGCCGAGGTCGACGCGCTCGCGCACCTGCTGCACGGCCTCCAGCACGCGCGTGGCCGGGTCGAGTTCGGCGACCTCCTGGGAGAGGTAGGCGAGCTTGACGGTCTTGCCGACACGGACGCGCCCGCCGGCCGGCTGGGCCTCGCCGTCGGTCCGGGCCGCCTGCGCCATGGCCCGCAGCAGCGACGTCTTCCCGGCGCCGTTGACGCCGACGAGGCCGATCCGGTCGCCGGGTCCGAGCTGCCAGGTGACGTGCTCGAGCAGGACCTTGGGGCCGGCCTGGACGGTGATGTCCTCCAGGTCGAACACCGTCTTGCCCAGCCGGGTCGACGCGAACTTCATCAGCTCGCTGCTGTCCCGGGGCGGCGGTACGTCCGCGATGAGCTCGTTGGCGGCCTCGACGCGGAAGCGCGGCTTGGACGTACGGGCGGGTGCCCCGCGGCGCAGCCAGGCCAGCTCCTTGCGGACGAGGTTCTGCCGCTTGGCCTCCTCGGTGGCGGCGATGCGCTCGCGCTCGGCCCGGGCGAAGACGTAGTCGGAGTAGCCGCCCTCGTACTCGTAGACCGCGCCGCGCTGGACGTCCCACATGCGCGTGCACACCTGGTCGAGGAACCACCGGTCGTGGGTCACGCAGACGAGGGCCGAGCGGCGCTTCTGCAGATGGCGGGCCAGCCAGGCGATGCCCTCGACGTCGAGGTGGTTGGTGGGCTCGTCCAGGACGAGCAGGTCCTGCTCCTCGATGAGCAGCTTGGCCAGCGCGATGCGGCGCCGCTCGCCGCCGGAGAGCGGGCCGATGACGGTGTCCAGGCCCTTGGGGAAGCCCGGCAGGTCCAGCCCGCCGAACAGGCCGGTGAGGACGTCCCTGACCTTGGCGTCGCCGGCCCACTCGTGGTCGGCCATGTCGCCGATGACCTCGTGGCGGACGGTGGCCTCGGGGTCCAGGGAGTCGTGCTGGGTGAGCACGCCGAGCCGCAGCCCGCCGGAGTGGGTGACCCGTCCGCTGTCGGCGTCCTCCTGCTTGGCGAGCATGCGGATGAGGGTGGTCTTGCCGTCGCCGTTGCGGCCCACGACACCGACGCGGTCCCCTTCGGAGACGCCGAGGGAGACGCCGTCGAGCAGGGCACGGGTGCCGTACACCTTGCTGACGTTCTCGACATTGACCAGGTTGACGGCCATTACTCTCCTGCCAAGGGGGATGGATCGACCCTCCAGGGTAGTCGCGCCCGGGGGTGCTCCGGCCGGGCGGTCAGCCGCCGTCCGCCGCCTCCTGGCGGCGCTGGTAGCGCCACACGTCGTGCAGCCGCTCGTCGTCGCGCAGTTCCCTGGCCACGGGGCCGATGCGGTGCTGGGCCTCCACACAGCGCGGATCGTCGCGGTAGGCCAGGCCGGAGACGGCGCCGATGCGGATCTCCTGCCGCTCGTCATGGGTGAGCGCGACCAGCGCGTCCCCCACCTCGGGCTCGGGCCCCCGGTGGTGGGCGAGCCAGTGGCACACCGCCTCGCGCACACCCGGGTCGTCGTCGTGCGCCAGGGGGAGTACGGCGGTGAGGCTCTCGGGCCGGTGCACGGTCTGCGGGACCAGGGCGCGCACCCTCGGGTCCGGGTGGGTGAGGTGCGACAGCCCCACGGCCTCGATCTCGGGGGCGCTGTCGTGGGTCATCGCGTGCAGCAGGGCGGCCAGTACCTCCGGGTCCTCCTCCTGCTCGGCCCAGGGCACCAGGTCCCTGCCCCGGTCCCAGAACGGATCGCTCCGCTTCACGAAGTCGCCGAGGATCAGGAACAGCAGGATCTCCGCGGCGAGCAGACGGTGCAGCCGGCCGGGGTGGTTGAGCAGGTCCCGGGTCCACTGCCAGGTCTCCTCGTCCAGCCGTCGGCCGAGGGTGAACACCACGTCCGACCAGACGACGTGATCCCGGTCCGGGTGGGCGAGGGCCCGGTCCACCAGGTCGTCGAAGGGCGTGCGGATGCCGTAGCGCTCCTCCATGGAGGTGAGGATCGCCCGGTGTTCGTCGCGCACGGTCGTTCCGCCGAGGGTGAGCTGCTCGGACCACCACCCGACCTCGTCGTCCTCGACCCGGGTCCGCTCGATCGGCCCGGTGAGGCCGGTGATGCGGCGCAGCTCGCTCTCCACGCCCGCCTCGGCCCAGCGCCGGGCCCGGGCCAGCATGTCCGTGCGTGCCGGTGCCGGGAGCGGGGTCCGGCTGGTGGCGAGCGCGTGGACCAGCAGGTGGGACCCGCCGTCCACCGCGCGCGTCAGCGGGGTGCTGCCGTCGGGCAGCGGGCGCAGGGGATCGGCACCGCCCTCGAGCAGCGCCTCGGCGACGGGGATGTCGTACGCGGCCACGGCCAGGCAGAGGACCGGGAGGCCCTCCGCGAGCGTGTCGGGATCGGCCCCGCCGTCCAGCAGCGAGGTGACCACGCCGACGTCCCCGCGCCGCACGGCCGCGACCAGTTCCTCCATGCCTGCGCTCCCCCTGGCGGAATCAACGGGGGCGAGCGTAGGCGGCAGGCTGCCGCCGGGGCACGTGATTAACGCGCGGGGGCCGTCGTCGTGGTGTCGATGATCGTCGCGCCGGGTGCCGGGCCCGATGCCGTGCGTACCGTCCGGCACGTGCCCGACGTCAGCAGGGCCTGGGCCACCTCGGCCGCCGCCTCCGGGCCCCGGACCAGGAACGCGGTGGTCGGGCCGGAGCCCGAGACGAGTGCGGTGAGGGCACCGGCGGCCCGGCCGGCGGCCAGGGTGTCGGCCAGTTCCGGGAACAGGGAGAGGGCCGCGGGCTGGAGGTCGTTGGAGACGGCGGCGGCGAGCGCGTCCGGGTCGCCCTTGGCGAGGGCGGCGAGGAGGTCACCGGAGGCGACCGGTTCGGGGATGTCCGTGCCCTCGCCGAGCCGGTCGAACTCGCGGAACACCGCCGGGGTGGACAGGCCCCGCCCGGCCATCGCGAACACCCAGTGGAAGGTGCCGCCGACCTCCAGGGGCGTCAGCTGCTCGCCCCGCCCGATGCCGAGGGCGGCCCCGCCGACCAGGCTGAACGGCACGTCGCTGCCCAGTTCCGCGCAGATGTCGAGCAGTTCGTCCCGGCAGGCGCCGGTCCCCCACAGGGCGTCGCAGGCGACCAGGGCGCCGGCGCCGTCCGCGCTGCCGCCCGCCATGCCGCCGGCGACGGGGATGTCCTTGGCGATGTGGAGGTGGACGCCGGGGTCGCGGCCGTACCGTGCGGCGAGCGTCTCGGCGGCCCGCGCCGCCAGGTTCGTCCGGTCCAGGGGGACCTGGTCGGCACCGGGACCGTCGCAGGTGACGCGCAGTTCGTCGGCCGGGGTGACGGTGATCTCGTCGTAGAGACCGACCGCGAGGAAGACGTTGGCGAGGTCGTGGTAGCCGTCGGGGCGGGCGGCGCCGACCCCCAGCTGGACGTTGACCTTGGCCGGGACGCGGACCGTGACGCTCACGCGGTCTCCTTCTCCTGGTGCCGGTCCGCCTTGTGCTCGGCGATCCGCGCGAACTCCTCCACGGTCAGCGACTCGCCCCGGGCCTGCGGCGAGACCCCGGCGGCGACCAGGGCCTCCTCGGCCGCCGCGGCGGAGCCGGCCCAGCCGGAGAGGGCGGCCCGCAGCGTCTTGCGGCGCTGGGCGAACGCCGCGTCGACGACGGCGAACACCTCGCGCTTGGCGGCCGTCGTCTTCAGCGGCTCGCTCCGGCGGACCAGGGAGACCAGGCCGCTGTCGACGTTGGGCGCGGGCCAGAACACGTTCCGCCCGATGGCCCCGGCGCGCTTGACCTCGGCGTACCAGTTGGCCTTGACCGAGGGGACGCCGTAGACCTTCGAGCCGGGCGGTGCGGCGAGCCGGTCGGCGACCTCCGCCTGGACCATGACGAGGGTGCGCTCGATGGTCGGGAACGTGTCGAGCATGTGCAGCAGCACCGGGACGGCCACGTTGTAGGGGAGGTTGGCGACCAGCGCGGTCGGGGCGGGCCCCGGCAGCTCGGTGACGTGCATGGCGTCCGAGTGGACGAGGGCGAACCGGTCGGCGCGCTCGGGCATGCGGGCCGTGACGGTCGCGGGCAGCGCTCCGGCGAGCACGTCGTCGATCTCCACCGCGGTGACCCGGTCGGCGGCCTCCAGCAGCGCGAGCGTGAGCGACCCGAGGCCCGGGCCGACCTCGACGACCACGTCGTCGGGGCGGACCTGTGCGGTGCGGACGATGCGGCGCACGGTGTTCGCGTCGATCACGAAGTTCTGTCCGCGTTGCTTGGTCGGGCGTACGCCGAGGGCTGCCGCGAGTTCGCGGACGTCGGCGGGGCCCAGGAGGGCGTCGGGGGTGGGGCTGCTGGTCACGGGGACAAGGGTACGGGGGGTTTGCGGGCCGGGTTCCGCTACCCGCGCAGCCGTTCCCCGCAGTGCGGCCAGGGGGCGGTCCCGCGCCGCACGTACAGCTTCTTCGCGCGGTACGTCTGTTCCGCCGCCGGGGCGTCCTGGGGGCGGCCCCGGCCGCCGAGGGCCTGCCAGGTGCGGGTGTCGAACTGGTAGAGGCCGCCGTAGGTGCCCGAGGAGTCGACCGCGTCGGGCCGTCCGCCGGACTCGCAGGCCGCGAGGCCCTGCCAGTCGAGGTGGTCGGCGCCCCGCACGGACGCCGGGCGCGGCCTGGTGCCGACCTTCACGATCTGCGGGCGCGGCGCGCGCACCACCTCGGACCTGATCCGGCGCGGCTGCTGCCGGACGCCGTTGACCGTGCGCAGGGAGTAGGTGATCCGGCGCAGGCCCGGCTCGCCCGCCCGTTCCACCACCTCGGTGCCGCGGAACAGGGCCGGGTCCTCCGTCCGCCGCACCTGGAACGGGATCTGCTCCTCGCGGACCTCCTTGCCGCCGGTGATGCGCAGCACCGTCACGGTCTGCCCGTCGCGCGGGAAGCTGCCCTGCGGGACCGAGGTGGTGTCCTGGCCGCGCAGGGTGATCCCGGCCTCCTCGACGGCCTCCCGGACGGTCGCCGCGTTGGTGCGCACCGTGCGGGCGCGGCCGTCCGCCATGATCGTGACCGTGCGCTCGGTCCGCACGTCCAGCGCCAGCCCCTCGCGTCCGATGCGCCGCGAGCGCGCGGCGGACAGGTACGCGCCCTCCTGGCGCACCCCGAGCTGCCGCAGCGCTCCCTCCACCGTGTGGGCGGTCGTCCACACCTCGCGCCGGTGTCCGTCGAGGGTGAGCCGTACGGGACGGGCGTAGTGCACGGCGATCTCGTCGCCGCTGCTGATCCGTGTGCCGGGGCCGGGCGCGACCACGTCGTGGGAGCCGATCTCGACGCCCTCCTCGGCGAGCAGCTCGGTGACGTCGTCGGCGAAGGTGTGCAGGGTGCGGGCCTTGCCGTCGACGGTGAGCTCGATCGCCTTGTCCTCGGCGACGAACGCCGTGGTGCCGCCGGCCAGGAAGGCGACGACGAGGGCCTGCGGCAGCAGCCGTCGCACGGGACTGTCCGGGCGCTCGGCGTAGCGCGTCTTGCGCCGGCGCGTGGACCTGCGGTGCGAGCCGGTGCGCACGGCGGCGCGTGACCCGGCGTGCGCGACCGGGGCGGCGTCGGGGTGGCCCACGGATCCGGCGGCGGGGGCCGACCCGCCGTACGGGGCGCCCTGCCGGGGCAGTGCGGGCAGGGTCGGCGCCTCGTAGGCGGGCCGGTAGGTGTCCTGGTAGGCGCCGGGTGGCGCGGGCGTCCCGTGGGCGAGAGTCTCGGCGGTGTGCAGATCGGCCGGGAACGCGTCGGACGCGCCGTACGCGCCGTACACCGGGGCGGCGGCGTAGGCGGGGCCGTACGCCTCACAGGTGTCGTAGGCCGCACAAGCCTGATAGTCCGGCTCGTGCGGCTCGTGCGGCTCGTACGGCGCGTATGTCTCATACGGCTCGTACGTTTCATACGACTCGTATGTCTCATACGGCTCGTACGTCTCGTACCGGGAGTTGCTCACGCCGACGCGCTCCAGGGGCCGGAGGGGGTCCAGAGGGGTCCGGATCGGGCCCCCAGAACCTAGCGGAGCGTTCGTCACTCTCCAAAGCGACGCGACTACGCACAGTCGTGCGGCGGTCGTGCGGTACGGGTCAGTAGCCGAACGCGCGTGCCGTGTTGGCGCCGAGGGCCGTGGCCAGCGTGTCCTCGTCGACGCCGCGCACCTCGGCCATGGCCCGCACGGTGATCGGCACGAGGTAGGGGGCGTTGGGCCGCCCGCGGTAGGGGGCGGGCGTGAGGAAGGGCGCGTCCGTCTCCACGAGGAGGAGCTCCGGCGGGGCCACCGCCACCGCGTCCCGCAGGTTCTGCGCGTTCTTGAAGGTGACGTTGCCGGCGAAGGACATGAAGTAGCCCGCGCTCGCGCAGATCCCGGCCATCTCGGCGTCGCCGGAGTAGCAGTGGAAGACGGTCCGCTCGGGGGCGCCCTCCTCCTTCAGCACGCGCAGGACGTCGGCGTGGGCCTCGCGGTCGTGGATGACCAGGGCCTTGCCGTGCCGCTTGGCGATCTCGATGTGGGCGCGGAAGGACCGCTCCTGCGCCTCCTTGCCCTCGGGCCCGGTGCGGAAGTAATCGAGGCCGGTCTCGCCGACGCCCTTGACCTGGGGCAGCGCGGCGAGCCGGTCGATCTCCGCGAGCGCCTCGTCCAGGGCTGCCGGTCCGCCGGGCGCGCGGGCGCCCTGCCGCGACCAACCGTCGGGGTCGCCGTGCACGATGCGGGGTGCCTCGTTCGGGTGCAGGGCGACCGTCGCGTGGACGGCGTCGTGGGCGGCGGCCGTCTCGGCGGCCCACCGCGAGCCCTTGAGGTCGCAGCCGACCTGCACGACCGTCGTCACCCCGACCGACGCCGCCTTCGCCAGTGCCTCCTCGACCGTGCCGGACTGCATGTCCAGGTGGGTGTGGGAGTCGGCGACCGGTACCCGCAGGGGCTCCGGAAGGGGCGGGGCCGCGTTCTTGTCCTGGCGGCCGGAGGCGTTCGAAGGCATGTCCCCGATCCTACGAAAGGGGCGACGCCCTCCCCGGTGGGGGAGCACCGGGGAGGGCGTCGACCGGGGGAGCCGGACGGGTCAGCTCGCCTTGCGCTGGAAGGGATGCAGCAGGTCGGACAGATGCCAGTGGTGGGGTTCGCGCTGCTCCTGGCCGGACGTCGTCCCGGTGTCGGCGTCCACGGTGGGGGCCTCCACGGGCCCGGCCTGCGGCGGCACACGCCCGGGCCGGTGGGCCGCGTCGCGCGCCGAGGCGACCCGCCCGGGCCGCATGATCCGCACGACGTGGCTGTCACAGTTGTGGCACTCGGGCTTGCTCAGCGGGGAGGGGACCACCTTGCCGTCCGCGACGTAGAGGACGAACTCGTGCCCCGCGGCGTCCGTGTGGTGCTCTATCTCGTACGACTGCTCCCAGCCGTGCCCGCACCGCATGCAGGCGAAGGAGTAGGACTCGTTGACGACTGCGGTCGCACCGGCGCGGAGCCCGGTCTGCCCTGCGATCTCACTCATGCCAGCTCCTGTTGGTCCGCTGTGGCGTGAGGACGATTCCGTCCCCGCACCCCAGTGGACTCCTCGGCCGGACCGATGGCAGCAGACCTGTCCCACTGTTGGCCCCGATTTGGGCGTCCCTTGCCCCTGCGCCCCTCGCGCTTTGCTCACGCATGGGGCGCCCGCTCAAACGACATGCGCCCTGCTCAGAGGCTGTCAGCGCCCCGTAAGGAGCGCCCCGGACGGGGCGCGGGGAACCGCGCGCTCGACCCCACACCACGCACACCCCGCCCAGCACTCCGGCCCCCACCCGGAAGCCGGCTCACCCACCGGCGTTCTTCGCGGCGACCACCGCGTCGAAGACGACCCTCTTCGGCACCCCGGCCTCCACCGCCACCGCGGCGATCGCCTCCTTGCGCCGCTCCCCCGCTTCCTCCCGCACCTTCACCCGCCGCACCAGCTCCTCCGGCCCGACCTCCTCGGCCCCCTTCTCCGGCGCGCCCTCCACGACGACCGTGATCTCCCCGCGCACGCCTTCCGCGGCCCACGCGGCGAGTTCGCCCAGCCCGCCCCGCCGTACTTCCTCGTACGTCTTGGTCAGCTCCCGGCACACCGCCGCCCGCCGCTCCGCCCCGAACACCTCGGCCATGGCCGCCAGCGTGTCGTCGAGCCGGTGGGGAGCCTCGAAGTAGACGAGCGTGCGCCGCTCCTCGGCGACCTCCCGCAGCCGCCCCAGCCGCTCGCCCGCCTTGCGCGGCAGGAACCCCTCGAAGCAGAACCGGTCGACGGGCAGCCCGGACAGCGCGAGCGCGGTCAGCACCGCGGACGGCCCGGGCACGGCGGTCACCCGTACGTCCCGCTCGACCGCGGCGGCCACCAGCCGGTACCCGGGGTCGGACACCGACGGCATGCCCGCGTCCGTGACGAGCAGCACCCGCGCCCCGCCCACCAGTTCCTCCACCAGCTCCGGGGTCCGGGCGGACTCGTTGCCCTCGAAGTACGACACCACCCGGCCCTTCGGCGTGACGCCGAGCGCCTGGGTCAGCCGGCGCAGCCGCCGCGTGTCCTCGGCGGCGACGACGTCGGCTCCGGCCAGTTCCTCGGCGAGCCGGGGCGGGGCGTCCGCGATGTCGCCGATGGGGGTGCCTGCGAGTACGAGGGTTCCGATCACGTCCCCATCCTCCCAGGGGCGGCGGACGCGGACTCCTCCCAGGGGGCGGACGATGCGGACGCAAACGGCCATGCACGGGACTCACACAGAACGGTTCCCTACGATGGCGCGGTGACCAGTACCGCATCCTCCACGGACACCCGTCAGGGCCGGACGCCGCTCGACCAGCGGCCGTCCTGGCAGCAGCGGCTGCGCCGCTTCGGCTACCAGGGGCAGCCCGGCAGCGACGCCCGCGACGTCCGTGCCCGCCTGGTGCCGCCGTACACCGAGCCCTCCCCGCGCCTGTGGGCGACGCTCGGCGTCCCGCACACACGCGCGGTCCGGCTGGTGCGCTGGTCGGGCTGGATCGGCCCGCTGCTCGTGACCCTGCTGGCGGGGGTGCTGCGGTTCTGGAACCTGGGCAGCCCGAAGGCGGTGATATTCGACGAGACGTACTACGCCAAGGACGCGTGGGCGCTGGTCCACCGCGGCTTCGAGCTCAACTGGGACAAGAACGCCAACGACCTGATCCTGTCGTCGGGCGGGCACGTCACGCTGCCGTCGGACGCGGCGTACGTGGTGCACCCGCCGGTGGGCAAGTACGTCATCGGGCTCGGCGAGCTGATGTTCGGGTTCGACCCCTTCGGCTGGCGGTTCATGACCGCGCTGCTCGGCACGCTGTCCGTGCTGCTGCTGTGCCGGATCGGACGCCGGCTGTTCCGCTCCACCTTCCTGGGGTGTCTCGCGGGCACGCTGATGGCGGTGGACGGGCTGCACTTCGTGATGAGCCGCACGGCGCTGCTCGACGGTGTGCTGATGTTCTTCGTGCTGGCCGCGTTCGGCTGTCTGCTGGTCGACCGGGACAAGGCCCGCGAGAAGCTCGCCGCCGCGCTGCCGCTGGACGAGGACGGCCGGGCCCGGCCCGACCGGCACACGGCGGAGACGGCCCGGCCGGGATGGCGCCCCTGGCGCTGGGCGGCGGGCCTGATGCTCGGCCTGGCCATCGGCACGAAGTGGAACGGCCTCTACATCCTGGCCGCGTTCTGCCTGATGGCGGTGTTGTGGGACGTCGGTTCGCGCCGGGTCGCCGGTGCGCGGCACCCGTACGCGGCGGTCCTCAAGCGGGATGTGGGCCTGGCGTTCCTCGCCACGGTCCCGGTCGCCCTGGTCACCTACCTGCTGTCCTGGACCGGCTGGATCCTCTCCGCGTCGAACGGCTCCGGCGGCTACTACCGCAACTGGGCCGCGACCAACGGCAAGGGCGGCGGCTGGACGTTCCTGCCGGACTGGCTGCGCAGCCTGTGGCACTACGAGCACCAGGTGTACGAGTTCCACGTCGGCCTGTCGTCGCCGCACACGTACCAGTCCAACCCGTGGAGCTGGCTCGTGCTGGGCCGCCCGGTGTCGTACTTCTACGAGTCCCCGGCCCCCGGCAAGGACGGCTGCCCCGCCGACGCCGGCGAGAAGTGCGCCCGCGAGGTCCTCGCGCTCGGCACACCGCTGCTGTGGTGGGTCGCTTGCTTCGCGGTCCTCTACGTGCTGTGGCGCTGGTTCTTCCGCCGCGACTGGCGCGCCGGCGCCATCGCCTGCGGCATCGCGGCCGGCTACCTCCCCTGGTTCCTGTACCAGGAGCGCACGATCTTCTTCTTCTACGCCGTCGTCTTCCTGCCGTTCCTGTGCCTGGCGGTGGCGATGCTGCTCGGCGCGATCATCGGCCCGCCCCGCTCCACCGACACCCGCCGCGTCGCAGGCGCCACGGCCGCGGGCGTCCTGGTCCTGCTGATCACCTGGAACTTCATCTACTTCTGGCCGCTGTACACGGGCCAGGCGATTCCGATCGAGGACTGGCGGTCGCGGATGTGGCTGGATACGTGGGTATAGCTGGGCAGACGGCCGTCTGACGCAAGCGAGCGCGTCAGTCCGTGACAGTCGTTGTTGGTCGTTGTTGGTCGTTGGTGGCCGTCGTTGGTGCGCCTCGGACGGCCCCAAGACGGCCCAGCTGAGATTGTGTGGGCAGACACCCCAGCGCTGTGACCGGCTCCTTCGACCGGCGGATCGCTTTGATGCCGGTCTCGCTCCAGAAGACCGCCCACGAGGGTGCTCTTTGAGACGCCGGGTGGTCCCTACGCACAGTGGCTTCCCAACATGGCAGGTCAGCGAGCCATCTCGTGCCGTACAACTCATGACCGTGCTACGCGCTCGGCAGCACATAGCCGTCGGGCTTCTGGTTTCGCCACGGGCACCCACTGCCTCGACTGCGGACTTGGCGCAGTGCGGAGCACATCACATGCAGGTCAGATAGCCTGCCGATTCGTAAGGGCAGCACGAGAGGCTCAGCCTTGACGCTCAGGAACAGCGCTGGGCCTGGCCGAGAGCAGCCGGATCGGGGGAGTGATTATGGAATTAGCTCGCACTTCGATTGGACTTGCAGCGGCACTTACGGTGCCAACTGGATTTGGTTGGCACTCAAAGCGTCCTTGGTATGCAATTGCATTCACCTTGCTGTACGGAGCCTTTGTTGTGGCACCTTCAGGTATCACCCTCAAGGAGGCTGTCACCTCGGCGTGCATCACCTTGACTTCTGCATGCTTGGCCCTATTGTCTAATCCAAAATCGTGGAGACTCCCCGACTTTAGATCAGCATGGAAGAAGCTGCGATCCGAGTGGATTAAAGGTCTGAATCCAACGAGGGTTGAGTACGCCGCCGTGATCGCTGGAGCCCTTTCGATACTGCTGCCGATCTACTTGGGCTTTGACGCGGCCCTCCGCTTGGTTCGATGGGGCATAATCGATGACGACCGATTCATAGTGATCATTTCGGGATTGCTAATCGCCGTATTCGGCTGCCAGCAGCTAATCGGACGGATTGTCCGTCCGCTCATCAAGAAGATCCTAGAAAAGATCGAATCGGAAGAATTCGAAGAGAGTGTTGGGGATTTCATCAAGTCAGGGCCCCATGTCGGGTGGATCGAGAGGTTCATTCTCTTCTCGTTCCTAGTTTCAGGGAATCCCGCTGCTGCCGCCCTAGTGGTGACGGCTAAGTCACTCGCCCGTTTCCCGGAGATTCAACAGGCAGAAAAACTCGTGGGCGACTACTATCTGGTAGGGACGCTCACCAGTGTCGCGGTAGCACTTGCCACGTCCAGCATAACTAGGGTGGCACTTGGAATGCCGCCCCTATAGGAGGACTGTCATGGCGCTACGCGATCATCCATTCTTTCGGGAACTAATTTCCTTGCGACTTCCTGTCGAAGACTATGTGATCGCAGGCAGCGCACCCATGCTGGCATATGGACTCAATAGGGAAATTAACGATATCGACATCGTCGCTCGTGGCGAAGCCTGGAAGCTCGCGCTAGAGCTGGGGCATCCTTCGAAATCACCCCTAGGGCCCGCGCAGCGCGTCGTACTCTTTGGGGGCGACATTGAAGTACTCGACGGATGGTTCGACTACTCTGTCGACTCGCTAATTAGCGAGGCGGAGCTTTTCGAGGGGTTCAGGTTCTTGCCCCTCACTCGAACAATGGAATGGAAAAGCGCACTCGACAGGCCAGTGGATAGAGAGGATGTTGCACTGATTCGCATTTTCCTTAGCGGAGGGTAGATATCCCCTCTTTCCGGCTGGATGAGACTGAGACGGCGAGATCAACAGCCGCGAGGCTGCGGAGCGGCGGCTCCGGCTGCACGCCTATCCCCACATCGGCTCACGCCCGCTCGGCTCGTTCAAGCCGGAGCACATCCGCGCTTGGATCGCTGCCTGGAAGACACCGTGCCAGCGGAGTAGCACCGCCGCATGATCGTCGGCACTGTCTCAGCAGCGCTCAGTGCAGCGGTCGATGACGGGCTACTCAGCGAGAACCCCTGACGCGCCCGCACGGTGCAGCTCCCGAAGGCAGGCAAGCCGCACGTCGTCGTCGTGGACGGCAGCGCAGGTCTTCGGCGTACGCGCCGCCCTTCTCAGGCGCTATCAGGCGGCCGTGGACGTGGGGGCGGGGTGCGGCCTGCGACAGGATGAGATCTTCGGTCTGGCTCTTGACGAGCTCGACTATGAGGGCGGTTGGCTGACCGTGAACCATCAGCTCAAGCGCATCCGAGGCAAGTACCTTCGCCCTGCCGAAGGGAGGCAAGGTGCGGGACGTGCCGCTTGCGAAGGCTGTGGCCACAGTGCTCCGTGACCACTCGAAAGAGTTCGAGCCCGATCGATGTGTGACGCTGCCGTGGCGCACGCCGGACGGCCCACCTGTAAAGAAGCGGCTCCTGTTCAGCAAAGTCGAGGGCAAGCACGTGCGCATGAGCGCCTTCAACGGCCATCACTGGAAGCCCGCTCTGGCCGCCTCTGGCGTCATCCCCGAGGCGGAAGTAGGCGAACGCTACGCATTGACGCGCGAGCACGGCATGCACGCGCTCAGGAACTTCTGCGCGTCCGTGCTGCTGGACGCGGGCGAGAACATCCGGGCCCTGAGCCAGCACCTGGGCCACAGACCGACACGCACCTCATGCCGAGCAGTGAGGCCCTCGACAGCCTCTATCTGGCGTCGAATCCTCAAGATCATGGCCCAGAGACGGCCCAAGCCGCCTGACCCAGCCCCGGCCAGAGCCAAATGCCCTGGTCGAGGCCCTGCCGGGCCAGATCGCGCAGACTTCTACTACTTCCGGCCCCCCGTTACACCGGCCAGGCCATCCCGATCGACGCCCGGCGGTCGCGGATGTGGCTGGATACGTGGGTCTGATCGGTGTTCGGTCAAAAATCGAAACTCGTGGTCCTTCGGTAACCGCTTGCGCTTAGAGTGCTCCCGGGATCGAGCTTTCTGAACGCGTTCAAAGGAGCGCGGAAGGCTCCACGGGGAGGGCCCGATGGGCAAGGGGGTCAAGGCTGCCGTCATAGGCGGCGTGTTCGCGGTGATGGTGGGTGGGGCCGGGTACGGCGCCTTCAACATCGTGAGCGCGCTGAGCGGGGACGGGGGCACGGACGGGGTGGCCGCGGGGAAGCGGACCGGGCCGCCCGGCGAGGACGAGGTCAGGGAGACGACGGCCAAGTTCTTCGCGGCCTGGCAGAAGGGCACGGTCGCGACGGCCGCGTCGTACACCAACAACGACGCGGCAGCGGATCGGCTGCTGACCGCCTACAGCCACGATGCGCACATCACCGACGTGAAGATCACCCCCGGCGCGGCCCGGGGCACCACCGTGCCGTACACCGTGAAGGCGAAGGTGGCCTACGGCGGGAAGTCCGAGCCGCTGAGCTACAAGAGCGAGCTGACGGTCGTGCGCGGGCTGACGACCGGGCGGGCGCTGGTCGACTGGCAGCCGTCCGTCGTGCATCCCCAGCTGAAGAAGGACGACACCCTCGTCACCGGGCAGTCGGCCACTCCGCCCATCGAGGCGGTGGGACGCGACGGCTCCGAGCTGACCAAGGAGAAGTACCCCTCGCTCGGCCCCGTCCTGGACGCCCTGCGCGACAAGTACGGCGAGGAGGCCGGCGGCACCCCCGGGATCGAGCTGACCGTCCGGCACGAAGGCAGCGGGGCTCCCGACACCCCGCTGCTGACCCTCGCCAAGGGCAAGCCGGGCAAGCTCACCACCACGATCAGCCCGAGTGCCCAGGCGGCGGCCGAGAAGGCGGTCCAGCGGTTCGCCCAGTCGTCGGTGGTAGCCGTCAAGCCCAGCACCGGCGAGGTGCTGGCCGTGGCCAACCACCGCACGGACGGCTTCAACGCGGCCTTCGAGGGCCAGGCCGCACCCGGCTCCACCATGAAGATCATCACGGCCGCGATGCTCATCGACAACGGCGTGACCTCGATGAACGGCCCGGCCCCCTGCCCCGACACGGCCGTGTGGCAGAGCCAGACCTTCAAGAACCTCACGAACATGAAGCCCAACGAGAGCGCCACGCTCGCCGACAGCTTCATGCGGTCGTGCAACACCGCCTTCATCAAGCTCATCGACGAGAAGCCGCTCACGGACGCCTCGCTGAGCCAGGAGGCCGAGGAGCGCTTCGGCCTGGGCCGGGACAACTGGAAGACCGGCATCGTGTCGTTCGACGGCCGGGTCCCCGCGGTCGACGGCCCGGACCGGGCGGCGGGCGCCATCGGGCAGGGCCAGGTCCAGATGAGCCCGCTGAACATGGCCTCGGTCACCGCGACCGCCATCACCGGCGCCTTCCGCCAGCCCTACCTGGTCTCGCCGAAGCTGGACGGCCGGGAGCTCGCTCAGGCCCGCGGTCTGCGGTCGAGCACCGCCGCCCAGCTCAAGCAGATGATGCGGCTCACCGCCACGCAGGGCACCGCCGCACCGGCCATGGCCCGGCTCGGTGGTGACATCGGCGCCAAGACCGGTTCCGCCGAGGTCGACGGCAACGCCAAGTCCAACAGCTGGTTCACCGGATTCCGGGGCGACATCGCCGCGGCGGCCATGACCGAGGAGGGCGGGCACGGCGGCGACGCGGCCGGTCCGATTGTCGCAGCCGTGCTACGAACAGGTGGCTGATCTCACCTTCGCGGGACGGGACTCTAGGGTGGTGGCCGTCGTTGGGACGTCTGAGGGCAACGGGGACCCTGGGGATTCGCGGAGGAAAGAACAGCAGTGGGCAACAGAAGGCGCGTCGCCGAGCGACGGAAGACGAGACCCGCCGTGATCGGCGGGATGATCGCCGTGGTCGTCGCGGGGGGCGGTGCCGGTGCCTACGCGCTGTTCGGCGGCGGTGCCGCCGCCGACGACGGGTCGCGGGCGGCGGACCAGAAGCCCAAGGTCAAGACCGGACCGCTGTCGCGGACCGAGGTCACCACCACCGCCCGCGCCTTCCTCACCGCCTGGCAGTCCGGAAAGATCCCCCAGGCCGCCGCGGTCACCGACGACCCCTCCGCGGCCCGGCCGCTGCTCACCGGCTACACCAAGGACGCCCACATCAAGGACGTCACCCTCACCCCGGGCAGACCCACGGGCGACAAGGTGCCGTTCTCCGTCAAGGGCACGGTGTCCTACAAGGGCACCGACAAGCCGCTGGCGTACGACGGCGCGCTGACCGTCACGCGCCGCACCGCCGACGGAAAGCCCCTGGTCGACTGGCACAGCGCGGTCGTCCACCCGGACCTGAAGGACGGCGACGAACTGGTCACCGGCGAGGCCGGCACACCCCCGGTCAAGGCCCTCGACCGGGACGGCGGCGAACTGACCGCGAAGAAGTACGCCTCGCTCGGGCCGATCCTGGACGGACTGCGGGAGAAGTACGGCAAGGAGGCCGGCGGCAAGGCCGGTATCGAGCTGCGGGTCGTGCGCGGCAAGGCCGCGAAGGCGAAGGACCTGTCCGACAAGACCCTGCTGGAGCTGAGCGAGGGCACGCCCGGCACGGTGAAGACCACGCTGGACCCGGCCCTGCAGAAGGCGGCCGAGCAGCAGGTCGCGAAGAAGGCGCGCTCGTCGGTGGTCCTGCTGCGGGTGTCCACCGGCGAGATCCTGGCCGCGGCCAACGCCTCCCCCGGCTTCAACACCGCCTTCCAGGGCTCCCTGGCCCCCGGCTCCACGATGAAGGTCATCACCTCGTCGCTGCTGCTGGAGAAGGGCCTGGCCGCGGCGGACAAGAAGCACCCCTGCCCGAAGTACTTCACGTACGGCCACTGGAAGTTCCAGAACGACGACAAGTTCGAGATCAAGAACGGCACTTTCAAGGCGAGCTTCGCCCGGTCCTGCAACACGGCCTTCATCAGCCAGGCCCCCAAGCTGAAGAACGACGACCTGACCAAGCAGGCCCAGCAGGTGTTCGGCCTGGGGCTGAACAACTGGGCGATCGGTGTGCCGTCCTTCGACGGGGCGGTGCCGGTGCAGTCGGCGGCCCAGATGGGTGCCTCGCTGATCGGTCAGGGCGGGGTCCGGATGAACCCGCTGAACATGGCGTCGGTGTCGGCGACGGTCAAGTCCGGCACCTTCCACCAGCCCTACCTGGTCTCGCCGGACGTGGACGGCCGCAAGCTGGCGAAGGCCTCACGCACCCTGCCGGCGAGCAGCCTGTCGCAGCTGCGGGAGCTGATGTCGTACACGGCCGCCTACGGCACGGCCGCGGAGGCGATGGCCGGGGTCGGCGGGGACGTCGGCGCGAAGACCGGGTCCGCCGAGGTCGACGGGCAGAAGAAGCCGAACGGCTGGTTCACGGCCTACCGGGGCGATCTGGCCGCCGCGGGCGTGGTCCAGCAGGGCGGGCACGGCGGCTCGACGGCGGGTCCGATCGTGGCGGCGCTGCTGAAGATGGGCTGAAGCCCGCCTCAGCGGGCCACGGGCTCGGGACAGGCCGAGGGCTCAATGGGTGACGGGTTCCGCGGCGGCCGTGTACGTCCGCCGCAGGAACCGCAGCAGCGCCTGCCGCTCGAACTGCACCACCGACACGCCCCGCGCGGAGTGGAACTCCACCACGACCTGCACCCGGCCGCAGGGCCACACCCGCACCTCGCCGCTCCCGGCGGGGGCGCGCAGCCCCTCCTCCAGCAGCTCGCGGCCGAAGGTCCACTCGCCCCCCTGGGTCCCGGGCAGCGTCATGCGCACCTTGCGCGGGTCGTGGTCCGGGTCGTAGCGCAGTCTGACCGGAACCGCCTCCAGCTCGTCGACGAGGGGGACGGCCGCGTCCGAGACGATGTGGGCTCGCGCGTACTGCTCGACTACGGACATCGGACAGCCCCTTCACCGTGCGCAGTGCGAGTGGAAACTCTCCGTCCACTCCCTCTCCAATGTCGCATATTTTCCGGATTGCGCCCGCTGAGGCGTATATATCACGGGTGAGATAAAACGAGCTGCACGCTCTTGCAAACCGTTCGCATCAAGCCACATCATCGAGTGGTGCATGTACCTGACGGATTCATCAACGCGCCCACCTCCGCCGCCACCGGTGTGATCGCCGCGGGCGCCGTCGCCGTGAGCCTGCGCGGCGCGCGCCGCGAACTCGACGAGCGCACGGCGCCGCTGGCCGGACTCGTCGCGGCGTTCATCTTCGCCGTGCAGATGCTGAACTTCCCCGTCGCGGCGGGCACCAGCGGCCATCTGCTCGGCGGCGCGCTGGCGGCGATACTCGTCGGCCCCTACACGGGGGTGCTGTGCGTCTCCGTCGTCCTGCTGATGCAGGGCATCCTCTTCGCGGACGGCGGTCTGACCGCGCTCGGCGTCAACATCACCAACATGGCGATCGTCACGACGGTCGTCGCCTACGCCCTCTTCCGCGGCCTGGTGAAGGTGCTGCCCCGCACCCGCCGGACGGTGACCGTGGCCTCCTTCGTCGCCGCCCTGGTCTCCGTCCCGGCCGCCGCCCTGGCCTTCACCCTGATGTACGCGATCGGCGGCACCACCGACGTCTCGATCGGCAAGGTCGCCACCGCCATGGTCGGCGTGCACGTCCTCATCGGCATCGGAGAGGCCGCTATCACCGCGCTGACCGTCGGCGCGGTCATCGCGGTGCGCCCGGACCTGGTGTACGGGGCGCGCGGTCTGACGCAGAAGCTCAAGCTGCGGGTGAACGGCGAACTGGTCGACGCGCCCGGCGCCGAGCCCGAGCCCGCGCCGGTGGCCGCCCGGACCTCGCAGCGAAAGGTGTGGGCCGCCGGCCTGGTCACCTCCCTGGTGCTGGCCGGCTTCGTCAGCTTCTACGCCTCGGCCGACCCCGACGGCCTGGAGAAGGTCGCCGGCGACCACGGCATCGACAAGAAGGCCGAGGAGCACGCCACGGCCGACTCGCCGCTCGCCGACTACGGCGTCAAGGACGTCGACGACGCCCGCCTGTCCGGGGGGCTGGCCGGTGTCATCGGCGTGGGGGTCACGGTCGTCGCGGGCACCGGTGTGTTCTGGGCGGTGCGCCGCCGCCGCACGGACGGCACCTCCCCGTCGGACACCACGAACCTGACGAGCGTCTGACGTGGGAGCCGGGCACGCGCACAAGCTGTACCGGCACGGGCACTCGCCCGTGCACGGCCTGCCGCCGCACACCAAGCTCGCGGCGGTGTTCGCCTTCGTGGTGGTCGTGGTGTCGACGCCGCGCGAGGCGATGTGGGCGTTCGGGCTGTACGCCCTGCTGCTCGGGGCCGTCGCGTACGCCGCGCGCGTGCCCGCCGGCTTCCTGCTGAGGCGGCTGCTGATCGAGGTGCCGTTCGTCGCGTTCGCGGTGCTCATGCCGTTCGTGGCGGAGGGCGAGCGGGTCGAGGTCCTCGGCCTGTCCCTGAGCGTGAACGGCCTGTGGGGCGCCTGGAACGTGCTCGCCAAGGGCACGCTCGGCGTCGCCGCCTCGGTGCTGCTGGCCGCCACCACCGAGCTGCGCGAACTGCTCCTCGGCCTCCAGCGGCTGAAGCTCCCGCCGCTCCTCGTGCAGATCGCGTCCTTCATGATCCGCTACGGCGACGTCATCACCGACGAGATGCGGCGGATGCGGATCGCCCGGGAATCCCGCGGCTTCGAGGCGAAGGGCGTCAAGCACTGGGGCGTGCTCGCCAAGTCGGCGGGCGCGCTGTTCATCCGCTCCTACGAGCGCGGCGAGCGCGTGCACCTGGCCATGGTCAGCCGCGGCTACGCCGGTTCCATGCCGGTCATCGACGAGGTGACCGCGTCCCGGGCGCAGTGGTCGTACGCCCTCGCCCTCCCCTGCGCCGCTCTGCTCGTCTGTCTGCTGGGATGGACCCTGTGACTGCTTCTCTGGAGGTCTCCGGCCTCGCCTTCGCCTACCCCGACGGACACCAGGCCCTCTTCGGCGTCGACTTCTCGGTCGCGCGCGGTGAGCGGGTCGCGCTGCTCGGGCCGAACGGCGCCGGCAAGACGACCCTGGTCTTGCACCTCAACGGCATCCTGACCGGCGGCGCCGGCACGGTGACGGTGGCCGGGCTGCCCGTGGACAAGCGGAACATGGCCGAGATCAGGCGCCGGGTCGGCATCGTCTTCCAGGACCCGGACGACCAGCTCTTCATGCCGACGGTCCGCGAGGACGTGGCGTTCGGGCCCGCGGCGGCCGGGCTGAAGGGGCCCGAGCTGGAGGAGCGGGTGCGGCGGGCGCTGGAGCGGGTCGGCATGGCGGAGTTCAAGGACCGCCCGCCGCACCATCTGTCCTTCGGGCAGCGCCGCCGGGTGGCCGTCGCGACCGTGCTGGCGATGGAGCCGGAGATCCTCGTCCTGGACGAGCCCTCCTCCAACCTCGACCCGGCCTCCCGCCGCGAACTGGCGGACATCCTGCGCTCCCTGGACGTGACCGTGCTGATGGTCACGCACGACCTTCCCTACGCCCTGGAGCTGTGCCCGCGCTCCCTGGTCCTCAGCGACGGGGTGATCGCGGCCGACGGGCCGACCGGCGAGCTGCTGTCCGACGAGGAGCTGATGCGGGCCCACCGTCTGGAGCTGCCGTTCGGTTTCGATCCGCGTTCCGTTCCGGCGGCCGGGGCCCGTCCGTGACAATGGGCGCGTGACGAACGAGGAGAGCGACGGATCGCTGCTGCTGGACGAGCAGCTGTGCTTCGCGCTGTACGCCGCGCAGCGCGCGGTGACGGCGGCCTACCGCCCGCTCCTCGACGAGCTGGGCCTCACCTATCCCCAGTACCTGGTCCTGCTGGTCCTGTGGGAGCGCGGCGAGATCACGGTCAAGGACCTGGCCGCGGCCCTGCGCCTGGACTACGGCACGGTCTCGCCGCTGCTGAAGCGGCTGGAGGCGGCCGGTCTGGTCCGGCGTGAGCGGTCCGCGCGCGACGAGCGGTCGGTGCTGGTGGCCGTGACCGGACGCGGGGAGGAACTCCGGGAGCGGGCGGCCCGGGTGCCCGGCGCGTTGCTCACGGCGACCGGCTTCGACGGGACGGAGGCCGGGCGGCTGCGTGCGGAGCTGTGGCGGCTGGCCGAGCGGGCGGAGTCGGCGGCGGCCCGGGCCCGCTGAGGGTTACCCCCGGTTGCCACCCCCTGGTCATGACAGGACGGTTACCGGCCAGTACCTTGTGCACGATGTGTTTGTGCGCACTTGGTTCCGGGGGAGGACAGCATGACCGACGGCCCCGACGTCGACACCCGCCCGACGAAGATCATGTACGTGGCGGAGGCCACCGCCCACGGCGGCCGTGAGGGCTATGTGACCAGTCAGGACGGCCGGCTCGACCTCAAGGTCGCGATGCCCCCGCAGCTCGGCGGTGACGGCGACGGCACCAACCCGGAACAGCTCTTCGCGGCCGGTTACAGCGCCTGCTTCCACAACGCCCTGATCCTCGTCGGCAACCGCGAGGGCTACGACCTGACCGGTTCCACGGTCGCCGCGAAGGTCGGCATCGGCCCGAACCGGCAGCGCGGCTACGGTCTCGCGGTCGCCCTCACCGTCTCGCTGCCGGTCGTCGACGCGGAGCTCGCGACCCGGCTGGTGGACGCGGCCCACGAGGTGTGCCCGTACTCGAACGCGACCCGCGGGAACATCGACGTGAGCATCCTGCTTGGCTAGAGGGGAACTGCCCGGCAGGAGGAGGAGTACGGACGTGGACGTGAACGGCACAGTCGCCGAGGGCTTCGAGCCGGTCAGGGAAGCGTTCGTACGGAACTTCGAGACACTCGGGGACCGGGGCGCGGCGGTCGCCGTCTACCGGGACGGGCACCAGGTCGTCGATCTGTGGGCCGGCACCAGGGACGTCGACGGCACGGCTCCCTGGGAGCGCGGCACCGCCCAGGTCGTGCGCTCGGCGACGAAGGGTGTCGCCGCGGCCGTCCTCCTGCTGCTGCACCAGCGCGGACAACTGGACCTGAACGCGCCGGTGGGGCACTACTGGCCGGAGTTCAAGGCCCGGGGCAAGGAGCGGGTGCTGGTCCGGCACGTGCTGAACCACCGTGCCGGGCTGCCGGTGCTCGACCGGCCGCTGACCCCGCGGGAGGCACTCGACCCGCTGCGGGGCCCGGAGGCGGTCGCCGCGCAGGCCCCGGTCTGGGAGCCCGGCACCGACCACGGCTACCACGCGCTCACCTACGGCTGGCTGGTCGACGAACTGGTGCGGCGCGTGACCGGGCAGAGCACCGGGGAGTGGCTCGCCTCGCAGGTCACCGGCCCCCTCGGGCTGGACCTCTGGCTCGGTCTGCCGGAGTCGGAGGCCGGCCGGGTCGGGCGCGTGGGCCGCGTCGAGGGAGCCGAGCCGGCCGGCGGACTGCGGGCCCGCCCGAAGCGCTCGGTCACCGAGGCCTACGAGGATCCGGCCTCCCTCACGCGCCGGGCGTTCGCCGCGATCTCCCCGTTCCCCGACCAGAACGACCCCGCCTACCGGGCCGCCGCCCTCCCCGCGACGAACGCCATCGCGACGGCGGACGGGCTCGCCCGCTTCTACGCGGCGCTGATCGGCGACACGGCCGGCGCCACCCGCCTCTTCACGCCGGAGACGGTGGAACTGGCCCGGGCCGAGGAGTCGGCGGGTCCGGACCGGGTCCTGGTGGTCGGCACCCGCTTCGGCCTCGGCTACATGCTGCACGGCACCGCCTCGCCGTTCCTCACCCCGGGTTCCTTCGGCCACCCCGGCCGCGGCGGCGCCCTCGGGTTCGCCGACCCGGAGACCGGGATCGCCTTCGGCTACGTCACCAACGGCTTCCGCAAGACGGTGACGGCGGACCCGCGGGCGCAGGGGCTGGTGCGGGCGGTGCGAGGAGTCCTGGGCCTCTAGAGGCGTCTAGACGTGGATGGGGTGCGAGGTCCGCCCGGAGGCCTGGTCGATCTCCTCGTGGGCTTTGGTCAGCAGTTGCATGGCCAGTTCGTTCAGCGCCCTCGCACCGGCGATCTCCTCCCCGACCCGCGGCTGATTCGCGTCGGTCCGGTGCCGGCTGGCGTGCCCGTGCGCCCGTACCTCGCTGCCGTCGGGCAGGCGGACCATCGCGGCCGCCTTCGTGTGCTGGTCGTCCTCCGTGAACTCCATCTCGACGTGCCACCCCACGGTGGTGTGCATCATGACGATCACCTCCGGAACGCTTAGTTCCAGGGTGCTCCTCGCACCGGCCGGACGCACCCGCCTGGCGGGGCCCTATCCGGTGTGCAGCATCAGCCCGATCCCGAGGACCAGCAGCCCCGCCGCCGCGATCCTCGGCGCGCCGAACCGCTCCTTGAAGAACACGGCCCCGATCGCCGCGCCCACGATGATCGACGACTCGCGCAGCGCCGCGATCGGGGCGAGTTCGGCCTTGGTCTGCGCCCACAGGACGAGGGCGTAGGCGGCGACGGACAGCGCGGCGCCGATCAGCCCGATCCCGGCGAAGGGTCGCAGGAGCGCGACGGTCTCCCCGCGCCGGCGCCAGACGACGTACGCGGGGATGACCACCCCCTGCACCGCCATCAGCCAGGCGATGTACCCGAGGGACGAGCCGGAGGCCCGCACGCCCAGTCCGTCGACGACGGTGTAGACCGCGATGGTCAGCCCGGTCGCCAGGGCCGCTCCGATCGCCGCCCAGTCGGGCCGCCGTCCGCGCAGCCCCCACAGGGCGACCCGCGCAGGACACGGCGATCCCGGCGGCGGCCCACCCGTCGGGCACCTCGTGTGCGAAGAGGGCGGCGAGCAGGGTCACGACGAGCGGCGCGGTGCCCCGGGCGATGGGGTAGGCCTGCCCGAAGTCCCCCAGCCGGAAGGACGTCATCAGCAGGGCGTAGTAGGCGATGTGGACGGCTGCGGAGCCCAGCAGGCAGGGCCACGCCCCGGCCGCCGGGAATGCCACGAAGGGCGCCATGGCGAGACCGATCACCAGGCCGCCGCCCGAGATCAGCGCGAACCCGGCCGTCTTGTCGGTGATCTTGTGGGCGATGGCGTTCCAGCTGGCGTGGGTGACGGCGGCGAGCAGGACGGCGGCGGTGACCAGCGGGGTCACGAGGTGTGCTCGCGCACGTCCACCAGCGTGGCGTCGGCGTGAGCGACGAGGTCCCTGGGGGCCAGGGGGAACACGGTGTGGGGCGTACCGGCGGCGGCCCAGACGACGTCGTGCCGCAGCAGAGAGCGGTCGGCGAGCACCCGGGTCCTGGTGTTGTGCCCGAAGGGGGGCACGCCTCCGATGGCGTACCCGGTGGTCTCCCGCACGACGTCCACCTTGGCCCGGGTGACCTTGGCGGCGCCCAGCTCCTCGCGGACGAGTTCGAGGTCGACGCGGGAGGCGCCGTCCATCAGCACGAGTACCGGCACACCGTCCGCGGCGAAGATCAGCGACTTGCAGATCTGGCTCAGCTCGCACCCCACGGCGGCGGCGGCCTCGGCGGCGGTACGGGTGGCGTCGGGGAAGCGGCGGACCTGCGGTACGAGGTGTCCGAGACCGAGCTCGCGCAGGGCCTCGGCGAATCGGGGGTGGGCTCCGGAGCCCTCGGCGTCAGTGGCGGCTGTCGTCGTCATGCCCTGCACGCTAACGGTACGTGTAGAGCACACGCGAGGCCGTTTCAGCTGGTGGCGTCCTCCGGCCGGACGTCTGCGAACTCCCACCAGGCGAGCGGCAGCCAGTCGCCGTCGACGAAGCCGTCGACGGATCCGCCGTTGCCCCGGATGGCCACGCGGGTCCCGACCGGATAGGTGGTGCCGGACAGTCCGGAGACCGCCACGAGAAGGGTGCCGATGCGATGAGACAAAGCGCTACTTCCTTTCTCCTATAGATGCAAATCCTCTCATCATGCACCAGCCTGGTATATGAGCCACGGCACAGACGGAGGTGCTTGACGATGAGGGCTGTCGTATACAAGGGGCCCTTCGAGGTAGCGATCGAGCAAGTGGAGGATCCACGCATCCAGCACCCGAACGATGTGCTCGTCCGGGTCACGTCAACGGCCATCTGCGGCTCCGACCTGCACATGTACGAGGGCCGCACGGCCGCGGAGCCGGGCATCGTGTTCGGCCACGAGAACCTAGGAGTGATCGAGGAGACAGGAGAGGGGGTCACCAGCCTCAGCAAGGGCGACCGGGTCGTCATGCCGTTCAACGTGGCCTGCGGGTTCTGCAAGAACTGTTCGGCGGGCTTCACGGGCTTCTGCCTGACGGTGAACCCGGGCTTCGCCGGCGGCGCCTACGGCTACGTCGCGATGGGGCCCTACACCGGAGGCCAGGCGGAGTACATACGGGTCCCGTACGCCGACTTCAACTGCCTCAAGCTCCCGGAGGGCACCGAGAAGGAGACCGATTTCGTCCTGCTCGCGGACATCTTCCCGACGGGCTACCACGGCAACGAACTGGCCGACGTGCGCCCCGGTGAGTCGGTCGCCGTCTACGGCGCCGGCCCGGTCGGGCTGATGGCGGCCTACTCCGCGATGCTGCGCGGTGCGAGCAAGGTGTTCGTGGTCGACCGGGTGGCGGAACGACTCCAGAAGGCCGAGGAGATCGGCACGATCCCGATCGACTTCACCCGGGGCAACCCGGCCGAGCAGATCAAGGAGCAGACCAACGGCGAGGGGACCGACAAGGGCATCGACGCCGTGGGCTACCAGGCCCAGGCGCAGGGCGAGGACCGTGAGGAACCGGCGATCGTCCTGAACTCCCTGGTCGACACGGTCCGGCCGACCGGTGCTCTCGGGGTGCCCGGCCTGTACGTCCCGAGCGACCCGGGCGGTCCGGACGAGCAGTCCAAGAAGGGCATGCTGATGGTCGCCGTCGGGCGCCTCTTCGAGAAGGGGCTCCGCATGGGCACCGGGCAGTGCAACGTCAAGCGGTACAACCGCCACCTGCGGGACATGATCATCGAGGATCGCGCGAAGCCCAGCTTCGTCGTCTCGCACGAACTGCCGCTGGACCAGGCCCCTGCGGCGTACGAGAAGTTCGACAAGCGCGTCGAGGGCTACACGAAGGTGGTCCTCCACCCGCAGGCCGCGTAGGAGGGCAGCCCGTCACTCGGTGACGTAAGCGAGGAACGACTCCCACGTGGCGGAGGCGACCGTCACGTGGGAGGTCCCCGGGGTCTTGGAATCGCGAACGTGGATCATGGCGGGGGTGTGGGCGACCTCTACGCAGTCGTTTATGTCGCTGCTGCTGCTGTAGCTGCTCTTGAACCAGTCGAGTTCCGGGACACTCATAGTTCTCCCAGTTGCCGCTCGATGAAGGCCAGCGACTCCCTCGGCGTGAGAGCCTGCGCCCGGATCATTCCATAGCGCATCTCAAGGATGCGCAGATCCCGAGGACTTGAGACCGGGCGGCCGTTGAACGCGCCCTCGGAACGTCCGACCGCCGTGCCGTCGGCGAACTTCAGCACCTCGATCAAGCCTTGGATTCCCGCGTGCTCCTCACGGTCGGTCGGCATGACCTGGAGCATGACGTTCCGCAACTGCCCTACCTCCAGCAGGTGTTCGAGCTGTCGGCGCAGGACCATTCTCCCACCGTGCGGGCGCTCCAGCGTCACCTGCTCCTGGACGAAACTGAGCGTGGGAGCGGGCTCCCGCTCGAAGACCGACTTCCGGGCCACACGCGCGGCCACACCCCGCTCGACCGCGCTCTGCGAGTAAGCGGGCTGGTGCATTTCGAACAACGCCCTCGCGTACTCCGGCGTCTGGAGCAGTCCGTGGATGTTGTGGTGGCTGTAGAGCAACATCTCCACCGCCCGCTCCTCCAGCTGCGCCAGCTCCCGCACCCTCTTCGGATACCGGGCCCTCTCCATGTCCTTCGTGAAGGCCCGCAGATGCCCCTGGGCGTTCAGCACCCGGTCCGCCCTGTCCAGGTACTCCGGCCGGGGAATCCGCGCCCCCCGTTCCATCTTGCGGATCATGTCCTCGCCGTAGCCGAGCACCTCGCCCAGCTCGGCGACGCGCATCCCCGCCGCCTCCCGGCACACCTTCAGCAGCTTCCCCACCGCCTGGACCAGCGGCTCGATCTCGTCGCCCGGCTCGACATCCCAGCCGGCCTCGTCGACAGCCTCGTTCATGCCCCACCTCCATCGCGCAGCCGTACCCGTACAACGACCGGGACAGCCGGGACAGCACGAGACAAGCTCCGGACAGTAGCGGTACGCGCACCCGCTGTGGCCCGTCACGGTACGCGGAGTCGGCCACGCTGAGTCACATGGACCAGGAGACCACCATCCGCAACCTCAGCCTGCTGCTCTCCCCCACGCCCCGGGGCGCGCGGCTCGCCCGGCTGCTCGCCACGGAGCAACTCCGTTCGTGGGGAGTGCCGTCGGACCCTGCCGAGCAGATCGTCGCCGAGCTCGCGGCCAATGCCGCCACCCACGGGCGCGTCCCCGGCCGGGACTTCCGGCTGACGCTCTACGTCGTGGGCGGCACGCTCCGCATCGAGGTCACGGACACGCGCGGTGACCGGCTTCCCCGTCTCACCCGACCTGACCCGGACGCCACCACCGGTCGGGGTCTTCTCCTCGTGGCCGCCCTCGCCGGACGCTGGGGTGTGACACCGGGGCCGCACCCGCGCAAGACGGTGTGGGCGGAAGTCGACGTGCCCGGGTGAAAGGCCCGTGAGGGCGCACCGTCCCACGGTGCGCCCTCACGGGCCGGTTGCTCACCCGCTGTCAGACGCGGGCCAGTTCCCTGTCGCCGTCGTCGCCGGAGGCGGCGCGCAGGCCCTCGCCCTCCACGTCGACGTTGGGCAGCGCGCGGTCGAGCCACCTCGGCAGCCACCAGGCCTTGCGGCCGAGGAGGGCCAGGACGGCCGGGACGATGGCCATGCGGACGATGAACGCGTCGAAGAACACCGCGATCGCGAGGCCGAAGCCGATCATCTTGACCATCGACTCGGAGGAGCCGATGAAGCCGGCGAAGACCGCCATCATGATGACCGCGGCGGCGGTGACGACCCGGGCGCCGTGCCGGAACCCGGTGACGACGGCCTGGGCGGGCTTCTCACCGTGGACGTAGGCCTCGCGCATCCGGGTCACGAGGAACACCTCGTAGTCCATCGCCAGTCCGAAGACCACGCCGACCATGAAGATCGGCATCATCGACATGACCGGACCGGTCTGCTCGACTCCCATGAGCTCCGACAGCCAGCCCCACTGGAAGACCGCGACGACCGCGCCGAGGGCCGCCATCACCGACAGCAGGAAGCCGAGGGCCGCCTTCAGCGGGACCAGGATCGAGCGGAAGACCACGATCAGCAGCAGGAAGGCCAGGCCGACCACCAGCACCAGGTACGGCACCAGGGCGTCGTTGAGCTTCTCGCTGACGTCGATGTTCATCGCCGTGCTGCCGGTGACCAGGACGTTCGCGTCGGTGTCGGCCTTGATGCCGGCGCCCGCGTCCCGGATGCCGTGCACCAGGTTCTCCGTCGTGGCGGAGGAGGGCTTGGAGCCGGGGATGACGGTGATGGTGGCGGTGTCGCCGGCTTTGTTGGGCTGCGCCGGCGTGACCGTGACGACGTCCTTCAGGCCCTTGATCTCGTCGCCGGTCTCGGCGAAGGCCGCCTTCGGGTCGTCGCTTCCCTTGGCGTCGACGACGACCATCAGCGGGCCGTTGAAGCCCGGCCCGAACCCCTCGGAGAGCAGGTCGTAGGCGCGGCGCTGGGTGGTGGAGGTGGGCTGGGAGCCGTCGTCGGGCAGCCCCAGTTCGAGCGAGGCCGCCGGGACGGCCGCCGCGCCGAGCCCGATGACGCCGAGCAGCAGCACCGCGAGAGGGC
Organism: Streptomyces sp. NPDC059696; assembly: GCF_042733745.1. Taxonomy (NCBI): domain Bacteria; kingdom Bacillati; phylum Actinomycetota; class Actinomycetes; order Kitasatosporales; family Streptomycetaceae; genus Streptomyces; species Streptomyces sp. NPDC059696. The sequence goes on from NZ_JBHWFG010000034.1 coordinate 33,881, forward strand.
GGCGGACGACGAAGCTCGCCCAGCGGGTGCCCAGGTTGGGGCGCTGCGGCTTCTGCCGGGAGGCCCGGCCGAGGAGCTTGCCCTTCTCCCCCATCGGCTTCACCCTGCGGCCCGCGTAGCCGAGCAGGGCCGGGATCATCGTCAGGGCGATCAGCACCGCGATGGCCACGGTGCCCGCCGCCGCGATGCCCATCTTGGTCAGCATCGGGATGTTGACGACGGACAGGCCCACCAGGGCGATCACCACGGTCAGACCCGCGAAGACCACCGCGGATCCCGCCGTGCCGACGGCCCGTCCCGCCGCCTCCTCGCGCTCGCGGCCCTCGGCCAGTTCGGCGCGGTAGCGGGAGACGATGAACAGCGCGTAGTCGATGCCGACGGCCAGGCCGATCATCATCGCCAGGGTGGAGGTGGTCGTGCCCAGGTCCAGCGCACTGGCCAGGCCGGTGATCGCGGAGACGCCGATGCCCACGCCGATGAGCGCCGTCAGCAGCGGCAGCCCGGCCGCGACCAGCGAGCCGAAGGTGATGACGAGGACGACCGCGGCGACCGCGATGCCGATGACCTCGCTGGAGCCGGTGTGCGGGACGGCCTGGAGGGCGTCACCGCCGATCTCGACGGTCAGCCCGGACGTCCGCGCGTCCTGCGCGCTGTCCTCCAGGGCGTCCTTCGCGGCGTCGTCCAGCTCCATGCCGGAGACCTTGTACGTCACCTGCGCGTAGGCGATGGTGCCGTCCTTGCTGACGGCCTTCGCCCGGTACGGGTCGGTGACGCCGACGACCTCGGAGCCGTCGGACAGCTCCTTCACGGTGTCCTGGACCGTCGCCTTGTTGCCGGGGTCGGTCATCTTCTCGCCGCTCGGCGCCTTGAAGACGACGCGGGCGGTGGCGCCGTCGGCGCTGGTGCCGGGGAAGCGCTGCTCCAGCAGGTCGAAGGCCTTCTGGGCCTCGGTGCCGGGGATGGAGAACGAGCTGTTGCCCGCGGCGGGGGCACTGGCCGCGCCGACACCGGCGAGGGTCAGCAGTGCGACCCATATCAGGGCGACGAGGTGCCGCCGCCGGAACGAGAGCCGGCCGAGTTTGTAGAGGAAAGTGGCCACGAGGGCGTACTCCCGGTCAGTCGTGGGGTGTTCAGGGCAGGGGTGATCGGCCCGACGACGTGAGCGGATACGTCAGGAAGGGGCTGGCTGAGGGGGACTACTCGGTGGGCACGCCGAGGGCGGGGAGGACCACGGCGTCGATGTACGAGATGAGGAACTGTTGTGTCGGCGGCTGGTCGTCGATCAGCGTGCGCGTCGCGAACGCGCCGATGAGCATGTGCATGACGTAGCCCAGCGCCGGGGAGTCGGCGCGGACCTCGCCTCGGTCGACGGCCCGCTGCACCACCCGCTGGAACTCCTCCATCTCCGGCTCCACGAGGAGTTCCTTGAATGCCTGGAGGAGGTCCGGATTGGCGTGCACCGCCATGAACAGGCCCCGCATCAGCGCGGCGTTCTGCTGCATGGTGCAGTCGTCCTCACGGGAGGTGAGGGCGTGCAGGTCGCCCCGCAGGGACCCGGTGTCGATGTCGGCGATGCTGCCCGGCTTGTTGTGCCGGATCGCCTTCGCCACCAGCTCCGGCTTGCCGCCCCACTGGCGGTAGAGCGTGGCCTTGCTGGACCGGGTGCGGGCGGCCACGGCGTCCATGGTGAGGGCGTCGTAGCCGACTTCGCGGAGCAGGTCGAGCACGGCCGTGTAGAGCTCGGCCTCACGCTCGGGGGTGATCCGGCTGCGACGCGCGGCGGCGACCTCGGCCATCCCTCTCACCCTCCTGCTTCCGAACGACACGGTTTCGTACGTCACGAAGATAGCGCACCTCCTAAGAAAACGAAACCGTTTCGTACGTGTCGTGGGTCACGGCCGGTCACGGCCGGTCGCGGCCGGACTTCCGTCCTGAGTTGCCCGGCTACGTCCCCCGGCAAAGCATGAGGACGTGACCTATCTGCGTCTGCCGCACCTCCATGACGACCTGCTGTGCTTCGTGGCCGAGGACGACCTCTGGCTCGCCCCGCTCGACGCCCCCGGCCGCGCCTGGCGGCTCACCGTCGACCGCACCAAGCTCGGCCACCCCCGCTTCTCGCCCGACGGCCGCCGGCTCGCGTACACGAGCTGGCGCAGCCTGGTGCCCGAGGTCCACGTCGTCCCGGTGGACGGCGGCCCGGGCCGCCAGGTGACCCACTGGGGCAGCGCCGACACCCGGGTCTGTGGCTGGACCCCGGACGGCGAGATCCTGGCCGTGGCCTCACACGGCGAGCCGTTCTCCTTCTTCACCTGGGCCTACAAGGTCGCCCCGACCGGCGACCCGGGCCGCAAACTGCCCTGGGGGCCGGTCTCCGACATCCAGGTCGCCGACGTGGACGGGGAACGCAGATCCCTCCTCCTCACCGGCACCCCACCGCACGAACCGGCCGCCTGGAAGCGCTACCGCGGCGGCGCCACCGGCAGGCTCTGGCTGCACGGCGAACGGCTGCTGGAGGGTCTGGGCGGCCATCTGCACTCCCCCATGTTCGTCGGCGGCCGCATCGCCTTCCTCTCCGACCACGAGGGCGTCGCGAACCTCTACTCCTGCGCCTACGACGGCTCCGGCCTGCGCCGGCACACCGACCACGACGCCTTCTACGCCCGGCACGCCGCCAGCGACGGCACACGGGTGGTGTACCAGTGCGCCGGCGACCTGTGGATCGTCGACGACCTGTCCCCGGACTCCGAGCCGCGCCGGCTGGACGTACGGCTGAGCGGGGCGCGGGCGGGGCGGCGCCCGTACCAGGTGGCGGCGTCCCGGCACGTCGACGGGCTCTCCGTCGACGAGACCGGGCGGGCCAGTGCCGTCGTCGTGCGCGGCAGCCTGTACTGGCTGACCCACCGGGACGGCCCGGCCCGCACCCTCACCGACACCCCCGGCGTCCGGGTGCGGCTGCCCGAGATGCTCGGCGCCGGCGGACGGGTGGCCTACGTGACCGACGCCGAGGGCGAGGACGCGATCGAGATCGCCGCACTGCCCCGGGCATCCGGCGAACGGGCACCCCGGCGCCTGGCACCGGGCGCGCTGGGCCGCGTGCACGAGCTGGTCTCGGACCCGGAGGGCGAACGGCTCGCGGTCGCCTCGCACGACGGCCGGCTCCTCCTGGTCGACGTCACGGAGGACTCCGGCGGCGAGGTCACCGAGCTGATCCGGTCGATCAACGGCCCCGTGCGCGATCTCGCGTTCTCGCCGGACGGGGCATGGCTCGCCTGGTCCCACCCGGGCATCGGGCGGACGCTGCGGCAGATCAAGATGGCCCGGCTCGCCGACCGGCTGGTCGTCGATGTCACCAACGGACGCTTCGAGGACGAGAACCCGGTCTTCACCCGCGACGGCCGCTACCTCGCCTTCCTGTCCTGGCGCGGCTTCGACCCCGTCTACGACGTGCACACCGGCGACCTGTCCTTCCCGCTGGGCTGCCGCCCCTACCTCGTGCCGCTGTCCTCCGCGACGCCCTCCCCGTTCGCCGTGAACCCCGAGGGCCGCCCGGCCGCCGGGGGCCTGGACCCGGCCGAGGACAACGGCAACGGTGACAGCGGGGCCGTGACCGTCGAGGTCGAGGGGCTGGAAAGCCGCGTCACGCCCTTCCCGGTGGCCGCCTCCAAGTACTCGGCGCTGCGCCCGGTCGCGGGCGGCGGACTGGTGTGGCTGCGCTGGCCGATCTCGGGCGCCCTCGGCGAGACCTTCGCCAACCCGGACGACACCAGCGGCCGGCCCACCCTGGAGCACTTCTCCGTCACCAAGGCCCGGAAGACCGAACTCGCCCAGCACCTCGACTGGTTCGCCGTCAGCGGCGACGGCAGCCGGCTGGTGATCGTCGACGAGGGCGAACTGCGCGCGGTGCCGGCCAACGAACAGGGCGACAGCGACTCCACGGTGTGGATCGACGCACGCCGCATCCTGCACACCGTCGACCCGGCGGCGGAGTGGCGGCAGTCGTACGAGGAGGCCGGGCGGCTGATCCGGGCCTACTTCTGGGACCCGGGCATGTGCGGCGTCGACTGGGGCGCGGTGCTGGACCAGTACCGCCCGCTGGTCGAACGCGTCGCCTCCCCGGACGAGTTCGCCGACCTGCTGCGCGAGGTCCTCGGCGAACTGGGCACCTCCCACGCCTACGTCACCGCCGCCCGGCGCAACGAGGGGCCGCCCCACTACCAGCGAAGGCAGGGCCTGCTGGGCGCCAACTTCGTACGCCGGGACGGCGGCTGGGTGGTCAAGCGGATCCTGCCCGGCGACTCCTCCGACTCCAAGGCCCGCTCCCCACTGGCCGGCACCGGCATCCGGGAGGGCGCGGTCCTCACCCATGTCGACGGCCGCCCGGTGGACCCCGACACCGGCCCGTACCCCCTGCTGGCCGGCGCGGGCGGCACGACCGTGGAACTGACCTTCGCACCAGCCGGGGACGCGACGGAGGGCGGGGGCCCGGCCCGGCGGGTCGCCGTCGTCCCGCTGGTCGACGAACGGCCCCTGCGCTACCAGGACTGGGTCGCCAAACGCCGCACCGTCGTACGCGAGTTGAGCGGCGGCCGCTGCGGCTACCTGCACATCCCCGACATGGGGGGTTCGGGCTGGGCGCAGTTCAACCGCGACCTGCGCATGGAGGTGTCCCGCCCCGCGCTGATCGTGGACGTGCGCGGCAACGCGGGCGGCCACATCAGCGAACTCGTCGTCGAGACACTGAGCCGGACGATCATCGGCTGGGACCTGACCCGCGACGCCCAGCCGGTGTCCTACCCCTCGAACGCGCCGCGCGGCCCCCTCGTGGCACTGGCGGACGAGGCGACCTCCTCCGACGGCGACATGATCACCGCCGCGTTCAAGCTGCTGAAGCTCGGCCCGGTCGTGGGCCAGCGCACCTGGGGCGGCGTGGTCGGCATGACCGGCCGCCACGAACTGGGCGACGGCACGGTGATCACGGTGCCGATGAACGCGGCCTGGTTCGACGCCTACGGCTGGTCGGTGGAGAACAAGGGCGTCGAACCGGACATCGACGTCCTGCGCACCCCGCTGGACTGGGCCGAGGGACGGCACGCCCAGCTGGCCGACGCGGTGGAGCTCGCGGTCGGGCTGCTGGAGACCGACCCGCCGGCGACGCCGCCGACCTACAGCGACGTACCGGACCGCTCCCGCCCGAAGCTGCCGCCCAGGGCCTGAAACACCCGGTCGGCACCAGGGGAAAGCCGCTCGGCGCCAAGGGAAAGGGGCGCAGCACAAGGGGAAGCCGCACACGGGGAAGCTGCACAAGGCGAAGCCGCACAAGGCGAAGCCGCACAAGGCGAAGCCGCACAAGGCGAAGCCGCACAAGGCGAAGCCGCACAAGGCGAAGCCGCACAAGGGGAAAGGGGCGCCCCGCTCGGGGGAGCCCCTTCCCTGCGTCACGCAACGTCAGGCGTCGAAGTCCTGGTCGAAGCGGTCCTCGTCACGCTCACGCTCACGGTCGCGCTGCGGCTCCGAGCGCTCACGGTCGCGCTGCGGCTGCGAGGGGTCCATGTCCTCGTCGCGCCGGCGGCCCCGGCCCTGCATCTGCTCGCGAGCCTGGTCCGCCTTCTGGCGAGCCTGGTTCTGCCACTGCTCGGACTTCTCCTGGAACTGGTCCTTCATACCCATGTGGGTTCACTCCCGTTGGGGGTGAGGGGATCTGGCTCGATCAGATTCACACGGGTCGTGACACTGCGCATGTCGATCACTCACGGAGCGTAGTCCGCTGCTGTTCGTCGGCCGCCCCACCGGCCCCGACCAGGCCCGTGCGCATGCCCGTCAGCCGGTCCGCGAACCGCCGCATCTCACGCTGGCCCACCGTCCCGATGACGGCGGGCAGATAACCCCGCACCCCCTGCATCCCGCGCAGCCACCACTGCCCGTACACATGGCTCGACCGCCGCTCGATCCCCTCCACGAGCCGGTCCACGGCCGGCCCCAGCGGGTAGGTCTTGTTGGACGGCCAGGGCAGCCGCTGCCTCAACTCCCGCATCACGTCGTCCTGGTCGGCCCCGCGCACCATGTCGGTGTCGGTCCACGACAGGTACCCGACGCCCACCTTCACGCCCCGGTGCCCGACTTCGGCCCGCAGGCTGTGCGCGTACGCCTCCACGCCCGACTTGGACGCGCAGTACGCGGTCATCATCGGTGCCGGCGTGATCGCGGCGAGGGACGCGATCTGCAGCAGATAGCCCCGGCTGCGCGTCAGCAGCGGCAGGAAAGCGCGGGCGGTGACCGCCGAACCGATCAGGTTGACCTCGATGACCCGCCGCCACGACTCCGGGTCGGAGTCCGCGAACGGCCCGCCGGTGGCCACCCCGGCGTTGGCGACGACGATGTCGACCCGGCCGAAACGCTCCTCGACCTCACCCGCGACGCGGACCATCGCCTCGTGGTCGGTGACGTCGGCGTGCCAGTGGTCGCTGTCGCTGTGCAGCCGCGCGGAGACCTGCTTGAGCGCGTCCGGCTCCAGGCCGACCAGCGCCACCTTCACCCCGCGCGCGGAGAGCTTGCGGGCCAGCAACTCCCCGACGCCGCGCGCCGCCCCGGTCACCACGGCGACCTTGCCCTCGAGGCTCACCCTGCTCATGCGCTCTCCTCGGTTACGACCTTGATGTGTGCGTGGACGAGTTCCCTGATGGTGCGGCCGACCAGGTCGGGCGCCTCGACGGGCGTCATGTGGCCGATGCCGGGCAGCTCGGTGATCCCGGTGCACCGCGGCAGCGCGGCGGCCAGGGCCCGCGCGTGCACCGGCGGCGTCAGCCGGTCCGCCGTACCGACGATCACGGCCGTGGGCACGTCCAGCTCCCGCACGCCGTGGTCGAGGTCCAGCAGGTCCAGCACCTGGGACCAGGCGTGGCGCACCGCGCGGGGGCAGGCGTGCACGATCCGGGCGCACGCCTCGACCATGTGCGGCGCCGAACCGGTGCCCATCGTCCCGTACTTGAGGATCCGGCGGGCCAGTGGCGTGACCGGCCCGAGCGGGGCGCGGGAGCCGAGGATCCGCCGGGTCAGCCAGGTGCGCACCCGCCCGGCCCGCATCGGTACGACGGTGGAGGCCGCCACCAGCTGCGAACTGCCCGTGCTGCACAACAGGACGGCGGCCGCGTGCTCCCGGAAGGCCGCCCTCCCGGAGGCCGCCATCACCGTCATGCCGCCCATGGAGTGCCCCGCGATCACGGCCTGTTCACCGGGCGCGAGGGTGGCCGTGAGGACGGCTTCCAGATCGTCGGCGAGCGCGTCGGCGCTGCATGCCAGGCTCACGGGGCTGCGGCCGTGCCCGCGCTGGTCGTAGGCGATGACCCGGTGGTCGGCGGAGAGGTCACGGATCTGCGCCGCCCAGAAGGCGGTGGAACAGGTCCAGCCGTGGGCGAGGACGACCGCGGGCGCGCCCTGCGGCCCGTGGACCTCCACGTGCAGGCGGGCGCCGTCGGCGGAGACGGCGGTCAGTTCGCGCGCCGGGGCGGGCGGGGCGTAGGGCCCGGCGTCGACCGGGGTCCCCCCTGCTCGGGCGAAGCCGCGAGCCCGGGGGAGCAGAAGGCGGCTCACGCGTCCACCCCCGCCTTCTCCGCGGCGGAGTTCTTCGTCGCCGCGGGCGCCCGCAGGACGTCGTACTCGGCGAGGTCCACCCGCCGCGTGGCCCGCCGGAACTCCCCGGTCGTACCGGGCCAGATGGTGGTGTTGCGGCCGCTCGCGTCGAGGTACCAGCTGGTGCAGCCGCCGGTGTTCCACACGGTGCGCCTCATGCGCTCCTGCACCCTCTGGTTCCAGGCGCTCACGGCGTCCGGGCGGGCGTCCAGGGCGACCCGGCCCCCGAGGACGTCGAGCTGACGGACGTAGTCGGCGAGGTAGTTCAGCTGGGACTCGATCATCAGGATCATCGAGGAGTTCCCGAGGCCGGTGTTGGGCCCGATGATCGTCATCCAGTTGGGGAAACCGGCCGCGGAGGCGCCGCGCAGGGCCTCCATGCCGCCCTTCCACGTCTCGGCCAGGGTCCGCCCGTCGGCGCCCACCACCCGCTCGGCGATGGGCATGTCGGTGACGTGGAAGCCGGTGCCGAAGACGATCGCGTCCACCTCGGCCTCACTGCCGTCGGCGGCGACCAGGGTCGAGCCGCGGACCTCGGTCAGCCCGCTCGCGACGACGTCCACATTCGGCTGGGCGAGCGCCGGGTAGTAGTCGCTGGACAGCAGGATCCGCTTGCAGCCGATGCGGTAGTCCGGAGTGAGCTTCGCCCGCAGGGCCGGGTCCTTGATGGCGCGGGCCATGTTGCGCCGGGCCAGGTCCTCGACGAACCCGAGCTGCCCGGGGTGCTTGGTGAACGCCTGGACCTGCACCTCGCGGATGCCCCACAGCAGTCCGCGCCTGAGCTGCGCGGTGAAGGGCAGCTGCCGGTGCAGCCACCGCTCGGCGCCGCTGATGTTCCGGTCGACACGGGGCATGACCCAGGGCGGGGTGCGCTGGAACAGGGTGAGCCGCGAGACGTCGGGCTGGATCGCCGGCACGATCTGCGCGGCCGAGGCACCGGTGCCCACCATCGCCACGCGCTTGCCGCGCAGGTCGTAGTCGTGGTCCCAGCGGGCCGAGTGGAACACCTTGCCCGGGAAGGACTCCAGCCCGGGAATGTCGGGCACCTTCGGGTCGGACAGCGGGCCCGTGGCCGACACGACCAGGTCCGCCGACAGGTTCCCGCTGCTGGTCTCGATGTCCCAGCACAGCCGCTCGCCGTTCCAGGTCATCCGCTTCACCTCCGAGTCGAAGCGGAGGTGCGGCCGCAGCCGGAACACGTCCGTCACGTGCTCCAGATAGGCGCGGATGTGCTCCTGCCCCGAGAAGGTGCGCGGCCAGTCGGGGTGCGGGGCGAAGGAGAAGGAGTAGAGGTGCGACGGCACGTCGCACCGGCATCCCGGGTAGCTGTTGTCCCGCCAGGTGCCGCCGACACTGCTCGCCCGCTCCAGGACGACGAAGTCGGTGACACCCTCGCGGCGCAGCCGCACGGCCGCCCCCAGCCCGCCGAAACCGGACCCGACCACCGCGACCCGCACATGCTCGTGTTCACGCTCGCCCACGCCGACACCTCCACACACCACGAGAACCGTGCCAGTGAACACTGGCGCAATGGGAGCGTAGGGCAGCGACGTACTGATGGGTAGGGGGCGGGACAAGGAAGTTACCCGCAGTACGCCTTAAGGTGCCCAGGTGGCCGAGAAGCGTGAATACCGCATGGAAGAGCTGGCCCGCCTCGCCGGGATCACGGTGCGCACCCTGCGCTTCTACCGCGAGCGCAAACTGATCCCACCACCCCGCCGCGAAGGCCGCATCGCCTGGTACGACGACCACCACCTGGCCCGGCTGCGCACGATCACCGCCCTGCTGGAACGCGGCCACACCCTCAACGGCATCGCGGAACTGGCCGAGGCGTTCGACCACGGCCGGGACGTCGGCGACCTGCTCGGCGTCGGCGGCCCCACCGAGGAGGAGCCGGTCCACCTCACCCCCGAGGAACTCGCCGACCACTTCGCGGGCGAGGCCACACCGGAGAACCTCGCCGCCGCCATGGAACTCGGCTACCTCGGCACCGACGGCGAGGAGATCGTCCACATCAGCCGCCGCCTGCTGGACGTCTCGTCGGCTCTCGTCCACGAGGGCATCCCCCTCGCGGAGGTCCTGCGCGCGGCAGCCCAGGTCCGCACCCACGCCGACGCCCTGGCCGACCTCTTCACCACCCTGGTCCTCCACCACGCCACCCCCGAAGACCTCCCCCGCCTGCGCCCCCTGGCCCGCAGCGTCGTGGAGGCGGAACTGTCCCTGGCGCTGGACCGGAGGATGACCCGGCAGGGCTGACGTCCGAGGCGAGCGCCGGTAACCCTCCCCCGCGCACTGCGTCATTCCCCCGATCGAGGCACGTTGCATGCAAACGCCCACGCAACGGTGTTCCCACTCCGACAGTGAGATCGAAAGGCCCCGGCAGCACAAGGGAGAGACTGTCCGTGACGCTGACGGCTCACCCGTTCTGATCGGCCCCCCGCCGCTCACCGAGGAGGAGTTCCAGGCGCTCCAGGCCACCCTCGATGCCCGCTCGAACGGCACCCATCCCAAGCGCCGGGAGACGTCGCTGCTCATCGGGGTCGCGCACTGCACCGGGTGCGGTGGCCGCATGTACTTCGCCACACGGAAGGCGTATGCGTACGGCGACTACGTCTGCCGCGCCTCTGCCCGCGGCACGACGTGCTCCGCTCCCGCTTCCATCCGCGCCAGCTGGCTCGACGAGTTCACCACCGACCGCTACCGCGAGGCTTTCGCCACGGACGGTGAGGTGACTCGAGGGCAGCTTCTCAGGGACGGCGTTCGCGTCACAGTCGCCAAGGGCCGGTCGGGCGGCGGACGGGAGCGACTGGCCGGGCCCGATACCTCCCGCCTGACCTTCACCGTCGGCTCACGTACCTGACCCGTTTCACGGCACCTGGGGTGCGCCATGGGTCGGCGCACCCCTACCCGTGTCACATCTCGAAGACGACCGTCACGGGAGCGTGATCCGACCACCGCTTGTCATGGCTGGCGGCCCGCTCCACAAACGCCTTGACCGCCCTCTCGGCAAGCCCGGTGGTCGCGACGGCGAGATCGATCCTCCAACCCGTATCCCGCTCGAACGCACGCCCCCGGTACGACCACCACGAGTACGGCCCCTCGGTGTCCGGGTGCAGGGTGCGGACGACGTCGACGTATCCGCCGTCGGCCGGGTCGAAGACGCGGGTCAGCCACTCCCGCTCCTCGGGCAGGAAGCCGGAGCTCTTCTGGTTGCCGCGCCAGTTCTTCAGGTCGGCCCGCTGGTGGGCGATGTTCCAGTCGCCGCAGACGAGCACCTCGCGGCCCTCGGCGGCGGCCCGCTCCCGCAGCTCCTTCAGGTGGGCGAGGAACTCGCCCATGAAGCGTTCCTTCTCGTCCTGCCGCTCGGTGCCGACCTCACCGGAGGGCAGGTAGAGGGAGGCGACGGTGACTCCCGGCAGGTCGATCTCCACGTACCGACCGCTGCCGTCGAACTCCTCCGAGCCGAACCCGATCCGCACCCGGTCGGGCTCACGGCGGCTGTACAGGGACACCCCGGCCCGGCCCTTGGCGGCGGCCGGCGCGTGCACCACGTGCCATCCCCCGGGCGTGCGGACGTGCTCCGGCAGCTGTTCCGGCTCGGCCCGCACCTCCTGGAGGCACAGCACGTCGGCATCCGTCCCCGCGAGCCACTCCACGAAGCCCTTCTTCGCGGCGGCACGGAGCCCGTTCACATTCACAGAGGTCACAGTGAGCACCCGGGCACGATACCCGCACACTGGACGAGGTCCAGTTCCGGATCGAATACGGTAGCGACCATGCACATACGCCGGGTCTCCTTCGACCACCCCGACGCCATGAAGCTGAACGACCAGGTCCAGGCCGAGTACGCGGTCCGCTACGGCGACGACGGCGACGCCACGCCCATGGCCGCCGCCGACTTCGCCCCGCCGAACGGCGTCTACCTGATCGCGTACGACGAGGACGGCACGCCCGTCGCGTCGGGCGGCTGGCGCGCCCAGGACACCAACGGCGAGGGCAACCTCGACGGCGACGCCGAGCTCAAGCGCATGTACGTGATCGACGGCATGCGCGGCCGGGGTCTGGCCCGCCGCGTCCTGGCCGCCCTGGAGGAGGACGCCCGCTCGGCCGGCCGCGTCCGCATGGTCCTGGAGACCGGCACCAAGCAGCCCGAGGCCATCGCCCTGTACACGTCCAGCGGCTACGAGCCGTGCACCAAGTTCGGCTACTACCGCTTCCACGAGGCGAGCCGCTGCTTCGCCAAGGACCTGCGGGCGACCGGCTGACGGGGGCTCAGCGAGCGCCCCGTCTGTGGCCCGTGTCACCCGGCCCGGGCCGCAGCGACCACCCGGGCCTGAACATACGTCAGAGCCCGGTCGGTTTCCCGACCGGGCTCTGAGCTGCGTGGACCTGAGGGGATTTGAACCCCTGGCCCCCTCGATGCGAACGAGGTGCGCTACCGGACTGCGCCACAGGCCCTTGCAACGAGTGAAACTCTAGCACCCCGATCGGCCTGCTTGGAAATCCGTTCCCCAGGGGCGGTCACCTGCGGCTTAGCGGTGCTACTCGTTGGCGGCGCGGGGGCGCTCCCCGTCCTCGTACTGGTCGAACAGCGGGGTGCGGCCGCGCTCCCGGGCCCGCCGGGCGGAGGCCGCGCGACGGGCGTCGGTGCGTCCGTCACCCTCGGCGTCACCGGTGTCCTGGGCGGAGGGGTGCGGCTCGTCCGGGCGGTCGGCGGCGCCGGAGTCGCTCTCGGCGTCCGGGGCCACCGTGCTCGACCGGGCCGAGCTCCAGGTGTCGGGGGCGCCGAGGTCCACGTCGCTGGTGGCGCGCGGGGCGACCGGGGCCGTCACGTACGTGGGCAGCGGCACCGGCACCGGGTCCCAGCTGTCGCCACCCTGCCCGGGCCGCCTCCGGCGCTCGCGCTGCTGGTCGACCCACTCCGCGTGGTCGGTCTGCTCGACGAGGGCGCGCCGGTCTGCGGCGAGGGCCGACAGGCCGGGGTCGGTCACCGGCTCGGACCCCTCCTCCGGTTCGTCGTGCTCCTCGTCGGCCAGGGCGCGCCGCCGCGGCTGGCGCTGCCGCTCGCGCAGGCGCTGGGCCGCCGCCTCGGCCATGCGGCGGTCCATCTGGTAGGCGAAGCGGCGGCGCTCCTGGGAGCGCAGATAGGCGATGTAGACGCTGAGCATGATCGCGGGCACGCCCGGCGCCCACAGGAAGGCGAGTCCCCCGACCGCGGCGACGATCGCGCCGAGGGTGAAGGCGAGGAACAGCATGATGGTGGTGCGCCGGCGGCGCGCGAGCACCTTCGAGCGCCGGGCTCGTGCCGCGGCCGCCTGGTTCGCCTGCGCCGAGGCGTTGCGGCGGGCGGCGGGGACCCGTTCCCGGGGGCGCCCGGCGCGTGCCGCGTCGGGCGCGGGCGACTGCCGGGCCTGCGGTTCGGGTGCCGCGGGACGGGCCGGCTCCTCCGGGGCGGGTGACGGTACGGGTACCTGGGTCTGCGGACGGGTCTTGGACACCGCGAAGGCCCGGACGTCCACCGAGTCGGTGACGGCATCCGGGTGGTCGGCGCCCTGCTCCCCCTCGTCGGTGGAGCGCGCCCGCAGGTCCTTGGCGTACCGGCGCTCCATCCCCGCCCGTCCGGACAGCAGCCGGATGGCGGTGCTGAAGCGTTCCGTCGGACGGGCCTCGTTCAGCTCGTCCTGCCTACGGAGCCACATCGGCACCAAGTAGGCGGCCCAGGCCCCGACAATGACTGCGTAGATGAGGCCGCTGCTGCTCACGTCTCACACCGTAGAGGGGTTTGTGTGAGGCCATCTGCCAATTGAGCCGGTGTGTCGCACGATCTGGCTGATATTTCGAACTTTTTTTGTGACCGATGCGATCAGCAGACCGCCCGGGCCGGGAATTCATCGCCCCGAGACGGTCATCGGCCGATCAATTTCGAACATGTATTCAATTTCCGGGGTGCGGTCGCATTCCCGGATTACTCTGCGACCGCGACCGGTGCCAGCGTCTCAGCAGCCCGTCCGGGACTTCCTCGGCGGTGAGGGCGAAGACGAGATGGTCGCGCCATGCTCCGTCGATGTGGAGATAGCGCGGCCGCAGCCCCTCCTCACGGAATCCGAGTTTCTCCACGACCCGGCGGCTGGGCCCGTTCTCCGGGCGAATGCAGACCTCGACGCGGTGCAGTCCGACGGTGCGGAAACAGTGGTCCACCACGAGCGCCACCGCCGTCGGCATCACCCCGCGACCGGCCACCGACTCGTCCACCCAGTACCCGACGTGGCCGGAGCACATCGAGCCCCAGGTGATCCCGGCGACCGTCAACTGCCCGACCAGCCGCCCCTCGTACTCGATGACGAAGGGCAGCATGCGTCCCGCGTTCGCCTCCGACCTCAGATGGCGGACCATCTGGCGGAAGGTCGGGCGGTGCGTCATCGGCCCGCCCGGTGTGGGCGGCGGGATCGTCGCCTCCCAGGGGCGCAGCCAGTCCCGGTTGCGCCGGTTGACCTCGCGCCAGGCCCGCTGGTCGCGCAGCTTTATCGGCCTGAGGACGATGTCACCGTCCACCAGCTCCACGGGCCAGGATGGGCTGTTCAGCTCGCACCCCCACGGCCGGGTCTGGGGTGGTCGCCGCCCCGGAGCTGTTCGACGGCGTGGACCAGCAGCGGCTCCAGGACGGCGAGGCCGTCCTTCACCCCGCCGCTCGAGCCGGGCAGATTCACGATCAGCGTGCCGCCCGTCACCCCGGCCAGACCCCGGGAGAGCGCCGCGGTCGGCACCTTCTGGCGGCCGTACGCCCGGATGGCCTCGGCGATGCCCGGCACCTCGTGGTCGATCACGCGGCGGGTCGCCTCGGGGGTGCGGTCGGTGGGCGAGATGCCCGTGCCCCCGGTGGTGACGATGACGTCGTAACCGGCGTCGACGCCGGCGCTCAGGGCGGCCTCCACCGGGTCGCCGTCGGGGACGACCTGCGGGCCGTCGACCTCGAAGCCGAAGCCCTTGAGGCCGTCGGCGACCATCGGGCCGCCCTTGTCCTCGTAGATCCCGGCGGCGGCCCGGTTCGAGGCCGTGACGACGAGAGCGCGGTAGGTCATGACCGGCTCCAGTCGCCCGACTTGCCGCCCGTCTTCTCCTCCACCCGTACGTCCGTGATGACCGCTCCCTTGTCGACCGCCTTGACCATGTCGATCACGGTGAGGGCGGCGACGGAGACCGCGGTGAGGGCCTCCATCTCGACACCCGTGCGGTCCGTCGTCTTGACGGTGGCCAGGATCTCCACGGCGTCGTCCGCGACCGACAGGTCCAGTTTCACACCGGACACCGACAACGGGTGACAGAGCGGGATCAGGTCGGGGGTGCGTTTGGCCCCCATGATCCCGGCGATCCGCGCGGTCGCGAGGGCGTCACCCTTGGGGACGCCCTCGCCGCGCAGCAGCTCGATCACACGGGGCGAGACGAGGACGCGCCCGCTGGCCCGTGCGGTGCGCGCGGTCACGTCCTTCTCCGACACGTCGACCATGCGGGCGGCGCCCGCCTCGTCGATGTGCGTCAGCCGCTGCGGCGTACGGCCGTCGTGCGGGGATGGGTCCTGCGTGCTCATGCTGTGTGGCGCTCCCGGTCCGGGCCCGTCGCGGTGCGGCGCTTGGGCCTGTTGTGCGCGACACGGTACCCCCAACCAGGGGCTATCGGCCGAGCAGGACCACCTCGACCTCGGTGCCGGGCTCGACGGAGACGGTGTCCTCGGGGACGACGATCAGGGCGTCCGCGTGGGCGAGGGCCGCGACCAGGTGGGACCCGGCGCCGCCGACCGGCGTGACCTTGCCGTCGGCACAGCTGCCGCGCAGGAACTGCCGGCGGCCCTTCGGGCTGGTCAGCGCCTTGTCGGCGGACAGCGTCGCCCGGGTCGTCGGACGGTGGACGTCCTTGAGGCCCATGAGGGTGCGGATGGCGGGGCGGACGAACAGCTCGAAGGAGACGTACGACGACACCGGGTTGCCGGGCAGGGCCAGCAGCGGGGTGTGGTCGGGGCCGATGGAGCCGAAGCCCTGGGGCTTGCCGGGCTGCATGGCGAGCTTGCGGAACTCGATGCCGCTGCCCGCCTCGTCCTCGTCCGCGACGTGGGACAGGGCCTCCTTGACCACGTCGTACGCGCCGACGCTCACACCGCCGGTGGTGACCATCAGGTCGGCGCGGACCAGTTGGTCCTCGATGGTGGAGCGCAGGGTCTCGGCGTCGTCGGCGACGGCGCCCACGCGGTAGGCGATGGCGCCGGCGTCGCGGGCGGCGGCGGTGAGAGCGAAGCTGTTGGAGTCGTAGATCTGACCGGTGCCCAGTTCGGTGTCGGGCTGGACGAGTTCGCTGCCGGTGGAGAGCACCACCACGCGCGGGCGCGGGCGCACCCGGACGGTGCCGCGGCCGATCGCGGCGAGCAGGGAGATCTGGGGCGGGCCGAGAACGGTGCCGGCCGCCAGGGCGCGGGCGCCGGCCTTCACGTCGCTGCCCTTCGCGCGCACGTGCGCGCGGGCCTCGGCCGGGCGGTACACCAGGACGTGCCCGGTGGCGCCCTCGGGGGCGAGGCTGCGGGCGCGCATGCCGTGGACCGGGCCCTCGCCGAGACCGCCGTCGGTCCACTCGACGGGCACGACCGTCTCGGCGCCGGCCGGCAGCGGGGCGCCGGTCATGATGCGGGCGGCCTGGCCGGGCCCCACGTGCAGCAGGTCGGCCTGGCCCGCGGCGACGTCCCCGACGACCTCCAGGGCCGCCGGGAACTCCTGGCTCGCGCCCGCGACGTCCGCGACCCGTACCGCGTAGCCGTCCATCGAGCTGTTGTCGAAGGGCGGCAGGGACACCGGCACCGTGATGTCCTCGACGAGGACGCAGCCCTGGGCGTCGAGCAGGTGCAGCTCGATGGGCTCCAGGGGCCGGACGGTGGCGAGGATGTCCTCCAGGTGCTCGTCCACCGACCAGAGGTGGTCGGGGCCGCTGTGGTCCTGGCCGGTGACGTGGGGCGCGGCGCTGCTCAACGTGCTACATCTCCTCGGCTACGTAACTGCGAAGCCAGGTCCGGAAGTCCGGGCCCAGGTCTTCACGTTCGCATGCGAGTCGGACAATGGCACGCAGGTAGTCGCCGCGGTCGCCGGTGTCATAGCGGCGGCCCTTGAAGACGACGCCGTGCACCGGGCCGCCGATTTTCTCGTCTTCGGCGAGCTGCTGGAGGGCGTCGGTGAGCTGGATCTCGCCGCCGCGGCCGGGCTCAGTCCGGCGGAGTATGTCGAAGATGTGCGGGTCGAGGACGTAGCGGCCGATGATGGCGTAGTTGGAGGGCGCATCGGCCGGGTCGGGCTTCTCGACGAGGCCGCTGACCTGGACGACGTCGCTGTCCTCGGTGGTCTCCACGGCCGCGCAGCCGTAGAGGTGGATCTGCTCCGGGGCGACCTCCATGAGCGCGATGACGCTGCCGCCGCGCTGCTCCTGGACCTCGACCATGCGCTGCAGCAGCGGGTCGCGGGGGTCGATGAGGTCGTCGCCGAGGAGGACCGCGAAGGGCTCGTCGCCGACGTGCGGGGCGGCGCACAGGACGGCGTGGCCGAGGCCCTTGGGGTCGCCCTGGCGGACGTAGTGCATGGTGGCGAGGTCGCTGGACTCCTGCACCTTGGCGAGGCGGCCGGCGTCGCCCTTCTTCTGGAGCGCCGACTCCAGCTCGTAGTTGCGATCGAAGTGGTCCTCCAGCGGGCGCTTGTTGCGGCCCGTCACCATGAGGACATCGTCGAGACCCGCGGCGACCGCCTCCTCGACCACGTACTGGATCGCCGGCTTGTCGACGACCGGCAGCATCTCCTTGGGAGTGGCTTTGGTGGCCGGCAGGAACCGGGTGCCGAGGCCTGCTGCGGGAATGACAGCCTTGCTGATCCGAGGGTGCTGAGTCATGAGCGCCACCCTATCCGGTGCCTTTAGGGGGAATCTGTGACTCCGGTTCATAGGCGCTCATATGAGCGTATTGCCATAGTACGGGAGCAACCATTGAGGCCTATCGCACGTCCGGGCGAGCCTGACAAGCGGAGTTTGCGACGCGAGTTCCTCGCGGTGAGGAACAGGTTGACGGCGGATGACCTGCGGGAAAAGTCCGCCGCGCTGGCCGGGCGGGCGCTGGAGCTGCCCGAGTTGGCCGAGGCCGGCACGGTCGCGGCGTATGTCTCCGTGGGGAGTGAGCCGGGCACTCTCGCGCTCCTGGACGCTCTGCGCGCCCGGGGCGTGCGCGTGCTGCTGCCGGCCCTGCTGCCCGACAACGACCTCGACTGGGGCGTGTACGAGGGGCAGGAGTCGCTCGCCCGGATCCGGCACGGCGGCAGGATGGCCCTCCTCGAGCCCGCCGGCGAGCGCCTCGGGCCGGACGCCGTGACCACCGCCGACGCCGTGCTGCTGCCGGGGCTCGCGGTGGACACGCGCGGGATGCGGCTCGGCCGGGGCGGCGGCTCCTACGACCGGGTCCTCGCACGGCTGGAGCGGGCGGGCGTCCATCCCGCCCTGGTGGTGCTGCTGTACGACTCCGAAGTCGTCGAGCACGTCCCGGAGGAGCCGCACGACCGCCCGGTGCACGCGGTGGTGACCCC
Organism: Streptomyces sp. NPDC059696; assembly: GCF_042733745.1. NCBI lineage: Bacteria > Bacillati > Actinomycetota > Actinomycetes > Kitasatosporales > Streptomycetaceae > Streptomyces > Streptomyces sp. NPDC059696. The sequence continues at coordinate 52,102 of NZ_JBHWFG010000034.1, forward strand.
CTCCGGGCTACGGCGCTTCCGCACCGGTCCCTGACACCGGGCGGCCCGCCCGGGCGCGGCGGCCCCGGATCCCCTCCCGAACGGGAACGGAAGCGGCCCTCCACGCGCGCGTGGAGGGCCGCTCGTCCTACGGGCGTCGGGGGCTCACGGTTTGAGCACCAGCTTGTCGGCCGTGCCCTTCTCGACCGCCTGGTCCGAGAAGGCCCACGGCAGCAGTTCACCGTCGGCCCACTTGTCGGTCTGGTCGACGTAGTGGGCGCTGTAGGCGTGCCCGGATGCGCCCGTGAGGTTGATCCACTTCGACTTGTCGAGGTCGCCGAGGTTCACCACCATCCGCATGGACGGCACCCACACCACCCCGTAGCCGCCGGCCGCGTTCCAGCCGGTCGCGTTGACCGTGGCCTCGCCGCCGCCGAGCTCCCACGGGCCGCGGTTGAGGGCGTACTGCACGAAACCGGGGCCCGCGGTGCCGAGGGTCTGGTTCTTCAGGAACAGGCGGTGCAGCCGGCCCCAGCTCCAGGAGTCGATGTCCTTGCCGAGCTTGGCGGTCAGCTCCCAGCGGGCGTCGATCATGGCCCGCTTGAACAGCTGGTCGCGGTCGACGGCGCCGGGGCGTCCGCTGCTCACCTTGGGCGTCTTCCACCAGTCGCTGTCCGGCTGGTCCATGAGCCCCCGGACCACCTCGAACCAGCGGTCACCGCCGTCCGGCTGCGCCCGGTCGGGGTCGCGCTGGCCGCACTCGCGGACCTTCCCGGCCTCGTCGGCCGGGCCGGTGGTGTTGACCGGCTCGACCCACAGGCACTGCCCCCTGGGCCGCAGCTCCTTGGGCAGCTTGTTGCCGAAGGCGAGCTTGAGGACGTTGCGCCAGACCGCGTTGAAGTAGGCCGCCGCCGCGGAGTCGGCGTCCTGGGTGTAGTCCCAGCCCTCCAGGAGCTTCTGCGCCTCGCGGACGTCCTTGTTCTCCGGGTCGATCTTCAGCAGCGTGGGCACCAGCAGCCGGGCGATCTCGCTGCTGTTGTCCAGCTGCATCTGGCGCATGTCGTCCGTGGAGATCTTGCCGCCGTCCTTGATCTTCGACTGGATCAGGTCGGTGATCCGCTGGCTGCGCGCGCCGTAGCCCCAGTCCGCGGTGAGCGTGTACGGGTACTCGTCCGGGTCGATCACGGCCTGGTTGGCGGTGACGATGTAGCCGCGCTCCGGGTCGAACTCGTAGGGCAGCGCGTCCTGCGGGATGTAGCCGGTCCAGCGGTACGCCGGGTCCCAGCCGGGCGCCGGGACGGAACCGTCGTCCTTCTTCGCGCGGGTGGGGATCTTCCCCGGCAGCGTGTAGCCGATGTGGTTCTCGTTGTCGGCGTAGACCAGGTTCTGCGAGGGCACCTCGAACTGCGCGGCCGCCTTGCGGAAGTCGGTCCAGTTCCTCGCCTTGTCCATGGCGAAGACGGCGTCCATGGTGGTGCCGGGCTGCAGCGCGGTCCAGCGCAGCGCGACGCCGTAGCCGTCGCCCCGGTCGGGCGCGGCGGTGTCGACGGTGGCCTTCTTGCCGACCTTCACGAGCTCCTCGTCGCGGTCGGACAGCAGGGGGCCGTTGTTGGTCTCACGGACGACGATCTTCTTGGGGGAGCCCCCGGCGACCTTGATGGTCTCCTCGCGCGTCGTGAATGGCTTGATCTTGCCGTCGTAGAGGTAGCCGTCGCCGGTGATCTTCTCCAGGTAGAGGTCCGTGACGTCCACGCCGGAGTTGGTCATGCCCCACGCGATGTCCTGGTTGTGACCGATGATCACGCCCGGCATACCGGCGAAGGTGTAGCCGCTGACGTCGTACTGGCAGGCGCTGGAGACGCTGCGGCAGTGCAGGCCCATCTGGTACCAGACGGACGGCAGGGAGGGCGACAGGTGCGGGTCGTTGGCCAGCAGCGGCTTGCCCGTGATGGTGTGCTTCCCGCCGACGACCCAGGAGTTGGAGCCGATGCCGTCGCCGTTGACGCCGACGGCCGGCGGGAGGTCGTCGAGGACCCGGGTCAGGCCGCCGAGCTGACTGTCCAGGCCGGCGGTGCCCGAGGCGGCGCCGCCCGTGCCGGTACCTGTGCCGCCCGTGCCGGTGCCGGTCCCGCCCGTTCCGGTGCCGGTCCCGCCGGAGCCGGTTCCTGTGCCGGTGCCGGTGCCGCCCGTGCCGTTCGTCCCGGCGGTGCCGCCGGTGCCGGACGTGCCGCCCGTGCCGCTCGTGCCGCCCTGCTCGAACGCCTCGGTCAGTTCGTTGTACTGACCCTCCTGCACGATCGCCTTGTTCCGGCTGTACGGGTACCGCGGGTACAGGTCGGCGATCTCCTTGGGGCCCAGGCGGCTGGTCAGCAGGGCGCGGTCGATCTCGTCCTGCATGTTGCCGCGCAGGTCCCAGGCCATCGCCTTCAGCCAGGAGATCGAGTCGACCGGGGTCCACGACTGCGGCTTGTAGTCGTTGGTGAAGCCCAACGCGGCGTACTCCAGGGAGATGTCCTCGCCGTCCTTCCCCTGGAGGTAGGAGTTGACGCCCTTGGCGTACGCCTGGAGGTACTTCTTCGTGGTGGCCGACAGTTTGGTCTCGTACTCCCGCTGGGCGACCCGGTCCCAGCCGAGGGTGCGCAGGAACTCGTCGTTGTCGACCTGGCTCTTGCCGAACATCTCCGAGAGCCGGCCGGAGGCCATGTGGCGGCGGACGTCCATCTCGTAGAAGCGGTCCTGCGCCTGGACGTAGCCCTGCGCCATGAACAGGTCCGCGTCGGAGGAGGCGTAGATCTGCGGGATGCCGTAGTCGTCGCGCTTGACCTCGACGGGACCGGAGAGGCCCTTCAGCGTCAGGGAGCCCTTGGTCTGCGGGAAGGAGGCCCGGACCGTACTGATGGACCAGTACGACCCGTACGCCACGCCCCCGATGAGGGTCAGCACCAGGACGAGCACGATAAGTCGGGCTTTACGCCCCTTTCTCCTGCCGGACTTGCCGGGCTGCTGGCCCGTGGAGGCGGTGGTGTCGGTGGGCATCGCTGTCCTTGCTGTCCTAACGCGAGCGGCAGGTTCGGCTGTGCTTTTAACTGAGCGCTGGAGCAACGATAGGCGCAGGGCCTTGCGCCGCTTGACGCGGAGTCGGGAACCGGAACGGACTGACGTTCGATCTTGCCCCCGGAAGCGTCAAGAAATCGTCAAGAGTTAGGTAAGGTAACGAAGTAGTTGGCGCGGTGCGCCACAGCTTCATGTGCGATGTACGTGAGCCCACGCGCGCGTGCGTGCGGGCCAGGGAAGGAATCGGCCGCTGACTGTTCACCACCTCAACCAGCTCCTGCTCGTCTGCTCGCTCGTCCTGCTCGTCGCCGTCGCAGCGGTACGGATCTCCTCGCGCAGCGGGCTCCCCAGCCTGCTCGTGTATCTGGGGATAGGCGTCGCCATGGGCCAGGACGGCGTGGGCGACATCCACTTCGACAACGCCGAGCTGACCCAGGTCATCGGATACGCGGCCCTGGTCGTGATCCTCGCCGAGGGCGGTCTGGGCACGAAGTGGAAGGAGATCAAGCCGGCTCTGCCGGCCGCCACGGCACTGGCACTGGGCGGTGTCGCGGTGAGCGTCGGGGTGACGGCGTCGGCCGCGCACTATCTGATCGGGCTGGAGTGGCGGCAGGCGCTCATCATCGGGGCGGTCGTCTCCTCGACGGACGCGGCCGCCGTGTTCTCGGTGCTGCGCAAGATCCCCCTGCCCGCGCGCGTGACGGGCACGCTGGAGGCGGAGTCCGGCTTCAACGACGCTCCGGTGGTCATCCTCGTGGTGTCCCTGTCCACGGCGGGTCCGGTCGAGCACTGGTACACGCTGCTGGGCGTGATCATGCTGGAGCTGGCCATCGGCGCGGCCATCGGCCTCGCGGTGGGGTGGCTGGGCGCCTGGGGCCTGCGGCACGTGGCGCTGCCCGCGTCCGGCCTCTACCCGATCGCCGTCATGGCGATCGCCGTCATGGCGTACGCGGCCGGCGCCCTGGCCCACGGCAGCGGCTTCCTCGCGGTGTACCTCGCCGCGATGGTCATGGGCAACGCGCGGCTGCCCCACTGGCCGGCCACGCGCGGGTTCGCCGACGGGCTCGGCTGGCTGGCCCAGATCGGCATGTTCGTCCTGCTCGGCCTGCTGGTCACCCCCCACGAGCTGGGCGACGACATCGTGCCCGCGCTGGTCATCGGACTGGTCCTGACCATGGTGGCGCGACCGCTGAGCGTGGTGCTGTGCCTGACGCCGTTCCGGGTGTCCTGGCAGGAACAGGTCCTGATGTCCTGGGCGGGGCTGCGCGGGGCCGTGCCCATCATCCTGGCGACCATCCCGATGGTGCAGGGCGTGGACGCCAGCCGCCGGATCTTCAACATCGTCTTCGTGCTGGTCGTCGTCTACACCCTGGTCCAGGGCCCCACGCTGCCCTGGCTCGCCCGCAAGCTGCACCTCGGCGACGGTTCGGAGGCGGCCGACCTCGGCATCGAGTCGGCGCCGCTGGAGCGGCTGCGCGGGCACCTGCTGTCCGTGGCGATCCCCGGCGAATCGAAGATGCACGGCGTGGAGGTGGCCGAGCTGCGACTGCCGCACGGCGCCGCCGTGACGCTCATCGTCCGCGGGGGCGAGTCCTTCGTTCCGCTGCCGACGACGATCCTGCAGCGGGGCGACGAGCTTCTCGTGGTCGCCACGGACCCCGTCCGGGACGCCACCGAAAGCCGGCTCCGCGCCGTGGGACACGGCGGCAAGCTGGCCGGCTGGCTGGGGACGGGCGGGGCGAACGCCTGAGGGGCCGGGTGCGGAGCGCATCTCGACGCCGGGGCGTTTTGTTGTTCTGTGCGTTCTGTGTGCTTTGTGATTCACAGGGCGGTGGCCCCATGGTGCTCACTTTCACAGGCGTACCCGACCTTGATCCCTGTAGGATGAAGGCGTTACCCAGATCGAACCAACTCTGCCTGACGCAGAGCTGGCGCGACCGTATGGCGGTCGGGACACCCCTCCTCACCGGGCCCCGGCATCTACCGCAGTTCCGCGCAAGAGGACAGCTCTCGGCGCCGCCCGCTACAGGGCCGCGCTACCAGGCGGCAGAAAGGCACGGGCCGTGGCGTCCACGGTCACCTCGAAGGCGTCGGAGAACCCGACGGCTTCCGCCCGCCCGGGATACGGCCGGCTGCTGCGCACCCGCGGCGCCTGGACGTTCCTGCTCCCCGGCTTCGCGGCACGCCAGCCGTTCGCGATGCTGACGATCTCCATCGTGCTGCTGGTGCAGCACACCACCGGCTCCTACGGGGCGGCGGGCGCCGCCGCGGCCGTCACCGGTGTCTCCATGGCCCTGTTCGCGCCCTACAGCGGCCGCCTCGCCGACCGCTACGGGCAGCGCGCCGTGCTGATCCCCGGAGTACTGCTGCACGCGGTCGCCGGACTGACCCTGACCGCGCTCGCCCTGCTGGACGCGCCCCTGTGGGCGGTCTTCGCGGCGGCCGTGCCGACCGGTGCCTCGGTGCCGCAGGTCGGTCCGATGGTGCGGGCCCGCTGGGGCGTCAAGCTCAAGGACTCGCTGCTGATGACCACCGCGGCGGCCTTCGAGTCCGTCACGGACGAACTGACCTTCGTGGTCGGCCCGCTGCTGGCCACCGCCCTGTGCACGGCCGTCGACCCGGCCGCCGGACTCGTCACCGAGGCCTCGCTGACCCTGATCGGCGGCCTGCTGTTCGCCGCGCAGAAGAGCACCCAGCCCTCCGTCGCCGGCAGCGGGCACGCGCGCGTGGAGCACGCTTCGGCCCTGCGCGTCCCCGGAGTGCGCGTGCTGATCGTGACCTTCCTGGGCATCGGCACCGTCTTCGGCGGCATGCAGGTCTCCCTGGCGGCGTTCACCGAGTCGATCGGCGAGCCGGGCCTGAACGGCGTCCTCTACGGCGTCTTCGCCGCGGGCAACATGCTCTCCGGCGTGGTCTGCGGCGCGATCGCCTGGAAGGCGGCCCCGCAGCGGCGCCTGGTCGTCGGCTACACGGCGCTCGCCCTCACCGCCTCGGGCCTGTGGGCCGCCCACTCGGTGCTGGTCCTCGCCGGCCTCGGCCTGCTGGTCGGCATGTGCATCGCGCCGGCCCTCATCACCGGCTACACCCTGGTCGACAGCCTGGTCCCGGCCGGTGCCCGCACCGAGGCCTTCACCTGGCTGACCGGAGCGGTGGCGCTCGGCCAGGCCGCCGCCGTCACGGTCGCCGGACAGCTGGAGGACCGCTTCTGGTCGGGCGCCGGTTTCCTGGTGCCGATGGGCGGCACGGTGCTGGCCCTGGTGACCCTCCTGGCCCTGCGTTCCCGGCTGGTGGCGCGGGGCAACGGCCGGACGGTCGCACGTGGCGTGGGTCACCGCGTGCCGGTGGCAGTGGACTGAGGGGCCGGAATACGTCACTATGGATCGTCGTTAGCACTCATCGAGTGAGAGTGCCAGGAGGAAGACAGTGCCCACCTATCAGTACCAGTGCACCGAGTGCGGCGAGGGCCTCGAGGCGGTGCAGAAGTTCACCGATGACGCTCTGACCGAGTGCCCCAGCTGCAAGGGCCGCCTGAAGAAGGTGTTCTCGGCGGTTGGCATTGTCTTCAAGGGCTCCGGCTTCTACCGCAACGACAGCCGCGGCTCCTCGTCGAGCAGCTCCCCGGCCGCGAAGTCGTCGAGCACCTCGTCCTCGGGCTCGTCGTCCTCCGACTCCGGCTCGTCGAGCTCGTCGTCGAGCAGCGGCAGCTCCTCTTCCAGCAGCACCACCGCCGCGTAAGGCCGATTTCTTACGGGACCCTGTCGCCCTGGGGCGACGGGGTCCTCGGTGTTTCCGCGTGCGGTTAGGGTGCGGGCATGGCGAACAAGGCGAACGTGACGGACCAGGCAGGCGCCGCGATCGGCGTCATCGGCGGCTCGGGGTTCTACTCCTTCCTCGACGACGTGACCGAGATCCAGGTCGACACCCCGTACGGGCCGCCCAGCGACTCGCTCTTCCTCGGCGACGTCGCCGGCCGCCGGGTCGCCTTCCTGCCGCGGCACGGACGGAGCCACCACCTGCCGCCGCACCGGATCAACTACCGCGCCAACCTGTGGGCGCTGCGCTCGGCCGGCGTGCGCCAGGTCCTCGCCCCGTGCGCCGTGGGCGGCCTGCGCCCCGAGTACGGGCCGGGCACGCTGCTCGTTCCGGACCAGCTGGTCGACCGCACGAAGTCCCGCGTGGGCACCTACTTCGACGGGCTGCCGCTGCCGGACGGCTCGGTGCCGAACGTGGTCCACGTGTCACTGGCCGACCCCTACTGCCCCACCGGGCGGGCCGTCGCGCTGAAGGCGGCGCGGGGCCGGGACTGGGAGCCGGTGGACGGCGGCACGCTGGTCGTCGTCGAGGGGCCACGGTTCTCGACCCGGGCGGAATCGCTGTGGCACCAGGCGCAGGGCTGGTCGGTGGTGGGCATGACCGGCCATCCCGAGGCGGCGCTCGCCCGTGAGCTGGAGCTCTGCTACACGTCCCTGACCCTGGTCACCGACCTCGACGCGGGCGCGGAGACGGGAGAGGGGGTCTCGCACGACGAGGTGCTCCGGGTGTTCGCGGCGAATGTGGAGCGGCTGCGGGGGGTGCTGTTCGATGCGGTGGCCGGGTTGCCCGGGGAGGGCGAGCGGGACTGTCTGTGTGTGAACGCGCTGGGTGGGATGGATCCGGGGTTCGTGCTGCCGTAGACAGGTGATCAGGTACTGACCCGGTGCGGAGGTTGCCGTTCGGGTGAGGGGGTTGTCCACAGGGCGGCGGTGGGTCCACAGGCCGGAGCGGGCGGCGGTGCGAAGCCTCATCGTGGGAGCGCAAGCCGGTCCCTCGTCGCAGGTGGTGGTCCCCGTGCCGTTCGCTCGTTCCTCGGCCCTGTCCTCTTCTCTTTCCTCTCCTTCTCATCCTTCGGGCCCTTCCTCTTTTTCTTCTTCGGGCCCTTCCTCTTCTTCTTCGGGCCCTTCGGCTGCTTCTTCCCCCTCGGCTCGCCCTCGTCGTTCCTCTCCCCCGGTTCCCTCCTGGGCGCTCGCCTCGGGACCGCCCGGGGCGGAGGTGCCCGCGATCCGTGAGGTGCCGCGGTTCGATCCGGTGCGGGTGCGCGGCGGTCACGGCTGCGGCCGGCTCGTCCGGCACCGGCGGCGGGCCGTCGCCGTCGGCCTCGCGGTCACCGCGACCGCACTGGTGGCGGCGGGACCACGCGACAGTGAGGGGGCTCGCGGTCATCCCCGGGCCCGGCCCCCGGCGCACACGGCGCCGCTGTCCGGTCAGCGCCCCGCGCGGACGCGTCCTGCCGCGGGGTCGGTGACGGCCCCGGTCCGGATCTCCGACGCGGCCACCGTGCGGCTGCTGCGGCCCGGGGACCGGGTCGACGTCATCGCCGCCGAGGGGGCGATGCCGGGTGGCGATGCCGAGGTGGTGGCGCGCGGGGCCCGGGTGACGAAGGTGCCGGAGCCCGTGGCGGACGCGGGCGGGAGCGGGGCGCTGGTCGTGCTGTCGGTGCCCCGGGCCACCGCAGCGCGGCTGGCCGGTGCGGGTGCCACCGGGCGTCTGGCGGTGACCTTGTGGTGACTTCGGCGGGACCCGGGTTCCCGGTTCGGCCCGGCGTTGACGTAGGTTGCGGAGCGTTTTGTTCCACAAGCTGCTCGTGTGAGGAGACGCCCCGAGGTGAGCGAGAAGAAGGAACCGAGCATCCTGCAGGGCTTCAAGGCTTTCCTGATGCGCGGGAACGTCGTCGACCTGGCGGTGGCGGTGGTGATCGGTGCCGCCTTCACCAACATCGTCAACGCCGTGGTGAAGGGGATCATCAATCCGGTCGTCGGAGCCATCGGGACCAAGAACCTCGACCACTACAGCTCGTGTCTGAGCTCGAGCTGCAAAGGCGAGGAGGGCATCCAGATCCTCTGGGGTTCCGTGCTGGGCGCCACGCTGAGCTTCGTCATCACGGCGGCGGTCGTCTACTTCCTGATGGTCCTGCCCATGGCGAAGTACCTGGCCCGCCAGGAGGCGCGCCGGAAGGCGAAGGAGGGCACGCAGGAGATCATCGAGGTGACCGAGCTGGAGGTCCTGAAGGAGATCCGCGACGCCCTGGTCGCCCAGCGCGGTTCGGGCCACGACCGGCGGTAACGGCACTTCGGGCGGCCGCCCGGGCAGCCGCCCGGACGGGTCAGATGTGGTGGGGCGGCTTCTCGTCCAGGAAGCGCTTGAGGTCGGCCGCGCTGCCGCCGGAGTCGGTGCGCTCGCCCCAGCCGCGGTCGGTGTCGTCGGAGGACTGCTGGTCGAGCGGGTCGTCGAAGACCAGCGCGGGCTTCGGCTCGCGCGGCTCGGGGCCGGGGACGGTACTCATGCAACCAGGGTACGTTCGCGGAGAAATTCCCCGTGCCTTCTGCTGTGCTGGGACGCATGACGTCCAGCCCCGCTCCCCCGCCCGTCTCCTCCGGTGCGCCCGGCGGCCGGGGGCCGCTGCGCAGGCTCCGGGCCCGTGGCCGCGACGAGGCGCATCGCACGGCCTCGCCGCTGGAGCTCTTCTTCGACCTGTGCTTCGTGGTGGCCGTCGCCCAGGCGGGTATCGAGCTGGTGCACTCCGTCGCCGAGGGGCACGCGGGGCAGGGGATCCTCGACTACGCGATGGTGTTCTTCGCCCTGTGGTGGGCGTGGATGAACTTCACGTGGTTCGCCTCGGCGTACGACAACGACGACGTGCTGTACCGGATCGTCACCCTGGTGCAGATCGCGGGTGTGCTGGTCCTCGCGGCGGGGGTCTCGCGGGCGTTCGAGGAACACGAGTACCTGGTCGTCTGGCTGGGCTACGCGATCATGCGGGTGGCCATGGCGTCGCAGTGGCTGCGGGCGGCCCGCGCCGGCCGGGGCCCGGAGCGCGCCACGGCCCTGCGTTACGCCGGCGGCATCCTGGCGTGCCAGATGGGCTGGCTGGGGCTGCTGTTCCTGCCCGAGGGGGCACGGGCCTGGTGGTTCCTGGTGATGGCGCTGCTGGAGATGTGCGTGCCGCCCCTGGCGGAGAGGGGTCACTCCACGTCCTGGCATCCCCGCCACATCGCGGAGCGGTACGGGCTGTTCACCATCATCGTGCTCGGCGAGACGATCGCGGCGGCCACGGTCGCGGTGAAGTCCGGCATCGACGAGAACGACGCGCTGGGCGAGCTCCTCCCCATCGCGGCGGGCGGGCTGCTGATCATCTTCGCCGCCTGGTGGATCTACTTCGTGGTGCCCATCCACGGCCATCTGCGCTCCAACCGTCAGGCGTTCCTGTGGGGCTACGGCCACTACCTGGTGTTCGCCTCCGCTGCGGCGATCGGGGCCGGGCTGGAGGTGGCGGTGGAGCAGACGGTCGGCAAGGCGCACATCTCCACGCTGTCGGCGTCGGCGGCCGTGACCCTGCCGACGGCTCTGTACCTGCTGACGGTGTGGGCCCTGCACTCGCGCCACTTCAAGCAGGGCATCACCCAGCAGCTGGTGCTGCCGACGACGGCCCTGCTGGTGATCTGCTGCACGTTCCTGGGCCACTGGGCGGTGTTCGCGGCGGGCGTGGTCTGCGCGCTGTCGGTGGCGGCCGGAGAAACCCTGGCGGCGCGGCCGACCGCCAGAGAGAGCGCAGTGGCGACACACACCGGGTGAGCAGGCCCGGCCGCGGGCACATCGCATGAGCACGCCGACGACCCTGCCCCACCCAGGACGCATCGCGTGAGCACGCCGACGACCCTGCCCCACCCAGGGCGCACCGGGTGAGCACCATCGGCGACCCGGCCCCAGCGACGGCGCATCGCGTGAAAACGCCGGCGATCCGGCCCCACCGAGGGCGCACCGGGTGAGCACCCCGGCGACCCGCCCCCGCCGACGGCCTCGGTGTGGCCTCGGGGGCCGGCCGCTGGACGAGACTGTGCTGCATGACAGTTGACGCTCTGACGGACGTCTCCGGCCTGCGGGTCGGGCACGCGACACGCACCGGCGACGGTTGGCTCACCGGCACCACGGTCGTACTCGCCCCGGAGGGCGGGGCGGTGGCCGCCGTGGACGTGCGGGGCGGCGGGCCCGGCACCAAGGAGACGGACGCGCTGGATCCCCGCAACGTGGTGCGCCAGGTCGAGGCGGTCGTGCTGACCGGTGGCAGTGCCTACGGGCTCGACGCGGCGTCGGGGGTGATGGCGTGGCTGGAGGAGCGGGGGCGCGGGATCCGGGTCGGGGCGGATCCGGCGCAGGTGGTGCCCGTGGTGCCCGCCGCGTGCGTCTTCGACCTGGGGCGGGGCGGTGACTTCCGGGCCCGGCCCGACGCCGCCACCGGCCGGACCGCGGTGGAGGCGGCGGCGGCGAGCGAGCCGGGCGCCCGGGTGCCCCAGGGGTGCGTGGGCGCGGGCACGGGAGCCGTGGTCGGGGTGGTGAAGGGCGGTGTCGGCAGCGCGAGCACGGTGCTCGGCTCGGGCATCACGGTGGCCGCACTGGTGGTGGCCAACGCGGCGGGATCGGCGGTGGATCCGGAGACGGGGGTGTTGTACGGGGAGTTGTTCCAGGGGCGGGTGCGGTATCCGGAGGCGGAGGTCCACGCGGCAGCGCAGCGGCGCCTCGCCGAGACGGCCGCGCGGAGTACGCCGCCGCCGCTGAACACCACGCTCGCGGTGGTCGCCACGGACGCGGATCTGTCCAAGGCGCAGGCGCAGAAGCTGGCCGGCACGGCGCACGACGGCATCGCGCGTGCGGTGCGTCCGGTGCATCTCCTCAACGACGGGGACACGGTGTTCACGCTGGCGACCGGCGGCCGCGCGCTGGACGCCGCGAACCCGCTCGCCCTGAACGAGGTCCTGGCGGCGGGCGCGGACGTGGTGACGCGCGCGATCGTGCGGGCCGTGCGGGCCGCGGAGCCGGTGGACGGCCCGGGCGGGGCGTGGCCGTCGTACGGGGAGCTGTATCCGGGCCGTTGACCAGGCCCGTGACGCACGGCGGAGGCACAGCGGTCCCGGGCTTTGTCGCGGTTCTGTCACGTGACGGCCTTCATGGGGAACGGACGGAACCCCACCGGTCCCCCGGCCCCTCTTCTCCCACGTACTGGAGCGGATCACACAACATCACACGAACTGGGAGCAGCCCGTGACAACGCCGAACATTTCAGCGCGGCGCACTCTGGGGGCCTGTGCCGCCCTGATGGTCGGCGCCCTGACGCTCACCGCCTGCGGTGGCAGCGCCAACGCCGAGGACGACGGGAAGGACGGCAAGGGCGGCGGCAAGACGTCCGTCGCGAAGATCGCCATCTCGGCGAAGGACGGTTCGACCGGCGCGTCCATCAACAAGACGGGCGTGAAGGTCAGCGAAGGGAAGCTGACCGACGTCAAGATGACGGTGGCGGGCAGCGGCCAGGCCGTGGAGGGCTCGATCTCCGGCGACGGCAAGGTGTGGAAGCCGAAGGAGCAGCTGGAGCGCGGGACCAAGTACCAGATATCGGCGACCGCCAAGGACGCGGACGGCCGGACGGCCGCGGCCAACTCGATCTTCACGACGGTGTCGTCGTCGAACAGCTTCATCGGGACGTACACGCCGGACAACGGCACGACGGTCGGTGTGGGCATGCCGGTGTCGTTCACCTTCGACAAGGCCATCACCGCCCGCAAGGACGTGCAGTCGCACATCGAGGTGACGTCCAGCAGCGGGCAGAAGGTCGTCGGGCACTGGTTTAACGGGCAGCGGCTGGACTTCCGGCCCGAGGAGTACTGGAAGGCCGGCTCCAAGGTCACGGTGAACATCGACCTGGACGGGGTCGAGGGCGCGGACGGCGTCTACGGCGTGCAGAAGAAGACGGTCACCTTCACGGTGGGCCGTTCGCAGGTCTCCACGGTCGACGTCAACACCCAGACGATGACGGTCGTCCGGGACGGCAAGACCGTCAAGACGGTCCCGATCTCGGCGGGCAGCCCGGAGCACACCACGTACAACGGGCAGATGGTGATCTCCGAGAAGTTCGTCCAGACCCGGATGAACAGCCGGACGGTCGGCCTCGGCGGCGAGTACGACATCCCGGACGTGCCGCACGCGATGCGTCTGACCACGTCGGGCACCTTCCTCCACGGCAACTACTGGTACAACAAGGGCAACCCGCCCTTCGGCCGTGAGGGCACCAGCCACGGCTGCGTGGGTCTCGCCGACGTCCAGGGCGCGGGGGGCAGCACGTCCGCCAAGTGGTTTTACGACAACTCCCTCATCGGGGACGTGGTGATCGTGAAGAACTCCCCCGACAAGACAGTGGCACCGGACAACGGGCTCAACGGCTGGAACATGGCGTGGAGCCAGTGGACCGCCGACAGCGCTTCCTGATCGGCTGCACGCACCTCTGCACCTCCAGGCACCTCCAGGCACCTCTACACACCTCTGTGCACCTCTGAACGACCGCCCCAGCTGGGGTTTTTGACGGACCGACCGGGCCGCGCGGGAACTTTTCGCGCGGCCCGGGCGTTTTCCCGGACGTACGTTTTCTCGGTTCCCGGACATGATGTCCGACCGAGGGGCTACGGTATGCACCCACAAGGTGACATGCAGCAACGCCGGGAGAAACCTTGAGCGTTCCGTACGAGACGGCACCGTACGAACCCCACGACTCGCCCGAGTCTCCGGAGGAGCACCTCGCGCGCCTCCTCGGCCGCGCCCTGAACTCCTTCGAGCTGCCGGACGAGGCGATCAGACGCCTGGACTGCGCGCTGGCGCACGACGGTTCGCTGCACTCCGCGCACCACAGCGCGGGCCTGCACCGGGAGACGTACCGGCACACCTGGCTGCTCGCCGACGGTTCGGCGCTCACCCTCTGGGAGCTCGTCCACAACACCGCGGCGGGCAGCGAACCGCAGCACGAGGTGTACGCCGACGAGGAGGAGCTGCGCGCCGCCACCGCCCGGCTGCCGCTGCCGCCGGACACGCCCGACTTCGAACTGCCGGTGACGGTGCAGCTGTCACCGGTCCCGGCGCCCCGGCACGCGTACGCCGCGGAGGATTCGGCGGACCACGCGCGCAGGTTACTGCGCCGGGCGGAGAACGTGGACCGGCCGGGCGCGGAGACGGCGGCCCTGCTCGCCACGGCGTCCGGGCATCAGATCACGCAGGCCTTCGGGCGGCCGTGCCGGGCGGGCCGGGCACAACTGGGCTTCTCGCTCTACGAGCACGCGTTCCTGCTGCGCGACGGCGACGAGATCTCCCTGTGGGAGGTCGAGCACACGGCGACGCCGGACGGGCGGCACATGTGTGAGGTGTACGCGACCGAGGACGCGGCGCGTGAGGCGATGGAGCGGCGGGCGGCCCAGCTGTCCTGAGCGCCGCCCTCCCGGCCTGCTGCCGAGGAGCAGCCCCAGGCCGTCAGGGGCGTCTGTCGCCGAGCTGACGCACCAGCGCGGCGAACGCGTCTCTCTCCTCGGCGGTCAGCTCCACGGACTCCGACCGGGGGCCCGTCTGCCGCTGCTGCGGGAGGGCGGGGAGGGGGTGGCCTTCGGGCCATCGGGAGGCGTGCTCGGGCATGCGCCCAGTAGACACCACGGCCCGGGACCATGGTCCCGGGCCGTGATTTTCGTGATCTATCTCGCAGGTGGCATGAACGGTTCACACGTCCCGAATGGGGCGAACCGCAAGCGCGTGTCAGGCCGCGACGGGCTGCTTCGTCTCGGGCGTGCGGGCCTCGTCGTCCACCGCGGAGGCCGCGGCGGCGCCCGGGGCCGGCTTGCGCATGCCCTTCAGGACGACGACCAGGGCCGTCGTGACGCAGACGCCCGCGGCGATGGCGACCAGGTAGAGCAGCGGGTTGCCGATCAGCGGGACCACGAAGATGCCACCGTGCGGGGCACGCAGGGTCGCGCCGAAGGCCATCGACAGGGCGCCGGTGACCGCGCCGCCCGCCATGGAGGCCGGGATGACGCGCAGCGGGTCGGCGGCGGCGAAGGGAATCGCGCCCTCGGAGATGAAGGAGGCGCCGAGCACCCAGGCGGCCTTGCCGTTCTCGCGCTCGGTCGGGGTGAAGAGCTTGCCGCGCACGGTCGTCGCCAGGGCCATGGCCAGCGGCGGGACCATGCCGGCCGCCATCACCGCGGCCATGATCTTCATCGCCGAGTCGCTGGGGCTGGACACCGCGATACCGGCCGTGGCGAAGGTGTAGGCGACCTTGTTGACCGGGCCGCCGAGGTCGAAGCACATCATCAGGCCGAGGAGGGTGCCGAGCAGGATGGCGTTGCTGCCGGACAGGCCGTTCAGCCAGTCGGTCATGCCCTTCTGGGCCTCGGCGATGGGCTTGCCGATGACGACGAACATCAGGAACCCGACGATCGCCGAGGAGATCAGCGGGATCACCACCACGGGCATGATGCCGCGCAGCGCCGCCGGGACGTTCACCTTCTGGATCGCCATCACCACGCCACCGGCGATCAGACCGGCCGCCAGGCCGCCGAGGAACCCGGCGTTGATGTTGAACGCGATCATGCCGCCGACGAACCCGGGGACGATGCCGGGCCGGTCGGCCATGCCATAGGCGATGTAGCCGGCGAGGACCGGGACGAGGAAGCCGAAGGCGACGCCGCCGATCTGGAAGAGCAGGGCCGCCCAGCTGTCGGCCTGAGTCCACAGGAAGTGGTCCATCACCGACGGGGCCTTGTTGATCTTGTAGCCGCCGATCGCGAAGCCGAGGGCGATGAGCAGACCGCCCGCGGCGACGAACGGCACCATGTAACTGACGCCGGACATCAGCCACTTGCGCAGCTTGGTGCCGTAGCCCTCGCCGGACTCGCCCGCACGATCCACCGGAGTGGCCGGGGCGGAACCGGAGGTGACCTCGCCGCGCGCGGCCTTCTCGCGGACCTCGGTGATGAGTTCGGCGGCGCGGTTGATGCCGGCCTTCACCCCGACGTCGACGGTGGGCTTGCCGGCGAACCGCTCCTTCTCCCGTACGGGCACGTCATGGGCAAAGATCACGGCGTCCGCCGCCGCGATGACCTGCGGGTCGAGGCGGGTGAAACCGGCCGAGCCCTGGGGTTCGACGGTGAGTTCGACGCCCGCCTCACGGCCGGCGTTCTCCAGCGACTCGGCCGCCATGTAGGTGTGGGCGATGCCGGTGGGGCAGGAGGTGACGGCGACGATGCGGAACGGCCGCTGCGGGGACGGCTCTTCGGCGGCGGTGTCGTCGTCGGTGACCGTGGCGGCGGCGGGAGAGGCCGCTCCCGCCGACGCCACGGGGTCTTCGGAACCCGCGGGTGCGGGTGTGTCCGGCTCGTCGCCGCGGATCAGGGCCGCCGCGGCCGACGCGTCGCTCACCGCGCGCAGGGCGTCGGTGAACTCGCTGTTCATCAGCTGCCGGGCGAGCGAGGACAGGATCGTCAGATGGGCGTCGTCCGCACCGGCCGGCGCGGCGATCAGGAAGATCAGGTCGGCGGGGCCGTCCGGGGCGCCGAAGTCGATGCCCTCGGCGCTGCGGCCGAAGGCGAGCGTCGGCTCGGTGACGTGCTCGCTGCGGCAGTGCGGGATGCCGATGCCGCCGTCGAGGCCGGTCGGCATCTGGGCCTCACGGGCCGCCACGTCGGCGAGGAAGCCCTCCAGGTCGGTCACCCGGCCCAGGGCCACCATGCGCTCGGCGAGCGCACGGGCCGCCGCTTCCTTGGTGTCGGCGGAGAGGCCGAGGTCGACCAGGTCCGCCGTGATCATGTCGCTCATCGCGGGCTCCTTAGCACGCGTATCGCCCGGTGGGAGGGGTGGGCGGGGAGGGGGACGGGGGTGCGGTGGGGGGTGACGGGGGTGGCGGCAGGGCCCGTGAGTAAGGGGGAGGGGGCCGGCCGCTCGCGCGTGGGTGCGCGCTGCTCGTCGTAGGTCATGACACCGGCTGCTCGGTACGTCAGGACACCGGCTCCTCGGTACGTCACGACACCGGCCGCTCGGTACGTCACGACACCGGCTCCTCGGTACGTCACGACACCGGCCGCTCGGTATGTCATGACACCGGCTCCTTCAGCGCGCGGTCCGCCGGGACCTCGGCTGTGACCGTCACCGCTGCCGGGTCCAGGTCGCCCGGCTTCGGCATCACGCTGCCGGGCAGCTGGACGGCGGCGGCGCCGTGCGCGACCGCGGAGGCCAGGGCCTCGGGGCCGTCGCCGCCGGCGATGAGGAAACCGGCGAGGGAGGAGTCACCGGCGCCCACGTTGCTGCGGACGGCCGCCACCCGGGCGCTGCCGAACCAGGCGCCGTCGCCGGAGACGTACAGCTGTCCGTCGGCGCCGAGGCTGGCGAGGACGGCCCGGGCGCCCATCTCGCGCAGTTCCTCGGCGGCCTTCACGGCGTCACCGACGGTGGCGAGGGGGCGGCCGACGGCCTCGGAGAGCTCCTCGGCGTTCGGCTTGACCACGTCCGGCCGCTCGCGCAGGGCCGCCAGCAGCGCGGGCCCGGAGGTGTCCAGGGCGATCCGTGCCCCGGCGGCGTGCGCGCGGGCGACCAGCTCGGCGTACCAGGAGGGGGCGAGTCCGCGGGGGAGGCTGCCGCAGCAGGCGATCCAGGAGGCGTCGCGGGACTGCTGCCGCACGGTCTCCAGGAGCAGTTCGCGCTCGGCGCCGGACAGTTCGGGGCCGGGTGCGTTGATCTTCGTCAGGACGCCGTCGGACTCGGCGAGGGCGATGTTGGAACGGGTCGCTCCGGCGACGGGGACGGGCGCGACCTCGATGCCCTGCTGGTCGAGCAGGTCGGCGACGAGGGCGCCGGGGGCGCCGCCCAGGGGCAGGACCGCCACCGTGCGCTGCCCGGCGGCGGCGACGGCGCGCGAGACGTTCACGCCCTTGCCACCCGGGTCCATCCGCTCGCCGGTGGCGCGGATGACCTCGCCGCGGTCGAGGGACGGCACCTCGTAGGTACGGTCCAGGGACGGGTTCGGGGTGACGGTGAGGATCATGCGCGCACTACTTCCGTGCCGCCGCGCTCGATCGCGACGGCGTCTTTGGGGCTCAGCCCGCTGTCGGTGATCAGCAGGTCCACATCGCTCAGGTCGCCGAAGCGGGCGAAGTGCTCCTGGCCGTGCTTGGAGGAGTCGGCGAGCAGCACCACCCGGCGGGCGGCGGCCACGGCCGCGCGCTTGACGGCGGCCTCGGCGAGGTCGGGGGTGGTCAGGCCGTGTTCGGCGGAGAAGCCGTTGGCGGCCACGAACAGCACGTCGGCGCGGATCTCGCCGTATGCCCTGAGCGCCCAGGCGTCCACAGCGGCGCGTGTGCGGTGCCGTACGCGCCCCCCGATGAGGTGGAGCTGGATGCCGGGGTGGTCGGCCAGGCGGGCCGCGATGGGGAGGCTGTGCGTGACCACGGTGAGGGAGGCCTCCAGGGGGAGGGCGGCGGCCATCCGGGCCACCGTCGTCCCGGCGTCGAGGATCACCGTGCCCTCGGTCGGCAGTTCCGCCAGGGCCGCCTTGGCGATGCCGTCCTTCTCGTCGGCGGCGGTCGTCTCGCGCTCGGCGAGGTCCGGCTCGAAGTCGAGGCGCCCGGCCGGGATGGCCCCGCCGTGCACCCGGCGGACCAGACCGGCGCGGTCGAGGGCCTTCAGATCCCGGCGGATCGTCTCCGCCGTCACCTGGAACTCCTCGGCCAGCGACACGACATCCACTCGGCCGCCGTCACGGGCGAGCCGGAGGATCTCCTGCTGCCGCTCCGGTGCGTACATGTCCGTTCGCCTCCGCCTCATGCCCGAACGTGTGGTTTCAGCGGGAGGCTACGCCGAGATTTCCGCAAAGTAAACAGGTTCGGACCCAAACGGGCATGAGTGGAAGGGCGCAGCGGGAACGCGAACGGGCCCGGCACCACCGAGGTGCCGGGCCCGTTTCCGACGGTCAGGCCAGAACCGCTTCCTTCTCCCCCACCGGCTCCTGTTCACCCTCCACGTGCTGCGCGGGTCGCTTCGGCAGCGCGAACATCAGCAGGAAGATGGCGCCCATCACCGCGGCGACCCAGCCGAGCGCGTTCTGGAAGGCGTCCACGAAGGCCGGGCCGATCTGCTCCGGCCGCAGGTGGTCGGAGATCGTGCCGAAGAACACCACCGACACCAGGGCGAGCCCCAGCGCGTTGCCCATCTGCTGCACCGTGTTGATCAGGCCCGACGCCGAACCGGCGTGCTCGCGCGGCACCTCCGAGAGGATCGCGTCGGTCAGCGGAGCGACGATCAGCCCCATGCCGACGCCCATCACGACGAGCGGGAGCGCCATCTGCCAGGGGGCGATGGCCAAGCCGTAGTGCCCGGACTCCCCGATGTAGAGGAGCACTCCGGCGCCCATCACCAGCGCACCCGCCTGCAGCACCTTGCGTCCGAAGCGCGGGACCAGCATCTGCACGGACATCCCGGCGGCGGCCGACACGGCGATCGAGAACGGCACCCCGGTCAGGCCCGCCTTCAGCGGGCTCCAGCCCAGCCCCAGCTGCATGTACAGCGTCCACACGAGGAAGAACACGCCCAGCGCGATCCCGAAGACGGTCTGCACGGCGATCCCGGCCGCGAAGCTCTTGACCTTGAACAGCGACAGCTCGACCAGCGGGGACCCGTCCCGCGCGGTCTTGCGCCTCTCGTACGCCACCAGCACCGCGAGGACGACCAGCGAGCCGGCCATCGAGACGTAGCCCCACACCGGCCAGTCCAGCTCGCGGCCGCGGATGAGCGGGTAGAGCAGCATCAGCAGACCGAGCGTCACGAGCGCGACGCCCCCCAGGTCCAGCTTCAGGGCGCGCGGCGCCTTGGACTCCGTGATGAAGCGGCTGCCGAGGATCAGTCCGGCGACACCGACGGGCAGGTTGATCAGGAAGATCGACCGCCACTCCCAGCCGAACAGGTTCCACTCGGTCAGCAGCGCACCCAGCAGCGGACCGGACACGGCCCCAAGGCCGACGACCGCGCCGAACAGCCCGAACACCTTGCCGCGCTCGTGTGCCGGGAAGGTGGCGTGCACGATCGACAGGACCTGCGGCACCATCAGCGCCGCCATGCCGCCCTGGAGGAAGCGCGAGGCGACCAGCATCTCCGGGTTCACGGCGAGGCCGCACAGCGCGGAGGCGACCGTGAACCCGCCGATGCCGACGAGGAAGATCCGCTTGCGCCCGTGGATGTCGCCGAGCCGTCCGCCGGTGATCAGGCCGGCGGCGAAGGCGAGGGCATAACCGGCGGTGATCCACTGGATCTGGCTGAAGGACGCGCCGGACTCCCGCCGGATCGACGGTATGGCGATGTTGACGATGGTCACGTCGACGAGGTCCATGAAGGCCGCGGTCATCACGATCGCGAGGGCGAACCAGCGCCGGCGGTCGGTCCCGCCGCCCGCCGTGCCGAGGGTGGTGTCGGTGGAGTTCATGCGTCGAAGTTAGACCGCCACTAGGTCAGATCGTGTCCTAGTGGTGCGGCATCCTCATCGGTATGACGACGGATACTCCGGCGCGGCTGCTGACGCTCCTCTCCCTCCTCCAGACGCCCCGCGAATGGCCCGGCGGCGAGCTCTCCGAGCGGCTCGGGGTGTCGCGCCGCACGGTGCGGCGGGACATCGACCGGCTGCGCGAACTCGGCTACCCCGTGCAGGCGACCAAGGGCGCCGACGGCGGCTACCGGCTGGTCGCGGGCAAGGCCATGCCGCCGCTGGTGCTCGACGACGAGGAGGCGGTGGCCATCGCGGTGGGGCTGCGCGCCGGGGCCGGGCACGCGGTGGAGGGCCTGGACGAGGCCTCGGTGCGGGCGCTGGCCAAGCTGGAGCAGGTCCTGCCGGGCCGGCTGCGCCACCGCGTGACCACCCTGCAGGCCGCGACGACGCCCCTGACCAGCGGCGACGGCCCCAGCATCGCGCCCGAGACCCTGACCGTCATGGCCTCCACGGTGGCCGGGCACGAGCGGCTGCGGTTCGCCTACCGCGCGGCGGACGGCACACAGACGCGGCGCCTGACGGAGCCGTACCGGCTGGTGTCCACGGGCCGCCGCTGGTACCTGGTGGCGTACGACATCGACCGGGACGACTGGCGCACGTTCCGCGTCGACCGCGTCAGCGAGCCGTTCGCCACCGGGGCGCGCTTCGCACCGCGCGAGCTGCCCGCGGGGAACGCGGCGGAGTTCCTGCGGCGCTCGATGCAACGGCAGCACCAGTCCTACGACTTCGAGGTCACGTTCGCCGCCCCGGCCGACGTCGTCGCGGCCCGGGTGCCCCACTGGCTGGGCACGCCCGAGCCGTTGGACGACGACAGCTGCCGACTGCGGGGATCCGTCGGGGACGCCGTGCAGTGGGTGGCGTTCCGGCTGGCGATGCTGGAGTGCGACTTCGTGGTGCACCGGCCGGAACAACTCGTGACGGCGGTCAGGGAGTTGGGGGCACGGTTGAGCAGGGCAGCCGGGGCGCCGGACGCGGGCGGGATACCGGACGTGGGCGCGATACCGGGCATGGGCGGGATGCCGGAGGCGGGCGCGCTAACGGACGGGGGCGCGACACCGGACGGGGGCGGGATGCCGGACGCGGGCGCGACACCGGACGGGGGCGGGATGCCGGAGGCGGGCGCGACACCGGACGGGGGCGCGATAACGGACGGGGGCGGGATGCCGGAGGCGGGCGCGATACCGGAGGCGGGCGGGACACCGGGCGGGGGCGGGACGCCGGGCGTGGGCTGGATGCCGGATGCGGGCGGGGTGTGAGCCGTCGCGTCAGCGTCCCCAGGGGAAGTCCCGCAGGGCCGCGAGATTGCGCAGGGCGAGTTCCGCCGGACCGTCCGGTCCCTCGACGGGCCCGTCCCCCGCCGCCCAGGCCTCCAGGGCCGCCCGTACGGCGGCACTGGCCACGGCGGCGGCGAAGCGCAGCTCGGGGCTGAGCGCGGGTGATTCCCCGGCCGCGACGGCAACGTTGTCGTCACCGTCCGGAGCCACGCCCGCCGCCGCCACCGACCCGGCCGCCGCCCCACCGTCCGCCGCCGCCACTGCCTCGGCCGCCGCCCCACCGTCCGCCTCGGCCACCGCCTCGGCCACTGCCGGCGCACCGGCACGTGTCACCCGTTCCGCCAGGACCTCCCCCAGGCGCCGCTCGGACGCCTGGCACACCTCCGCCCACACCCGGCGCAGGGACGGGGTCGCCTCGGCCAGGCGCAGCAGCGTGCGCACCCACTCCCACGAGGACGCCGAGACGGCGACGCCCGGGGTGAGGGTGTGCCGCACCCCTTCCTCCAGCGCCCGCGGCACACCGGCGCCGGGGGGAGCGGCGCGCACCGCCTCCACCCAGCGCTCGGCGCCGGTGGCGTAGAGCGGGGCGACGGCCTCCTCCTTGGTGGCGAAATACCGGTAGAAGGTGCGCGGGGCGATACCGGCGGCCTGGGCGATGTCCTCCGCGCGGGTGGCGCGCAGGCCGTGCCGTACGAAGAGACCGGCCGCCGCCCGGGCGATCTCCATGCGTGTTTCCGCCTTCCGCCGCTCGGTCAGCGAGGTCGGAGACGGGGGCGGAGGCGGGGTGGTGCTGCTCACGCCCGGCAGGCTATGCCCATGTGACACAATCTGCCATCTGGCGGGCCACCCCGTGGTTCAGGTACGGGGTGGCCCGCCCTCCAGACGGAACCCTCCGGACACAACGAGAGCCGGGCCCCGGCGTCCGGGGGGAAGGACGCCGAAGCCCGGTCTCGGGGAAAGTCCCGGCGCCGGGGGGAGTGCGACGGGACGTGGCTTGTCGGGGGGCCCAGGGGGTGTGGCCCCGGGTCCGAACTGGTGGACCCAGAAGTCTTGTTCCCTGAGTCCGCGGGTTGAAGCGGCGTTACATCGCCATGTTTGCGCGGTCTTTCGCCACCCGGCGTACGCGGTGCCCCTCGGGCGCACACGGTCCGTCACCCACGGGCTGGGGGAACGCGTCGTACGCCCGGATACTCACCGGGTGCACCGGTCCCCGGCCTCGGGGCCGGGGATCGGGGACCGGGGACCGGGGACCGACGGTCGGGGCGCAGGATCGGGGCTTTACGCCGCCGCGTCGAAGCCGGTGCTGCGGGCCAGCTTCTTCAGCTCCAGCAGCGCGTGCTTCTCGATCTGCCGGATGCGCTCGCGGGTCAGGCCGTGCTCCTTGCCGACCTCGGTCAGCGTGCGCTCCCGGCCGTCCTCGATGCCGTAGCGCATCTTGATGATCGACGCCGTGCGCTGGTCGAGCCGGCCGATCAGGTCGTCCAGCTCCTCGCTGCGCAGCAGTGTGAGCACCGACTGCTCGGGCGACACCGCCGACGTGTCCTCCAGGAGGTCGCCGAACTGGGTCTCGCCCTCGTCGTCCACCGACATGTTCAGCGAGACCGGGTCGCGGGCCCAGTCCAGGACGTCGGTGACCCGCTCGGGCGTCGAGCCGAGCTCGGCGGCGATCTCCGCGGGCTCCGGGTCCCGGCCGTGCTCACGGTTGAACTCGCGCTGCACACGGCGGATCCGGCCGAGCTCCTCCACGAGGTGGACGGGCAGGCGGATCGTGCGGGACTGGTCGGCTATGGAGCGGGTGATGGCCTGGCGGATCCACCACGTGGCATACGTGGAGAACTTGAAACCCTTGCGGTAGTCGAACTTCTCGACCGCGCGCACCAGGCCGGCGTTGCCCTCCTGGATCAGGTCCAGCAGCGGCAGGCCGCTGCGGGGGTAGCGGCGGGCGACGGCGACGACCAGACGCAGGTTGGAGCGGATGAAGACGTCCTTCGCGCGCTCGCTGTCGTCGACCAGGGCCTGCAGCTCCTCGGGCGAGGCCCCGGCCTTGTTCTCCTCCAGGCCGTCGAGGATCTGCTGGGCGAACACACCCGCTTCGATGATCTGGGACAGCTCGACCTCCTTGGCGGCGTCGAGCAGCGGCGTACGCGCGATCTCGTCGAGGTACATGCCGACCAGGTCGCGGTCGGCGATCTCGCCGCCATGGGCGCGAACACTGCTTGCCGCGTCGGCCGTCTCGCCGGTGGCGGACTGACGACGGGCGACGGCACGGGTTGCCATGCGAGCTCCCTTGCGATGGTGAGGTCAGCGGGTGGTCCTTCGGACGCTGGACTCCGTCTTCCGGGACTCTCCGGACTCTCCTCGGGTGCCCTGCATCCGATGGAAACAACGACTGGAATCAGGACAGAATTCCCAACCAGGCCCCCGATTTTTCTGATCATGCAGTATCCTGCCCGGCCACACGAGGAGGCCCGATGCCGTCACAGTCCACAGAGGTGCAGGTCAGGCCGGGGGTCGAGGATGACCTCGAGGCCCTCACGGCCCTCTACAACCACTATGTGGCTGAGACGGCGATCACATTCGATACCGTGATCTTCACTCCGGAGGAGCGCCGCCCTTGGCTGCTCTCCCACCCTGAAGACGGGCCGTACCGCCTGATGGTTGCCACGGAGCCGCAGACAGGGCGGATCCTCGGCTACGCCACTTCCAGCCCTTTCCGCGTGAAGCCCGCTTATGCGCCCTCCGTGGAAACAACCGTGTACGTCGCCCCGGGCGCCGGCGGTCGCGGCGTCGGCTCGCTCCTCTACACGGCCCTCTTCGAGGCCCTGTCCGGCGAGGATCTGCACCGCGCCTACGCGGGCATCGCACTGCCGAACGAGGCGTCGGCGCGGCTGCACGAGCGGTTCGGCTTCCGGCACGTCGGCACGTTCCGGGAGGTCGGCCGCAAGTTCGGCCGCTACTGGGACGTGGCCTGGCACGAGAAGCCGCTGTAGGCGCCCGGCCCCCGGGACCTGCTCAGCCGAACTGCACCGACCGCTTCGCCAGTCCCATCCAGAACCCGTCGATCACGGACTTCTGCGCGTCCAGCTCACCGGTGGCGTCGGCCGCGCCCATGGTCACGAACAGCGGGGCGAAGTGCTCGGTGCGCGGGTGGGCGAGCTGCCCCGCGGGCGACTTGCGGGTGAAGTCCAGCAGCGCGTCCACGTCACGCGCCTCCAGCGCCCGCCGTCCCCAGTCGTCGAACTCGGCCGACCAGGCGGGGATGCCGCCCTGCCGGAGCGCGGCCAGGTTGTGGGTGAAGAAGCCGGAGCCGACGATGAGCACACCCTCGTCCCGCAGGGGCGCGAGCCTGCGGCCGATCTCCATGAGCCGGACCGGGTCGAGCGTCGGCATGGACACCTGGAGGACCGGGAGGTCGGCCTCCGGGTACATCTCGACCAGCGGGACGTACGCGCCGTGGTCGAGGCCGCGGTCGGGGACGTCCTGGACGGGGATGCCGGGGGCGCGCAGCAGTTTGCGTACGGACTCCGCGAGCTCCGGTGCGCCGGGGGCGTCGTACTTCACCCGGTAGTAGTGCTCCGGGAAGCCCCAGAAGTCGTAGACGAGCGGGACCGTCTCGGTCGCACCGAGAGCGAGCGGGGCCTCCTCCCAGTGGGCGGAGACGATCAGGACGGCCTTGGGGCGCGGCAGACCCGCGGACCATGCGGCCAGTTCACCGGGCCAGACGGGGTCGTCGGCCAGGGGCGGGGCGCCGTGGCTCAGGTAGAGAGCGGGCATGCGCTCCTGGGTGGCGGCGGACATGCTGCGGCTCCTTCCGAAACGTGGTTCCCTGACAAAACTGTACGGGCCATTTGTTTAAAGTTCAAGGAGGGCCCACGTAGAGTGGAACACATGAAGGCACCCGCATCCGTACCGACAACCGGCTCACCCGCCCGCCCCCAGGAGCCGCGCTGGCTCACCGACGAGGAGCAGCGCGTCTGGCGCTGGTTCATGGAGGGCGTCACCCTCCTCGACGACCATCTCGACCGCCAGTTGCAGCGTGACGCGGGCATGCCGCACGTCTATTACGGCCTTCTGGTCAAGCTCGCCGAGGCGCCGCGGCGCAGGCTGCGCATGACCGAGCTGGCGATGCTGGCGAAGATCACCCGCTCCCGGCTCTCGCACGCGATCGCGCGCCTGGAGAAGAACGGCTGGGTACGCCGGGAGGACTGCCCCGACGACAAGCGGGGCCAGTTCGCCGTCCTCACGGACGAGGGCCTCCAGGTGCTGCGGCAGACCGCGCCGGGCCATGTGGAGGCCGTACGCCAGGCGGTCTTCGACCGGCTCTCCCCGGAACAGCAGAAGTCCCTCGGCGAGATCATGCGGATCGTCGCCGAGGGACTTCAGCCGGCCGAAGCGGGTGCGGACCTGCCCTGGCTCCGCTGAGCTGACGCGGGGCCAGGACAGGTCCTGGATTCCGTGGGTACGAGGCGTCCCCTTCCTCGTGCCCACGGGTGGCCCGAAGGGGTTGCGGTGCCGGGGGCCACTACGGTGGCGCGGCACTGCGGGGGTGCGGCGCTGCGGGGGTGCGGCACTGCGGGGGTGCGGCACTGCGGGGGTGCGGCACTGCGGGGGTGCGGTGTGCGTGCCACTACGGTGGCACGGCACCGCGAGGGGGGGTGCGGTGCGCGGGCCACTACGGGTGGCGCGGCACCGCCGGGGTGCGATGCGCGGGCGTCAATGGGCGACGACCGGGATCTGCACCTCCTCCGCCGCCTCCTCGCCGGAGGACGCCACCGTCGTACCACCCGGGCGGCCGGCGTTGACGAACGTCAGGGCGATCGCGGCGGCCACCACGAGGATGCCGACGGCGAACCAGATGGCGCTGGTGTAGCCCTGCACCATGCCCTCCAGCTGGACCAGCTGCTGCTGGGACCGGCTGGTCGCCCCGGCGATGTGGTCGGCGACGTACGCCGTGGTCGCGGAGGCGGCGATGGTGTTCAGCAGGGCCGTGCCGATCGCGCCGCCCACCTGCTGCGAGGTGTTGACCATCGCGGAGGCGACACCGGCGTCCCGCGGCTCGACGCCCTGGGTGGCCAGCGACATGGCCGGCATGAACGCCGTACCCATGCCGAGACCGAGCAGCAGCATCGCGGGCAGCAACAGGGCGGCGTACGACGAGCCGATCTCCAGCTGGGTCAGCAGCAGCATGCCGAGGGCGGCGACCAGGAAGCCGGGGCCCATCAGCAGGCGCGGCGCGACCCGGGTCATCAGGCGGGTGCCGATCTGCGTGGAGCCCGTGATCATGCCCGCGATCATCGGCAGGAAGGCGAACCCGGTCTTGACCGGCGAGTAGCCCTTCACGATCTGCAGGTAGTAGGTCAGGAAGAGGAACAGGCCGAACATCGCGATGATCGCGAGACCGAGGGAGAGGTAGATCCCGCCGCGGTTGCGCTCGGTGATCACGCGCAGCGGCAGCAGCGGGGCCTTGACCTTCGCCTCGACGAGCACGAAGGACGCCAGCAGCACGGCCGAGGCGACGAACATGCCGACGGTGACGGAGTCGCTCCAGCCGTCGGACTCGGCGCGGGTGAAGCCGTAGACGAGGGCGACCAGGCCGAGGGTGGACAGGATCACGCCGGGGATGTCGAGCGGGGAGCGGTTGCGGCCGCCCTCGGGCTCACGGATGACGAAGTACGCGCCGGCCGCGGCGACGATGGCGAACGGGATGTTCACGAAGAACGTCCAGCGCCAGTCCAGGTACTCGGTGAGGAAGCCGCCCAGGATCAGCCCGACCGCGCCGCCACCGCCGGCGATCGCGCCGTAGATGCCGAACGCCTTGGCGCGCTCCTTGGCGTCGGTGAACATCACCGCGAGCAGGGAGAGCGCGGCGGGCGCGAGCAGGGCACCGAAGACGCCCTGGAGGGCACGGGCACCGAACATCATCGCCTCGTTGGTGGCCGCCCCGCCGAGCGCGGAGGCCGCGGCGAAGCCGCCGAGCCCGAGGACGAACGCCCGCTTGCGGCCCCACAGGTCGGCAATCCGGCCGCCGAACAGGAGCAGACCGCCGAAGGCGAGGGCGTAGGCGGTGACGACCCACTGCCGGTTGCCGTCGGAGATGCCGAGGTCCTGCTGGGCGGAGGGCAGGGCGATGTTCACGATGGTGGCGTCCAGGACGACCATCAGCTGGGCCAGGGCGATGAAGACGAGCGCTTTCCAGCGGAACGCGTCCGGCTCTCTGACCGGTGCGCCTGGCGTCTTCGAGGTTGTTTCAGACATGGGGATACCCACTTCGGGACTTCGTGACGGAAAAAGGTGACGAAAGGCGGCGAAAGGTGACGGCTCGTCGAGGGGACGTGCCGCAGGGACTGTCATCCAGGGTTCAGACGGGTGGGGCGGCCTGAACTCATCGGGCTGAGGCGACCGGACTGAGCCGATCGGGCTGAGGCGACCGGACTGAGCCGATCGGGCTGAGGCGACCGGACTGAGCCGGTCGGGCTGGGTGGGTGGACGGGGCAGGGCGGGGCGGTCAGGGCCGGCGCAGATCCTCCATGGTGACGGCCGCACCCGGCAGGACGGAGCGGGCGGGAGCCCGCAGCCCGTCCAGGAACAGCTGAAGGTGGCGGTGGACGAAGCGGTCGGCGCGGAAGCAGTCCGTGCCGGCCGGGGGCCGGCTGAGCTGGGCCACGGCGATCATGATGTCCCCCACGTCCACGTCGGACCGGAGCTGTCCGGCCGACCTGGCGCGGTCCATGACCTCCGCGATCAGCCGCTCGACCCGTTCGCGGGCGGCCTCCAGATCCGGGTGGTGCTGGTCGAACGTGCTGGAGACCATCGGGCACAGCGCGCTGATCCGCTCGTCGGCGGCGGCGTGCACGAAGCGCTCCAGCGCCTCGAACGCGTCGCCGGTCTCCGTGAGCGCGGCCTCGGCGGCCGCGGCCGTGCGGCCCATGACCGAGCAGACGACCTCGCGGACGAGCGCGTCGCGGTCCGGGAAGTTGCGGTACACCGTGGCATTGCCGACGCCGGCCCGGCGGGCGACCTCGTCGAGCGGCACCTCGGGGCCGTGCTCGACGAACATCTCCCGGGCGGCGGTGACGATCCGCTCCCGGTTGCGCAGGGCGTCGGCGCGAGGCCGGGGCGCCTTGCGCGCTTCGGGGGTGGCGGTCTGCACGGCGTACTCCTGGTGGTGGCTGAGGGTTACTGCTCCGATCCGGGGAGCGGGTCCCCGTTTCGGTCGGACACATGGCTAAACGGGGAGTGGGTCCCCGGTATTTCCCGCTCCCGGAGAAATTCTTTGTGACCTGGCTCACAAATTGCTGGAGGGGGCGGGCCACCGGGGGTGCTGGGCGGAGGGGCGGGGGCTGCGGAGGGCCCGGAGCCTGCCTCGCGAGCCCGGAGCCTGCCTCGCGGATCCGGAGCCTGCCTCACGAGCCCGGAGCCTGCCTCCGTTCGCGCATTCGGAGCCTGCCTCGCGGACTCGGAGTCTGCCTCGCGCGCCCGGTGCCCGCCTCACGAGCCCGGAGCCTGCCTCGCGAGCCGGGTGACGTCCCGCCCCACCCCTACTGACGGGAAACCCACGATCGGTCTCCTCCAGCGCGCGTCCCCCCATCCGGCGACGCAGGGTGATCGGAAGGGTGCAGCCGGAGACGGGAGGCTGCCGTGGCGCGGGAGGTCCCTTGCAGGTCCCTTGCATACAGCCGCAGCCCCGGCGCCCCCACCCGGACGGCACGGGGCCGCCCCGTCACCGGATACCCAGACGGCGCCTGGCCGCCCTGGCCTGCGTGACCGCCCTGACCTTCACGGTCAGCACCTCGGCCGGAACGGGCGGTCTCACCCCCGGCACCAGCACCGCCGGAGCAGGCCCGATCGTCCTGTCCCACACGCCCGCACACGGCCCCTGCATGATCCGCGGCGCACGCGAGGTCCAGATGTCCGAGGGCATCCCGACCCCCACTGGCTACACGCGCTCCACCGGCACCGTCCGCGCCCTCACCCTGATGATCGACTTCTCGGACGCCCCCGGCGAGGGAGACGCCCAGGACCGTTTCCGCGAGTTCTTCCCGCAGACCCGCGAGTGGTTCCGCACCAGTTCCTACGGCCGCCTCGACTACCGCCCCGAGACCCCCGTCCCCGGCTGGCTGCGGATGCCGAAGTCCTTCCGGGAGTACGGCATAGGGCGCGGGGCCCCGTTCGAGCCCGGCTACCGCACCCTCGTCCAGGATCTCGTCGCCGAGGCCGACCCGGAGGTGGATTTCCGCGCGTACGACCTGCTGAACGTGCTGGTGAGCCCCAACGCCGGCCCCTCCGCCCTGGACACGGTCCTGTCCGTCACCTTCGCCGGCAACCCGGACGCCCCGGTCGCCGACGGCGTACCCGTGGCCAACGCCTCTTTCGTCTACTCCCGCCAGGACGACGGCTCCGGCTCCTACGACCGCACCGGCTACCGCGTCCTCCCCCACGAGAACGGCCACGTCTTCGGCCTGCCCGACCTGTACACCGCGGAGGGCGGGGGCGCGGTCGGCCACTGGGACATCATGAGCGAGGACTGGGGGGCCAACAACGACTTCCTCGGCTGGCACAAGTGGAAGCTGGGCTGGCTGGACGCCGCCCAGGTCCACTGCGCGTCGTCCCCCGGCACCACCGAGTACACCCTGACGCCCCTCGCGGAAGCCGGCGGTTCCAAGCTGGTCTTCGTCCCCCTCGACGGCAGGACCGGTTACGCCGTCGAAGTGCGCACCCGCGCCGGCAACGACGAGGCGGTGTGCCGCCCGGGCGTACTGATCTACAGGGTCGACGCGGAGGTGGACACGGGCATGGGCCCGGTCACCGTCACCGACTCCCACCGCGACAGCGGCGGCTGCACCCGCGCACCGAACGTCCACGCGGAGCTGTCCGACGCGCCGTTCACCCCCGGAGAGACGTTCCGGGACGCGGGCCACGGGATCACGATCGAGGTGCTGGGGGTGGGCGCGGGGGTGGGAGCCGCGGGGGCGGGGGCGGAGGGGGGATACCGGGTGAGGGTGACGAGGCGATAGAGAGCGGGACTTCTCTCCCCCGCCCCTGTCCACCCGGTACTGATCTCCGCTTACTCGGACGACTGGGATTACGGTGGGCCTGCCGCGACCGTCGCGAGCGCCGTACCGGAGAGCCGATGCCTGCGAAGCCCGTGTCCGAGCCCCAGGAGGGTGCCGCCTCGCCGGCCGACGAGACGGGGCAGAGGGGCGTGCCGAGAAACGTCCTGGGCAACGCCTCGGGGGACGCGTCGAAGGGCGCCTCGGGGGAAGTACAGAGGGACGTCCTGCGCGACGCCTCGGGGGAAGTACAGAGGGACGTCCCCGCGGAGGCGGTCACCCCGCTCATCCGCGGCATCGCGGTACTGCGGGAACTGACGGAGGCGAACGGCACGCTGAGCCTGAGCGGCCTCGAACGGGCCACCGGCCTCGCCCGCTCCACCGTCGACCGCATCACCGCCACGCTCGCCCGCACGGGCTACGTCCGCTTCGACGGCCGGGACGTCCACCTGTCCCCCCGCCTGATGGAACTGGGCAACGCGTACCTGTCCGCCCTGCGTCTGCCCGCGCTGCTGTCCCCGCACGCGGACGCGCTCGCCGACGAACTGGACGAGTCGGTCTCGCTCGCGGTCGCCGACCTCGACGGCATCCGTTTCATCCACCAGGCGACCCGCCGCCGCGCGATGTCCCTCAGCTTCCGGATCGGCGACCTGCTCCCCGCCGAACGCACCGCGCCCGGACCGCTGTTCGCGACGGAGTGGACGGACACGGACTGGCGACGCTGGCGAAGGCGCAGGGCGGCGGACCCGAGAGACCTGTCCTTCACGGCCGTACCGCCGCGCACGTACGGGGCGGACGAGCGGGACGCCGAGACGTTCGTACGCCGCACGCACGAGGCGTCGGCGAACGGCTGGTCCCTGGACGACCAGCTGATCGAGCCGGGCCTGGTGGCGATCTCGGTACCGGTCCGGTCACCGGGCGCGGACGGCGCGATCGCGTGCGTGGCGAGCGTGGTGAGCCATACGAGCCGCCACAGTGCGCAGCGCCTGCGTACGGCGCTGCTCCCGAGGCTGCGGTCAGCGGTGCGCGCCATGGAACGCGAGCTCCGGACCACCCCGCCCCCCGAGCCCGGCCCGCCCCCCTCGGACCTGGCGCGCTGGACGGGCACGTCCAAGCAGCAACTGGGCCGCGAGTTCGTGGAGTCGCTGGCGCGTGGCCTGACGGTCGTCACGGCGTTCGGCGAGGCCGGGCCGGAGCTGACCCTCACGGAAGTGGCCCGGGCGACGGGCCTGGCCAGGGCGACGGCCCGCCGCGCCCTGATCACCTACCAGCACCTGGGCCTGGTGGCCGCGACGGACCGCACGTTCACCCTGACCCCCCGGGTGCTCTCCCTGGGCTTCCCGCCCCTGTCCCGTACGTCCCTCCCGGAGATCGCCCAACCCCACCTGGCCGAGCTGACGTCCCGCATCCACGAGTCGACGTCACTGGCGGTGCTGTCGGAGTCGGGCGAGGAGATCCAGTACACGGCCCGGGTGGCGACGGCCCGGGTGATGAGCGTGGACATCACGGTGGGCACGCGCCTGCCGGCGTACGCGACGGCACTGGGCAGGATCCTGTTGGCGGACGCGCCCACGCCCCTGCCGGAGCCTGCGAACCTGCGCGCTCTGACCCCCCACACGATCACGGACAAGCCTCGCCTGGAGCAGACCCTGGCCGCGGTCCGTGCGCAGGGCTACGCCTTGGTGGACGAGGAGTTGGAGGAGGGCCTCCGCTCCCTGGCGGTCCCGATCCGCGACCGGTCGGGCCGGGTGGTGGCGGCCCTGAACACGGCGATGCATGTGAGCCGCCGCACGCCGAGGGAGTGCGTGACGGACCTCCTCCCGGAACTGACGAGGACGGCCACCCACATCCAGACGGACCTCCACACAGCGTCCCGCCACACCCGCATCCGCCCCTCCTGACCCCACCCCGCATCGGCCCCTCCTGACCCAACCGCATCCGCCCCTCATGACCCCGCCCGGCTGGGCCCTCTCCCCCGACACCGCATACGACGCCCACCCGTCTGCGCCCTACACCCACCCCGCATCCTCGACCGACCTGACCCCCACACCCGCCGACCCACATCCGGTACGCTGACGCCTGTGGTCCTCCCAGACCACGGGCACGTCGCTCCATGCGTCACTGCCACTGCCTTCGTAGCTCAGGGGATAGAGCACCGCTCTCCTAAAGCGGGTGTCGCAGGTTCGAATCCTGCCGGGGGCACCAGGCCAAAAGGGCCCGCACCTACGACTTTCGTAGGTGCGGGCCCTTCTGACATCCACATCTGACATCAACGGCGTCAGTCACGGACGACCGGGGCGCCTCCGCAGCAGTCGGTCAATGTGGCTCATGGCCTCGCGCTGGGTGTCCTGCACGAGGTGCGTGTACACGTCCATGGTGATGCTGATCTGCGAGTGCCCCAGGATCTCCATCACGACGCGGGGCGCGACTCCGCCCGCCGTGAGCAAGGTGGCCGTCCCGTGGCGGGCGTCGTGCAGCCGGACCACGCGGAGGCTGGCGGACTGGGCGACGCACGTGAGCGAGCGGTAGCCATTGCGCGGCTCAACCGGGCGACCGGTCCGGGTCCTGAAGACGTAGGCCGACTCCTGCCGCACCTCCCCCGCCTTGGCTCGGGTAGCGGCCTGCCGGGAGGTCCGCCGGCCCGCCGCTGGACACGGGACATCCTGCGGGGATAGCCCCTGGCCGACGACGCCGAACCGATCGTGAGCGAGCTGAGCGCGAACGCGATCCTGCACACGGCGAGCGGCGGCCTCGGCAGCTTCCACCTGGCCCTCGCGGTCTCCCCCAAGGTGGTCGCCCTGTCGGTCACCGACGAGGGAGGGACGGGCACGGCCCCGAAGGTCGAGCAGCCGAGCATGGACGCGGTACACGGCCGCGGCTTGGGCATGGTCAGCGTCATCGCACACCGAGTCGTCGTCCACGGCAGCCACAACGGCTACACCGTCACCGCCGAACTCTTCACGGACACCCGGCCGGGAGGACACCCGTGCTGATGGACAAGCCACAGCGGGGCTTTTGGTGCGGGTGCTGGACGACGTCCACGACGAGACAGGACCGCTGGCACTCCGAGCGTCGTTCGACACCTACACGGCACCACAAGCGGACAGATGGGTAGCGGTCGCCCTGCGCACCATCTCATCAGCGCTCGACCCGGACGCCTCCGACGAGGCCTGGGCCTGGCTCTACGACGGCCGCATCGATACGCGACGAGCCCTCTTACGCATGGAACCCTGCACGGTCACCATGGAACCCTGCACGGTCACCGTGACCCACGCCAGCACCTGCATCACATGGACGATCCGGCCAGTGGTCTTCCTACCGATGGCTCACCGTCAGAGCGTCGATCTTCCCGCGTGCGCATCCGACTTCACGTCCCGCACCACAGTGTCTAGTCCCAGGTGATGTTTTTGGTCTTTGGACTGTGTCACCGCACCGTCAGCCGCCGTTTCTCTCCTCGGTGACGAGGGCGTCGCGGTTGACGACGGCGGGACCACAGCCCGGTGGCAAGCGCTCAACGACCATCACCACGGCTGCCTCGGCACTGTCAGCCTCTCCCACAAACTCAGACCTTGACGGCCCTTCCACGCGGAACCGACCGCCAGGCTGTGGCCCTATATACGGGACATCCCACGTCCAAGGGCTCTCGATGCAACGGCTGAAGTGCAGTTCCCACATACCAGTCCAGGGAAAGAGCTTCCGAAGCTGAGGCTCGGCGTAGGCAGCTCGCACCAACTCACGGTCCACGTAGCGCCAGCCGAGCAGCCTTTGCCACTCAGCCTCTGTTCTGGCTGCGGCATCCAGATCTGCCATGATCAGCATCTTTCCACACAGACCACACAGAGAACACGGCCACTGTCAACCATCAGCTGGGACCGAAGTGTCAAGCATCTACTGGGACCCGACAACGTCCCGCACCTCAGACTGAGTTGCAACTTTCTCTACTGGTTTCAAGACGGCTCGCTCCGCTCACCGCGCGCAGGCCCGGCCCCCGGCCGGGCCTGCGCTCCGGTCTCCGCCCCGCTCCAGCCCGGCCGACGCCCGTGCCGCGCTACAAGCATGCAGACGCCTGATGCCAGAGAAGGGGTACGTCGTGGCTGGGGCGGTCGGCTCCGCGGCTTTACGGAGCCACTTAGGCGCGAGCCTCGAAGATCATGGCCCCAACGTCGTGCTTTATCGGGCAGGTCCACAGACTGCCCGACGCGCCGCAAGCTTACGGGGCCATGATCACTCGCGCCAAAGCAGCGCCACCCCAAAGCCGCTCCGTAAGGTGTTTGGCGGTCCGGAAGAGTGGGGTGTGGCTCTAAAGTCGCTTGCCCCCGGTGGCTCCGGTGGAGTGGCCGCCC
>NZ_JBHWFG010000035.1:0-84622 GCF_042733745.1 Streptomyces sp. NPDC059696
GATCTTGGCGGGACCGGGCCTTCGGCGTTGCGTACGCACGAACAGACGTGGCACGACACACAGCGCGAAAGGGCGAGGCCCCGGGTTCCCACCCGGGGCCTCGCCCTGAACGCTGCCGACGTCTATGCCGTACTACTGGCCATCAGGCCGTCAGTTGTCGTCCTCGTCGATCAGGAAGCCCCGCATCGGCGAGGGCGCCTGACCCATCGGGGACGGGCCCTGCGGCCGCACCGGAGCCATCGGCTGGGTCATCGCCGGCGACATCTGCTGCTGACCACCGTAGGACGGAGCGGACGGCGAAGGGGCGCCGCCCATCGTCTGGTTGCCACCACCGTAGGACGGGGCGCTCGCGCCGGCCGGTGCCATGGAAGGCGCCGGGGACGGCGGGAGGGACGCGGTCGCCGGGGTGCGCGGCGGGGCCAGCGAGTCGTCGGCCTGGGTCTCCAGCTGGCGCAGCTGCGACTCCAGGTACGACTTCAGGCGCGTGCGGTACTCGCGCTCGAAGCCGCGCAGGTCCTCGACCTTGCGCTCCAGCGTGGCGCGGGCGGACTCCAGGGAGCCCATCGCGACGCGGTGCTTCTCCTGCGCGTCCCGCTCCAGGGCGTCGGCCTTGGCACGGGCGTCACGCTCCAGACCCTCGGCACGCGAACGCGCCTCGCCGACGATCTTGTTCGCCTCGGAACGGGCCTCGGCGATCGCCTGGTCGGCGGTCTGCTGGGCCAGCGAGAGAACGCGGGCGGCGCTGTCGCCACCGGGGCCTTGCTGACCGGGGCCGCCCATCGGACCGCCCATCGGGCCGGGGCCGCCCATGGGGCCGCCCATCTGCTGCTGCATCGGGGGCTGGCCCATCGGACCCGGACCCTGGCCCATCGGGCCGGGACCCTGGGGTCCACCCTGACCGCCGGGACCGGCGGGCAGCTGCGGGGCACCGCTCGGCAGCTGGGGCGGACCACCCATGGGGCCACCCATCTGCTGCTGCGGCGGGCCCGATATGCCGGCGGGTACAGGACCGCCGGGACCGCGCATGCCCTGCTGCTGTTGCTGCTGATCCTGCTGCGGCTCCGGAGGCTTGCGCATGTTCTGCTGGTTCTGCGCAGCAGCGCGCGTGGCCGCGGCCAGCTTGGCGCGCAGGTCCTCGTTCTCACGGAGCAGGCGGGTCAGTTCGGCTTCGACCTCGTCGAGGAAGGCATCGACCTCGTCCTCGTCATAGCCTTCTCGGAGGCGGACGGTCGTGAACTGCTTGTTCCGCACGTCCTCGGGGGTCAACGGCATCTCTTCACCTCAACGTAGTCGTCGGCAGTCGGCAAGACGTATCTGTCACATCGCTCACATCGCTTTCTGCACGAGTGTGATCAGGATGTAGACGATGATCATCAGTACGAAGAAGGACAGGTCGAGCGCCACGCCCCCGAGACGCAGCGGCGGAATGACCCGCCGCAGAAGCTTCAGCGGTGGATCGGTGACAGTGTAGGTGGCCTCCAGAACGACCACCATCGCCTTGCCGGGTTGCCATGAGCGGGCGAACTGGAAGACATAGTCCATGACCAACCGGAAGATGAGCACGATGAGGAAGCACATCAGCGCGATGTAGACGACATCCAAAACCACGCCCATGACCTCTTGCTTCCCTCTCCCCTGTGCCCTGCTCGGTACTGCTGTTCCGGTGGTGCGTCTCAGCTCTGGTTGAAGAACCCGCCCTCTGCGATGCGGGCCTTGTCCTCCGCCGTGACATCGACGTTAGCAGGCGACAACAGGAACACCTTCTGCGTCACCCGCTCGATGCTGCCGTGAAGACCAAACACCAAACCTGCCGCAAAGTCGACAAGTCGCTTCGCATCTGTGTCGTCCATCTCAGTCAAGTTCATGATCACCGGGGTGCCTTCACGGAAGTGTTCCCCGATGGTACGGGCCTCGTTGTAGGTCCGCGGGTGAAGCGTGGTGATCCGGTAAGGCTCTCGTTCGGACACGACCTTGGGCATGATCACCGGTGCGTTCTTCTCCAGACTTGCGCGTTCTTGTGTGATGGATGCCACGGGCGCGATGCGCGCCGGGCGGTTGGATTCCGCGGGGAGCGAAGCGGAGCGGGGGGCCGGCTCGCGAGGCGCGGGGGGCTGCACGACTCGTACCTCTTCGTCCCTTTGGGGCTGATGTGAGACGTGCGGCTGGTGGGACGGCTCGTGCCGTCGGTGGTCCCGCTCGGGCTCCGGGTCCAGTTCGGGTTCGAAGTCGTCGTCGGGATCGAATCCGCGGCCGTCGTACCCATCGTCCTCCACGAGGCCGAGGTAGACCGCCATCTTGCGCATCGCGCCGGCCATGCTCTGAGTCCTCCGCTCTGTGGTGGATCGGCTGACGACTGCCAAGTGCCCGCGATCCACGTGGTCCTTGAATCCGCCTATCGGCGGCAATGACCATATTTTCTGCTGTGGTCCGACTTCTTGGCGACGTTACCCGAGCCTGGGGCGGACTCCGAGTACCGCGCTGCCGACGCGCACATGTGTCGCTCCGGCCGTCACGGCCTGTTCGAGGTCCGTACTCATCCCTGCCGAGACCATGGTGGCAGCCCGGTGACTCCGGCGCAGGTCGGTCGACAAAACCATCAGCCGCTCGAAGGCAGCCTGTTCGCGTCCCGCGTACTCGCCGGTGAGCGGCGCGACGGTCATCAGCCCGTCGAGCCGGAGCCCCGGCGAGCCGGCCACGAGATCCGCCAACTCCGCGATCCCGTCGGGCGCGACGCCGCCCCGCTCACCGCGGGCGCTCTCGCCGGCGTCGAGCGCGACCTGGAGGAGGCATCCCAGTTCGCGTCCGGTCCGGACCGCCTCCTTCGACAGAGCTGTGACGAGCTTGGAACGATCGACGGACTGCACGAAATCCGCGTAACCGACCACCGAACGCACCTTGTTGGTCTGGAGTTGACCCACGAAGTGCCAGGTGAGGGGCAGATCCGAGCAGGCCTCGGCCTTGGGGGCCGCGTCCTGGTCGCGGTTCTCGGCGACGTGCCGGACGCCGAGATCCGCGAGGATCCGTACGTCACTCGCGGGGTAGGTCTTGGTGACCACGATCAGGGTCACCTCGTCACGTGCCCGCCCCGCGGCCGCGCACGCGTCGGCGATCCGCCGTTCCACTTTCGCCAGATTCGCGGCGAGTTCGTCCTTACGGTCCGTCATGTCCTGTCAGTCCAGCCACACATAACCCGCGAGCCGACCGGTGGTGCGGTCGCGGCGGTACGAGAAGTGATCGCGCGACTCCAGCGTGCACACCGGCGACTGCTGCCGGTCGCGCACCCCGAGCCGTTCCAGCTGGGCGTGCACTCCGGCGCTCACGTCGACCGCCGGTGTGCCCCAACTCGTCTCGGCGTACGCCGCCGGCTCGACGGCGGCCACCTCGGCGCGCATCGCCTCGGGCACTTCGTAGCACCGGCCGCAGACGGTGGGCCCGGTGCGGGCGACGATCCGGGAGGGCTCGGCGCCCCGTTCCGTCATGGCGCGCACCGCGGCCGGGACGACCCCGGCGATCATGCCGGGCCGGCCCGCGTGGGCCGCGGCGGCGATCCCGGCGACGGGGTCGGCGAGCAGTACGGGCACGCAGTCGGCGGTGAGCACGGCGAGGGCGAGCCCGCGCTGCGTGGTGACGATCGCGTCGACCGACGGGACCGGGGCCGAAGATCCC
The DNA here is from genome assembly GCF_042733745.1 of Streptomyces sp. NPDC059696. Taxonomy (NCBI): domain Bacteria; kingdom Bacillati; phylum Actinomycetota; class Actinomycetes; order Kitasatosporales; family Streptomycetaceae; genus Streptomyces; species Streptomyces sp. NPDC059696. The sequence goes on from NZ_JBHWFG010000035.1 coordinate 3,667, forward strand.
CACGGCCCGTCCACCACCGCCACGTCCGCCCCGTGCACCTGGTTCATCCAGACGACCCGGTCCGTGTCGAGACCGAGGGACTTGGCGGCCAGGTCCCGGTTGGTGTGCACGGCTTCGGGATCGTCGCCGACCGCTCCGCCGAGGTTGAGCTCCTCATACGGAGCGGCGCTCACCCCGCCCCACCGGTCGGTGAAGCCGAAGTGCGCGCCGCTCGCGCTTTCGCGCTGTCCTATCACGACTGAAGGATCACTTGAGGAAGTCCGGTACGTCCAGTTCCTCGGCCGCGCTGTCCGAGTAGGTCCGCGGGGCCGGCGGGACCGGCGGGGCGACCGGGATGTCCTTGACCGGCTCGGGCGCGGGCTCCGGGTCCTCCTTCGGGGTCACGCTGCCCAGCGAGCCGAAGGACGGGCGGCTCTCGGCCTGCCGGACCGGGGCCGGCTCCTCGCGCTTGGCCGAGGACGAGCCGAGGACGGTGTCCCGCTTGGCGGGCGGCTGGCCTCCGTCGAAGCCGGCCGCGATCACGGTGACCCGCACCTCGTCGCCGAGGGCGTCGTCGATCACCGCGCCGAAGATGATGTTGGCCTCGGGGTGGGCGGCCTCGCTGACCAGCTGCGCGGCCTCGTTGATCTCGAACAGGCCGAGGTCGGAGCCGCCGGAGATGGAGAGCAGGACACCGCGGGCGCCGTCGATGGACGCCTCCAGCAGCGGCGAGGAGATCGCCATCTCGGCGGCGGCCACGGCGCGGTCGTCGCCGCGGGCGGAGCCGATGCCCATCAGGGCCGAGCCGGCCTCGGACATGACCGACTTGACGTCGGCGAAGTCGAGGTTGATGAGGCCCGGGGTGGTGATGAGGTCGGTGATGCCCTGGACACCGGAGAGCAGGACCTGGTCGGCCGACTTGAAGGCGTCGAGCACCGAGACCTGGCGGTCCGAGATGGACAGCAGCCGGTCGTTGGGGATGACGATGAGGGTGTCGACCTCTTCGCGGAGCTCGGCGATGCCGTCCTCGGCCTGGTTCGCGCGGCGCCGTCCCTCGAAGGTGAACGGGCGCGTGACCACACCGATGGTGAGGGCGCCGAGCGAGCGAGCGATGTTGGCCACGACGGGCGCGCCGCCGGTGCCGGTGCCGCCGCCTTCTCCGGCTGTCACGAAGACCATGTCGGCCCCCTTGAGGACCTCCTCGATCTCCTCGCGGTGGTCCTCGGCGGCCTTGCGGCCGACGGCCGGGTTGGCTCCGGCGCCGAGTCCGCGGGTGAGTTCACGGCCGACGTCGAGCTTGACGTCGGCGTCGCTCATCAACAGGGCTTGCGCGTCGGTGTTGATGGCGATGAACTCGACGCCCTTGAGACCGACCTCGATCATCCGGTTGATGGCATTGACACCACCGCCGCCGACACCGATGACTTTGATGACTGCGAGGTAGTTCTGCGGTGCTGCCACGTCGAAGGCCTCTCGCCTCGAGTTACGTGTCGACGGATCAGCGTGACGCCCTGCGCCCCGCGACCCGACGACTGATGCCGAATGGGACGGTCCGTATCGCCGACCCGAACCCTAACCCTGAAGTTTAGGGTTACCAGTGTGTCCGTTCCTTGGAGTCTTCTGAACAGGACACTAAGTCGACAAGTGGCGCACGTTCAACGAACACGCCGAACCTCCCGTTTTTCTTTTCACCCTATGTGATCAGCCGTAGCACTGCCCAACCAGGGTGCTGGCCTGCGCTGATGTGCGTCAACTCCCTGATGACGCCGGGGCGGTGGGCACACTCACGTCGAAGTACCCCGCATCGGGCGTTGCTTTCATCAAGGCGATGAGAGTACGGGCCTTGGCGGCGCCCTTCTCACTGCTCCCCCAGGCGACCGTACGGCCGTCCCGCAGCTCCAGCGAGATGGCGTCGTAGGAACGGACCTTGACGGTCCGTGTCTCGCGCGCGACGGCGGCCGGAACCATGCGGGCGACGCCGACGGCCTCGCGCACCAGCCGTGCCTCGCCGAAGCGGCGCAGGCTCGCGGCGGCGGAGCCGGACCGGGAGAGCGTCAATTCCAGCGTGGGGACGCCTTTCGGGGCCCGGGAAACCGTGGCGAAGCGGACACCGTCGTCGTCCACTTCGACGAATTTTCGGCCCTTTTGGACCAGCAGAACCGGAGTCCGCTCGACCACTTTCAGGTCGATTCCATGCGGCCAGGAACGGACCACGTCAACCGAGTCAATTCGGGGCAATTTCCGGCGCAGTCGTGCCTCGATCGCATCGGTGTCGACGGAAATCAGCGGCTTCCCGAGCGGAACCTCGGCCGCCGCTTCGACTTGAGCCGGTGTCAGGACGCCGGTGCCGGAGACGGAGACCTGCTCGGCGCGCAGCCAGTCGGAGCCGTAGAACAGCCAGACCGTCGGGATGCCGAGGAAGACCAGGGCGAGGCCCAGGAGGACGAGTGCGCGCAGCCGGGCGCGCCGCGACCGCAGACGGGGCGGCGGGCCGGACGACTCCTGCTGGCGTTCACCGCGTTCGGCGGTGGTCGATCCGGCCACGCTCCCTGCCTTCCGTCATACAGTCCTATCGGTGTGCACGGCTGGCGGCGATCGCCTCGTACACCATGCCGACGAGCAGGTCGTCGGCGTCCCGGCGGCCGAACTCGGCGGCGGCGCGGGACATCTGGTACAGCCGGTGCGGATCGGCGAGCACGGGCAGGACGTTGTGCTGGACCCACTCGGGCGTCAGTTCCGCGTCGTCGACCAGCAGTCCGCCGCCGGCCTTGACCACCGGCTGGGCGTTGAGCCGCTGTTCGCCGTTGCCGATGGGCAGCGGGACGTAGGCGGCCGGGAGCCCGACGGCGGAGAGTTCGGCGACGGTCATCGCGCCCGCACGGCAGAGCATCATGTCGGCCGCGGCGTACGCGAGGTCCATCCGGTCCAGGTAACTTACCGGCACATAGGGGGGCATTCCCGGCATCTGGTGGACCTGCGGCAGTTCGTTCTTCGGCCCGACCGCGTGCAGGATCTGGATTCCCGCCTGCTGGAGCCAGGGCGCGACCTGCTGGACGACCTCGTTCAGGCGCCGGGCGCCCTGGGAGCCGCCGGTGACCAGCAGCGTGGGCAGGTTCGGGTCGAGGCCGAACGCGGCCCGGGCCTCGGGGCGTACGGCGGCCCGGTCCAGGGTCGCGATGGAGCGGCGCAGCGGGATGCCGATGTAGCGGGCGCCCCGCAGCTTGCTGTCGGGCGTGGAGACGGCGACCTGGCTGGCGTAGCGCGAGCCGATCTTGTTGGCCAGGCCCGGGCGGGCGTTGGCCTCGTGGATGACGATCGGCACGCCCAGGCGCTTGGCGGCGAGGTAGCCGGGCAGGGCGACGTAGCCGCCGAAGCCGACCACGGCGTCCGCCTTGGTGCGCTCCAGGATCTGCTCGGTCGCCTTGATGGTGCCGCGCAGCCGGCCCGGGACGGTGATCAGCTCGGGGGTGGGCTTGCGCGGCAGCGGAACGGCGGGGATCAGCGCGAGTTCGTACCCGCGCTCGGGTACGAGCCGGGTCTCGAGGCCGCGCTCCGTGCCCAGGGCCGTGATGCCCACGCTCGGGTCCTGCCTGCGCAGGGCGTCCGCGAGGGCGAGCGCGGGCTCGATGTGGCCCGCGGTTCCTCCGCCGGCGAGTACGACATGCACCGAAATTCACCGCTCTCCGGACGAGCGTGCCGCCGAGGCACGCCGTCGCATCGTGTTCCATCTCCGGGGACTCCGACCGGAACCGGTGCCCACCACCCCCCGCTTTCTACCAAAGCGGGGTTGCCGCATCGCAAGCGCCATCCGCGCAGCGGGGTCCTGACGCGCGAAGGCGATCAGCAGCCCGATGGCGAACATGGTCGGCAGCAGGGCGGATCCCCCGTAGGAGAACAGCGGGAGCGGGACACCGGCGATCGGCAGCAGACCGAGCACCGCACCGATGTTGATCACGGCCTGGGCCGTGATCCAGGTGGTCACGCCTCCCGCGGCATACCTGACGAAGGGGTCCTCCGTGCGTCCGGCCACGCGGATACCCGCATAGCCTAGAGCCGCGAAGAGGGCGAGTACCGACAGCGTCCCCGCCAGGCCCAGTTCCTCACCGGTGACGGCGAAGATGAAGTCGGTGTGGGCTTCGGGGAGTTGGCCCCATTTCTCCACACTGGCACCCAGCCCGGAGCCGAAGATTCCGCCGGAGGCGAGGGCGTAGATCCCGTGCACGGCCTGCCAGCAGTCCACGGGCCCCGACTGGGGTTCGGTGGCGCCCAGGCACTGCAGGCGTGCCATGCGGTTGGGACTGGTCTTGATGAGGATCAGGCCGAGGACGGCGGCGACCGACAGCACTCCGGCGAACAGCCGGGTGGGTGCCCCGGCCAGCCAGAGCAGGCCGAACAGGATGGCCGTGAGGATGATCGCGGTGCCCATGTCGCCGCCGATCATGATCAGGCCGAGCAGCATGAAGGCGGCCGGGACCAGCGGCACCAGCATGTGCTTCCACTGGTTCAGCAGCTTCCTGTCCTGCTTGCGGGCCAGCAGGTCGGCGCCCCACAGCACCAGGGCGAGCTTGCCGAACTCGCTGGGCTGGATCTGGAAGGAGCCGCCCAGGGAGATCCAGTTCTGGTTGCCGTTGACCGAGACCCCTATCCCCGGGACCTGCACGAGGGCCATGAGGAAGACGGCGCCCGCGAGGATGGGGTAGGCGAGTGCCCGGTGCAGTCGCACCGGCATCCGCGAGGCCGCGAAGAGCAGTCCGGTGCCGATGCCCGCCGCGAGCAACTGCTTGCGGAAGAAGTACGAACCCGGCAGCGACATCTGCAGCGCGGTGATCTGGGAGGCCGAGTAGACCATCACCAGGCCCAGCACGGTGATCAGCAGACTGCCGCCGAGGATCAGGTAGTAGGCGGTCAGCGGCCGGTCCCAGCCCTTGCGTGCGCGGGTGTAGAGGCCGAGGACGCCGTTCTCACGCGCGGGCCGTGGCGCGGCGGGGCGCCTGGGGGCGCGGGGGGTCGGCGGCCGTCCGGTGCGGCTGGTGGGCATCGGCGCTCACCCTGCCGTGCCGGAGGGGGACGTCGCGCGGTGCACGCCCCCAGGCCGCTCGGGCACCAGCCACATCCGTGTCACGCGTCCCTCCCAGGTACGCCCGGCACCGCCGCCGGGCGAGGCGGACCCGGGTCAGCCGTCGGCGGAGCCGAGTTCACGGACGGCGTCCGCGAAGGCGTCCCCGCGCTTGTTGTAGTTGGCGAACATGTCCATGGAGGCACAGGCCGGAGCCAGCAGCACCGTGTCGCCCGGCTGAGCGAGTGTCCGCGCCTCCTGGACCGCCGCGCGCATCGCCCCAGTGTCGGTCCGGTCGAGGTCGACGACCGGTACCTGCGGGGCGTGTCGCGCCAGGGCTTCCCGGATGAGGGCGCGGTCCGCGCCGATCAGCACGGCGCCCCGCAGCCGCTTCGCCGACTTGGCGACCAGTTCGTCGAAGGTCGCGCCCTTCGCGAGCCCGCCCGCGATCCACACGATCGGCTCGTAGGCCGCCAACGAGGCTTCCGCCGCATGTGTGTTGGTGGCCTTGGAGTCGTCGACGTACGCGACCCCGTCCACGTCCGCGACGTGGGCGATGCGGTGCGCGTCCGGGGTGAAGGCCCGCAGGCCGTCCCGTACGGCCCTGGCGGGCACGCCGTAGGCGCGGGCGAGGGCCGCGGCGGCGAGGGCGTTGGCGATGTTGTGCGGGGCCGGCGGGTCGACGTCGGCGACCTCGGCGAGTTCCTGGGCGTTCTTGTGCCGGTTCTCGACGAAGGCGCGGTCGACCAGGATGCCTTCCACGACGCCGAGTTGGGAGGGCCCGGGCGTGCCCAGCGTGAAGCCGACGGCCCGGCAGCCCTCCTCCACGTCGGCCTCACGGACCAGGTCCTCGGTGGACGGCTTGTCGGTGGCGTCCACGTTGTAGACGCAGGCCACGCGGTTGCCCTCGTAGATGCGGCCCTTGTCGGCCGCGTACGCCTCCATGGAGCCGTGCCAGTCGAGGTGGTCCGGGGCGAGGTTGAGCACCGCGGCCGAGTGGGCGCGCAGGGAGGGTGCCCAGTGCAGCTGGTAACTGGACAGCTCCACGGCCAGGACGTCGTACTTCTCCTCGCCGAGCACCGCGTCCAGCAGGGAGACGCCGATGTTGCCGACGGCGGCCGTGCGCAGGCCCGCCGCCTTCAGGATCGACGCCAGCATCTGGACGGTGGTGGTCTTGCCGTTGGTGCCGGTGACGGCCAGCCAGTCGGCGGCGTCGGGGCCGCGCAGGCGCCAGGCCAGTTCGACGTCGCCCCAGACCGGGACGCCCGCCCGCTCCGCCGCCGCGAACAGCGGCTTGTCCGGCTGCCAGCCCGGGGCGGTGACGATCAGCTCGGTGCCCTCCGGCAGTGTGTCGCCGTCGCCGAGGCGCACGGTGACGCCGAGCGCCTCCAGGCCGGCCGCCTGCGCCCGCGCGCGCTCGTCGGCGCCGTCGTTGACGACCGTGACGATCGCGCCCAGGCCGTGCAGCGCCTTGGCGGCCGGGACGCCGGAGACGCCGAGTCCCGCCACGGTGACGTGCTTGCCCTGGAAGTCGAAGGGCTCCGAGGTGGTCACTTGTCCGCTGCCCATCCTGCGTAGAAGAGGCCGAGTCCGACGATGACACAAATGCCCTGGATGATCCAGAAGCGGACCACGACGAGCACTTCGGACCAGCCCTTGAGTTCGAAGTGGTGCTGGAGCGGTGCCATCCGGAAGACGCGCTTGCCGGTGAGGCGGAACGAACCGACCTGGATCACCACGGACATGGTGATCAGGACGAAGAGGCCGCCGAGGATGGCCATCAGCAGTTCGGTGCGCGAGCAGATCGCGAGGCCGGCGAGCACACCGCCGAGCGCGAGCGAACCGGTGTCACCCATGAAGATCTTGGCCGGCGAGGTGTTCCACCACAGGAAGCCGAGGCAGGCGCCCATCAGCGCGGAGGCGACCACCGCGAGGTCGAGGGGGTCGCGCACCTCGTAGCAGGCGCCCGGGTTGGTCAGCGTCTGCGCGTTGGCGCAGGACTCCTGGAACTGCCAGACGCCGATGAAGGTGTAGGCGCCGAAGACGAGCACCGAGGCGCCGGTGGCCAGACCGTCCAGACCGTCGGTGAGGTTCACGCCGTTCGACATGGCGAGGATCATGAACAGCGCCCAGACCACGAACAGCACGGGGCCGATCGTCCAGCCGAAGTCCGTGATGAACGACAGCTTGGTGGAGGCCGGGGTGTTGCCGCGGTTGTCCGCGAACTGCAGCGACAGCACCGCGAAGCCGATGCCGACGATCAGCTGTCCGGCCATCTTCGCCTTGGCGCGCAGACCGAGCGAACGCCGTTTGACGATCTTGATGTAGTCGTCGAGGAAGCCGACCAGGCCCATGCCGACCATCAGGCCGAGCACCAGCAGGCCCGAGAAGGTCGGCGCCGCGTCGACGTCCGGGTCCAGATAGCCCGTGATCACCTTGGCCAGGAAGTACGCGGCGACCGTGGCCAGGATGAAGGCGATACCGCCCATGGTCGGCGTACCGCGCTTGCTGGCGTGCTCGCGCGGGCCGTCGTCGCGGATGTACTGGCCGTAGCCCTTGCGGGCGAGCAGCTTGATCAGCAGCGGCGTCCCGACCAGGGTCAGGAAGAGGCCAATGACTCCTGCGAACAGGATCTGCTTCATCATCGGGCGGAAACCTCACCCTCGGCACCGGTCTCGATGAGCGCCTGCGCCACGCTCTCCAGGCCGACCGAACGGGACGCCTTCACGAGCACGACGTCCCCCGGGCGCAGCTCGCTGCGCAACAGGTCGATCGCCGCCTGTGCGTCGGACACGTGCACCGACTCCTCACCCCACGAACCCTCGTTATATGCGCCCAGTTGCAGCCAGGCGGCTTCCCTGCCACCAACCGCGACGAGCTTGCTGACGTTGAGCCGGACGGCGAGCCGTCCGACCGCGTCGTGCTCGGCGAGAGCCTCGTCCCCGAGCTCGGCCATCTTGCCGAGCACCGCCCACGTACGACGTCCCTTGCCGATGGCCACGAGCGCGCGCAGCGCGGCCTTCATCGACTCGGGGTTCGCGTTGTAGGCGTCGTTGACGACCGTCACGCCGTCCGGGCGCTCGGTGACCTCCATCCGCCAGCGGGAGAGGGAGCCCGCCTCGGAGAGCGCGACGGCGATCTCGTCAGCGGACATGCCCAACTCGTGGGCGACGGCGGCCGCGGCGAGCGCGTTCGACACGTGGTGCTCACCGTACAGGCGCATGGTCACATCGCTTGCACCGGAGGGTGTGTGAAGTCTGAACGAAGGCTGTCCGGTGTCCGTGAGTCGCACGTTCTCGGCGCGAACGTCCGCTTCGCCGGACTCTCCGAAAAAGAGCACCTTCGCCTTCGTACGGGAGGCCATGGCGCGTACGTAGGGGTCGTCCGCGTTGAGGATCGCGGTGCCGCCGTCGGCCTCGGACGGCAGGGCCTCGACGAGTTCGCCCTTGGCCTGGGCGATCTGCTCGCGGCCGCCGAACTCGCCGATGTGGGCGCTGCCGACGTTGAGGACGAGACCGACCTTCGGGGGCGTCAGGCCGGTGAGGTAGCGGATGTGGCCGATGCCGCGGGCGCCCATCTCCAGGACGAGGAACTTCGTCTCCTCGGTGGCGCTGAGGGCGGTGAGCGGCAGCCCGATCTCGTTGTTGAGCGAGCCGGGCGTGAACACCGTCGGCGCCTTGCGCTGCAGCACCTGGGCGATGAGGTCCTTGGTGCTGGTCTTGCCCGCCGAGCCGGTGAGGGCGACGAGCGTGGCTCCGAGGCGGGTCACGACGTGCCGGGCGAGGGCGCCGAGGGCGCTCTGGACGTCGTCCACGACGATCGCGGGGACGCCGACGGGCCGGGTGCCGAGCACGGCCACCGCTCCCGCCTCGACGACCGCCGCGGCGAAGTCGTGGCCGTCCACGCGTTCGCCGGCGAAGGCCACGAACAGACTGCCCGGCCCCGCCTCTCGGGAGTCCCGGACGACCGGGCCGGTGACCTGGACGGACGGATCCGGTATGTCGTGCGTCTGCCCGCCGACGACTTCTGCGATCTCGGCGAGGGAGAGGGCGATCACAAGTTCATCCCCTGGGTCTTCTGGATTTTCATCCCTGGGTCTTCTGGATGGCTTCGCGCAGCACCTGGCGGTCGTCGAAGGGACGGACCACACCGGCGATGTCCTGGCCCTGCTCGTGGCCCTTGCCCGCGACCAGCACGGTGTCGCCGGGCTCGGCGCGGGCGACGGCGGCGGCGATCGCGGCGGCCCGGTCCTCGAAGACCTGCACCTCGCCGCGCTCGTGCGCGGGCACGGACGCCGCGCCCTGGAGCATCGTGGCGAGGATCGCGAGGGGGTCCTCGCCACGGGGGTTGTCTGAGGTCAGTACGGCGGTGTCGGCCAGCCGCGCCGCGGCGGCGCCCATGGGCTCGCGCTTGGTCCGGTCCCGGTCGCCGCCGCAGCCGAGGACGATGTGCAGCCTGCCCTCGGTGACCTTGCGCAGGGCGCGCAGCACGGACTCGACGGCGTCGGTCTTGTGGGCGTAGTCGACGACCGCGAGGTAGGGCTGCCCGGCGTCCACGCGCTCCAGGCGGCCCGGCACGCCCGGGACGGCGGCGACACCGTCGGCGGCGGCCTGCGGGTCGAGTCCGGCGACGGCGAGGGCGACGATCGCGGCGAGGGTGTTGGCCACGTTGAACGGGCCGGGCAGCGGCGACTTCGCGGAGATCCGCTCGCCCTTGGGGCCGATGACGGTGAACGTCGAGTCCAGCCGGCCGACCTGGACGTCCTCGGCGCGCCAGTCGGCGTCGGGGTGGCCCTCGGCGGAGTAGGTGACGACCGGGACGCCGGCCTCCTTGGCCAGTCTGCGCCCGTACTCGTCGTCGACGTTGACCACGCCGAGTTTGCCCCGTTTCGGGGTGAAGAGCTGCGCCTTCGCCTGGAAGTAGTCCTCCATGCCGGAGTGGAACTCCATGTGCTCCGGGCTGAGGTTGGTGAAGACGCCGATGTCGAAGACGCAGCCGTCGACCCGGCCGAGGACCAGGGCGTGGCTGGAGACCTCCATGGCGACCGCGTCCACGCCGCGCTCGCGCATGACGGCGAACAGGGCCTGGAGGTCGGTGGCTTCGGGGGTGGTGCGCTCGGACTTGATGCGCTCGTCGCCGATGCGCATCTCGACCGTGCCGATCAGGCCGGTGGACCGGATCGTCCGCAGGCCGCCCTCGACGAGGTAGGCGGTGGTGGTCTTGCCGGAGGTGCCGGTGATGCCGATCTGGAGCAGGTCCCGGCCGGGGTGGCCGTAGATCGTGGCGGCCAGCTCGCCCATCCGCCCGCGCGGGTCGTCGACGACCAGGACCGGCAGACCGGACGCGGCGGCGCGCTCGGCGCCGGTCGGGTCGGTCAGCACGGCGGCGGCACCGAGGCCCGCGGCCTGGTTGACGAAGTCGGCGCCGTGCAGCCGGGCCCCCGGGAGGGCGGCGTACAGGTCGCCGGGACGTACGGCGCGCGAGTCATGGGTGATGCCCGTGACCTCGGCGGCGCTCTCCGGCGTGGAAGCACCCAGCTGATCGGCGAGTTCCGCGAGGGGTGTGGCGGAGACGTGCACCGGCCTGGGCGGCCCGGGGTATGTCACGGGATGGCCCTTCTGGGTGGTTTGGGACTGATCAGCGTGTGGCACGGCGGTGAGCGTACCGGGCGCACCCGCCTCCGGGCGAAGCGAGGGGCGGGGGCTGCTCGGGTTGCCGGGCTCGGGGGTGATCGTTGTCACGGAGGCGGTCCTGGTGGGTCGGTGGGGCTGAGTGCTGATCAGGGCGGGTCGGCCCTGGTCACTGCTGGAAGGAGACGGGCAGCTTCGCGGCCTTGGCGCCGGTCGGGGGGACCTGGAGGGACTTCAGTGCGAACTCCATGACCTTCTTGTAGACGGGGCCGCAGATCTGCCCGCCGAAGTAGCTGCCCTGAGTGGCGTTCTGGATGGCGCAGTAGACGGTAATGCGGGGCTTGTCGGCGGGCGCGAACCCGGCGAACGACGAGGTGTAGCCGTGGTACTTGCCGGTGGCCGGATCCACGCGGTTGGCGGTACCCGTCTTGCCCGCGACGCGGTAGCCGGGGATACGCGCCTTGGTGCCGGTGCCCTCCTCGTCGTCCACGACCGACTCCAGCATCCGCGCGAGGGTCTTCGCCGTCCTGTCGCTGACGACCCGGGTCTTCTCGGGCTTCGGGGCGGGCGTGAACCGGCCGTCGGGGCCTCTGGTGCCGCGCACCAGGGACGGTTCGATCCGTACGCCGCCGTTGGCGATGGTCGAGTACACGGAGGCCGCCTGCATGGCGTTGATGGAGACGCCCTGGCCGAAAGGGATCGTGTACTGCTGCGAGGTCGACCACTTGTCGGGCGGGGCCAGGATGCCCTTGGTCTCGCCCGGGAAGCCGAGCCCGGTGTAGCCGCCGAGGCCGAACTTGCGCAGGTAGTCGTAGAGGACCTTGTTGGCCTGGGCCTGGGTCCTGCCGAGCTGTCCGGTGGCGAGGATGGTGCCGATGTTGCTGGACTTGGCGAGCACGCCGTTGAGCGTGAGGTACCAGGTCGGGTGGTCGATGTCGTCCTTGAACAGCCGGTCGCCGCGGTGCAGCCGGTTGGGCACGACCACGTGGGTGCCGGGGGTGGCGACGTTCTGCTGGAGGACGGCGGCCATCGACATGACCTTGGCGGTGGAGCCGGGCTCGAAGGCGTCCTGGAGCGCGGCGTTGCCGAGGGCGGCCGGGTCGGCGTCGGACAGGTCGTTCGGGTCGAAGCCGGGCGAGTTCGCCATGGCCAGGATCTGTCCGGTGCGGGTGTCCTGGACGATGACGTAGCCGCGGTCGGCCGCCGACTCCTTCACCTGTTCGCTGATGGCGTTCTGGGCGGCCCACTGGATGTCGCGGTCGATGGTGAGCTCGACGTCGCTGCCGGGGACGGCGGGTGTCTCGGTGGAGCCCGCGGTGGGCACCAGCCGGCCGCCGGACTGGGCGTAGCGGATCTTGCCGTCCTTGCCGGCGAGCTGCTTGTTCAGCTGCAGCTCGATGCCGCCGCCGGGCTTGCCCTCGCCGTTGACCCAGCCCAGTATCCCGGCGGCGAGGTCACCGCCCGGGTACACCCGCTTGCTGGTGGCGACGGAGAAGACACCCGAGAGCACGTTGGGCGTGGACTTGTCCGTCTCCGCCTTCTTGGCGAGGGCCGACTTGAGGTCCTTGATCTGCTTCCAGACCTGCGGGGTCTGGCGGGAGGCCAGTTTGACGTAGCGCAGGGCCGTGTTCTTCGGCCGCAGCTTCCCGACCAGGTCCTCCTGCTCCTGGCCGAGGATCGGCGCGAGGAGGGCGGCCGCCTGCTCAGGGCCGTCACCGATCTTCAGCATCTTCGGGGCGAACATCGTGGGGTCGGCGGTGATGTCGTAGGCGTCCTCGCTGGTCGCGAGGGCCACCCCGGAGCGGTCGGTGATCTCGCCCCGGTCGGCGGCCAGCACCTGCCCGACGTACCGGTTCTGCTGGGCCTTGGCGGCGTAGGTGCTCGCGTCGACGGCCTGCACCTGGAACAGCCGCACGACGAAGGCGGTCAGCACCAGGGTCAGCGCGAGGCCGACCAGGCGCAGCCGGGGGCGGGGGCTGCCGAGGCGCAGCGGCTTGGGCGCCGCCGGGCGGGCCTGCCCCGGGCGCCGGGCCGGGCGGGCGCCGGGGCCGGGGCGGCGCCGGGCGTCCGGCCGGGCGGGCCTGGCGGGGCCGGGCACACGGCGACGCGGCGGTTGCCTGTCGGACACTTCCGTCACCTGCCGGGGGTCGGGGCGAGGCCGTCGGTCATGGCCTCGGGGGCGAGGACCAGGGGGGTGTGCGCTGCGGACCGCCGGACACCGGGAGCGGCGCTGGGGACGCCCTTGACGGATCCGTCGGGGCCCAGGAAGGCGGGATCGCCGCCGGGCACCATGCCGAGCTCGCGGGCGCGGCGCTGCAGGGCGTCGGGCGCGGAGTAGGCGTCGATGTCCCGCTGGAGGGCCTGCTCCTCGTCGGTGAGGTTCTTGGTCCCGCGCTGGAGGTCGTCGAGCTTGAACGCGCCTTCGCTGAGCGCCGAGTTCAGCACCAGGAGGGCGATGAGACCGCCGCCGAGGAGGAGGACCACCAGGAGGACGAAGGGCGTGCGGGCGGCCTGCCCGGGGCCGGTCGGGAGGAGCCGCGCGAGTCGGGCCGCCCTCCCCTTCAGTTCGGGTTTGCCGCTCACGCACGCTCCCTCGGTCCGGCCTGCACACGCCTCACTCGACGTCCTCCCTGATGCGCTCGGCCCCGCGCAGCCGCGCCGGTGCCGCTCGCCGGTTCTCGGCGATCTCCTCTTCCGTGGGGAGTTCGGCACCCCGGGTCAGCAGCTTGAGCCGCGGCTGGTAGCGCTCGGGGACGACGGGCAGCCCGGGCGGCGCGGTGGTGGCGGCGCCCGCCGCGAACACCTGCTTGACCAGCCGGTCCTCCAGCGAGTGGTACGACAGCACGGCGATCCGGCCGCCCACGTCGAGCGCCTTCACGGCGGCGGGGATCGCGCGTTCCAGGACGGAGAGTTCGCCGTTGACCTCGATGCGCAGGGCCTGGAAGGTGCGCTTGGCCGGGTTGCCGCCGGTGCGCTTGGCCGCCTGGGGCAGGGCGTCGCGGATCAGTTCGACGAGCCGCGCGCTGTTGCTGAACGGCTCCTTCTCCCGCTCCCGCACGATCGCGCCGACGATCCGCTTGGCCTGCTTCTCCTCGCCGTAGGCCCGCAGGATGCGCACGAGTTCGCCCGGCGGGTAGGTGTTGAGGACCTCGGCGGCGCTGACGCCGGTCGTCTGGTCCATGCGCATGTCGAGGGGGGCGTCCTGGGCGTAGGCGAATCCCCGGTCGGCCTCGTCGAGTTGCATGGAGGAGACGCCCAGGTCGAACAGGACGCCCTGCACGCGCGCGATGCCGAGCCGGTGCAGCACCTCGGGGAGTTCGTCGTAGACGGCGTGGACGAGGGTGGCGCGCTCGCCGTAGGGCGCGAGGCGCTCGCCGGACAGGCGCAGGGCCTCCTTGTCGCGGTCGAGGGCGACGAGCCGGGTGCCGGGGAACCGCGCCAGGAGCGCCTCGCTGTGACCGCCGAGGCCGAGGGTGCAGTCGACGACCACGGCGTCCGGGCCCTCCAGCGCGGGTGCCAGCAGATCCAGGCACCGCTGGAGCATCACCGGGACGTGTCGACTCTCGCTCAAGGGGCCCTCTCAGATCCGGCGCGGCCGTCCGCACCGCCGGGTCCCCGCCCGCTCGTGAAGGGGAGGCCTGCCGGCGCCGGAAGCGTCAGCCGACCGGGAGCGGGAGGAGGCCGAGCCGTACGTACGCGCCGCGCACGCGGGGAGATCTCCGGTCGTGGCCGGGGTCTCCGAAGAATTCAGTCCAGCGGGGAGAGTCTCGCCTCCCGCTTCGCGTCACTTTAGTCCACCGTGTCGCCCGGTCAATCAACCGGCCTGCGCGTCGCCGCCGTTCGCACCGGGACCAGGACACCACCCTTGTGGGCTACCTCACAACCACCCCTGAGCGGCATTCTTTGTCCACTTCCACAGGAGGCTCGGACCGGGTGTGACCAGTAACGTCATGCCTATGACGACTTCTGCATCGGTACCCACGGGTTCGGAGAGCGCCATGACGGCCGACGGCACGGTCACCGACCGTATCGTCGAGGGCAACAGCCGGTACGCGGCGGCCTTCGGGCACGCCGGGATGGACGCCAGGCCGGCCCTCCAGGTGGCCGTCGTGGCCTGCATGGACGCCCGGCTCGACACGCTCGGCGCGCTGGGCCTGGAGCTCGGCGACTGCCACACGATCCGCAACGCGGGCGGTGTGGTCACCGACGACGTGATCCGCTCCCTCACCATCAGCCAGCGCAAGCTCGGCACGCGCAGCGTCGTCCTCGTCCACCACACCGGCTGCGGCATGGAGACCCTCACCGAGGACTTCCGCGGCGAGCTGGAGGCCGAGGTCGGACAGCGCCCGTCGTGGGCGGTGGAGTCCTTCCAGGACGCCGAACAGGACGTACGCCAGTCGATCCGGCGGGTGCGCACCTCGCCGTTCCTGCCGCACACCGACGACGTCCGCGGCTTCGTCTACGACGTGACGACCGGTCTGCTGCGCGAGGTCGACCCGGCCTCCTGACCTGCGCGGCGGGATGCGCCCACCCCGGCCCGCCACCCGCCGCGGCTGTCTGAATCCTGTCAGTCACGCGTTCGAATGGCCGTAACACCGACATATCGCGGCCAGTTGTCCACAGTCGAGTGACACGAATCGGTAACGGCAGCAAGAATGCGGGAGTGGCGTCACGCGGAACTTTTCACGCGTGGTGTCCGTGGTTCGGGGTGGGCCGGCCCGCGTCATGCGGCGTCGGCCCGGGAAAATGGGGTATTCCGTGCTTCCGGGCACGGGAAAGGCCGAGGAGCGCCGGGTGACGACCTATGACGATCGAGCGAGCCATGGGGGTCCCCCCGCCCGAGATTTCTCTCGGGTGGGAGATGACCTGACCGCCGTCGTGGAGCGCGTGCGGGAGTCGGTGGAAGGCGTGATCGAGGGCAAGCCCGAGGTCGTACGGCTCTCCCTGACCGTCCTGCTCGCCGAGGGACATCTGCTGATCGAGGACGTTCCGGGTGTCGGCAAGACGATGCTGGCCAAGGCGCTGGCGCGGTCCATCGACTGCTCGGTGCGGCGCATCCAGTTCACACCCGACCTGCTGCCGTCGGACATCACCGGTGTGTCCATCTGGGACCAGCAGCGCCGTGACTTCGAGTTCAAGCCGGGCGCGATCTTCGCGCAGGTGGTGATCGGCGACGAGATCAACCGCGCCTCGCCCAAGACGCAGTCCGCCCTCCTGGAGTCGATGGAGGAGCGCCAGGTCACCAGCGACGGCAACACCTACGAGCTGCCCAGCCCCTTCATGGTGGTGGCGACGCAGAACCCGGTCGAGATGGAGGGCACCTACCCGCTCCCGGAGGCCCAGCGCGACCGCTTCATGGCCCGGGTCTCGGTCGGCTACCCGAGCGCGGAGGCCGAGCTGAAGATGCTGGACGTGCATGGCGGCGTCTCGCCGCTGGAGGACCTCCAGCCCGTGGCCCACGCGCACGAGATCCTCAAGCTCATCGAGGCGGTGCGCGGGGTGCACGTCGCCGAGCCGGTCCGGCGCTACGTGGTCGACCTGGTCGCCGCCACGCGCACCCACCCCGACCTCAGACTCGGCGCCTCCCCGCGCGCGACGCTGCACCTGCTGCGCGCGGCCAAGGCGTCCGCGGCCCTGAGCGGCCGGGAGTACGCGCTGCCCGACGACGTGCAGGCCCTCGCCGTCGCCGTCCTGGCCCACCGGCTGCTGCCCACCGCGCAGGCCCAGCTCAACCGGCGCACCGCCGAGCAGGTCGTCGAGGAGATCCTGCAGCGCACCCCGGTGCCGTCCGGCCCGCAGCAGCAGAGCGGCTTCGGCGGCCTGGGCCGCACGGCGCCGACCTATCCCCAGCAGCCGCCGCGGAGGCTGTGATGACCACCGCGGGGGCGGGGCAGGCGGAGGCCGACCGGGGCGAGAAGGGCGGCATCCGCACCGCCCTGGCCGGTCTGACCACCCGCGGACGCTCCTTCCTGGCCGCCGGCGTCGCGGCCGCGATCTGCTCCTACGTGCTCGGCCAGAGCGACCTGCTGCGCGTGGGCCTGCTGCTGGCGGTGCTGCCGCTGGTGTGCGCCGCCGTGCTGTACCGCACGCGCTACCGGGTCGCGGGCAGTCGCCGGCTCTCCCCCGCGCGCGTGCCCGCCGGCAGCGAGGCCCGCGTCCACCTGCGGATGGACAACGTCTCGCGGCTGCCCACGGGCCTGCTGATGCTCCAGGACCGGGTGCCCTACGTGCTCGGCCCCCGGCCCCGCTTCGTGCTCGACCGGGTGGAGGCGGGCGGCCGGCGCGAGGTGTCCTACCGGGTGCGCTCCGACCTGCGCGGCCGCTACCCGCTGGGGCCGCTGCAGTTGCGTCTGACCGACCCGTTCGGCATGTGCGAGCTGACCCGGTCCTTCTCGACGTACGACACCCTCACGGTCATCCCGCGCGTGGAGTCGCTGGCGCCGGTGCGCCTCAGCGGCGAGTCGAAGGGGTACGGCGACGGGCGGCAGCGCTCGCTCGCACTGGCCGGCGACGACGACGTCATCCCGCGCGGTTACCGCTACGGCGACGACCTGCGGCGGGTCCACTGGCGCTCCACCGCCCGCTACGGCGAGCTGATGGTGCGCCGCGAGGAACAGCCGCAGCGCGCCCGGTGCACGGTGCTGCTGGACACCCGGGGCATCGCCTACCAGGGCGCGGGGCCCGACTCGCCCTTCGAGTGGGCCGTGTCGGGTGCCGCCTCGGTCCTGGTGCACATGATCGAACGGGGCTACTCGGTACGGCTGCTGACCGACACCGGCGACGTGGTGCCCGGTGAGGGCACGGACGGCTTCGCGGGCGCGAGCCAGGAGTCGGCGGACGCGGCCGGCCTGATGATGGACACCCTCGCGGTGATCGGCCACTCCGACGGCGCGGGCCTGTCCCGGGCCTACGACGTGCTGCGCGGCGGGAACGAGGGGCTGCTGGTGGCCTTCCTCGGCGATCTGGACGAGGACCAGGCCGCCGTGCTGGGCCGGATGCGTCAGCGCAGCCCGGGGGCGGTGGCCTTCGTACTGGACAGCGACACCTGGATGCGGGAACCGAGTGACGTGGCCGGCCCGTCGGACAGGAGCGGAGAGCGGCTGCGGATGCTGCGCGAGGCCGGCTGGACGGCCCTGCGTGTGCCGCGGGGGGCCGCCATGGACGAGCTGTGGCGCCTGGCCGACCGGGAGCGCAGGGGCGTGGCCGCCGCGAGCGGCGGGGAGGGACCGTGATGAGCGGGCGGGTACGACTGACCCTGGGCGCCTGGGCGGCCACGCTGATGGCCGCGTGCGCCCTGCTGCCCCTCGTCAGACCGGCCACCTGGATCGTGCAGGCGGCTTTCCTGCTGGCGCTGCAGTCGGGCGTGGGAGCGGCCGCCCGCCGGGTGCCGCTGGCCCGGCCGCTGACGGTGGCGGCCCAGGCCGTGGTGACCGTGGCCCTGCTGACCTTCGTGTTCGCCCGTGAGCAGGCGCTGGCCGGGGTGATTCCCGGGCCGCAGGCCTTCGACCGGTTCGCGCTGCTGCTGCGGCAGGGCGGTGACGACATAGCGCGGTACGCCATTCCGGCACCGCTGGAGTCCGACGGCATCCGGCTGATGCTGCTGGCCGGGGTGCTGGTCGTCGGACTGCTGGTGGACACCCTCGCGGTCACCTTCCGCAGCGCCGCTCCGGCCGGGCTGCCCCTGCTCGCCCTGTACTCGGTGGCGGCAGGGCTGTCGGACGGGGGCTCGGACTGGCTGTGGTTCCTGGTGGCGGCGGCCGGCTATCTGATGCTGCTGCTGGCCGAGGGGCGGGACCGGCTCTCGCAGTGGGGGCGGGTCTTCGGCGGCGCTCAGCGCACGGCGGGCGGGGAGTCGAGCGGCGTGGTCGCCCCGGTCCGCACCGGCCGGCGCATCGGCGTGGTCGCGCTGGGCATCGCCCTGGTGGTGCCGCTCGCCCTGCCCACGATGAACGGCGGCCTGCTCGACTCGGTGGGAGCGGGCGCGGGTGGCGGATCCGGCGGCGGGGGCACGATCTCCGCCGTGAACCCCCTGGTTTCCCTGCGGGACAGCCTCAACGCGGACGAGGACCAGCAGGTGCTGTCCGTGCGGACCGGGGCGGCAGACGTTTCGGACCTGTATCTGCGGATCGTGTCCCTCGACGACTTCGACGGCACCACGTGGAAGCCGTCGCGGCGGTCCATCACCGCCGTCCCCGACGGCTCCTTCCCGGACCCGGTCGGCCTCAGTCCGGACGTCAAGCGCACGGAATTCGACACCGCGATCACGGCGGCCGACTGGTACGCACAGGACTGGCTGCCCATGCCGTACCCGCCGAGCGGGGTGCGCATCAGCGGCAACTGGCGGTACGAGCCGCAGGGCATGACGCTGGTCGGCGATCACGGGCAGAACACACGGGGCCTGACGTACCAGGTCAAGAGCCTGGACGTGCGGCCGACGGCGGAGCAGCTCGCCGCGGCCGCACCGGCGCCCGCGGACATCGAGCGCGAGTTCACCGAGCTCCCCGACTCGCTGCCGTCGGTGGTGTCCCGCACCGCCCGCAAGGTCACCGCGGGCGCGGCCAACCCCTACGACCGGGCGGTCAAGCTCCAGGACTGGTTCGCCGTGTCCGGCGGCTTCGAGTACGACACGCAGGTGCAGGTGGGCAGCGGCTCGCAGGCGATCGCCCGTTTCCTGAAGGACAAGCAGGGCTTCTGCGTGCACTTCTCCTTCTCGATGGCGGCGATGGCCCGCTCCCTGGGCATACCGGCCCGGGTGGCGGTGGGCTTCGCGCCCGGGTCCCCGCAGGCGGACGGCTCGGTGTCGGTGGGGCTGCGGGACGCGCACGCCTGGCCCGAGCTGTACTTCGAGGGCGTGGGGTGGACCCGCTTCGAGCCGACCCCGAACCGCGGTTCCATACCGGCGTACACCCTGCCCGACAACCCGGGCACGTCGGTCCCGGACGACGCCCGTCCTTCCCAGTCGGCGTCCACCGCGCCGTCCGCGGCGCCCTCGGCGAGCGAGACCTGCACGCCGGAGCAGAAGAAGCTGGACGGCGGCTGCTCGAGTGAATCGCCGCAGGCGGCGCTGCCCACGGACGACGACGGGCCCAAGTGGTACGCGTTCCTGGTGTGGGCCCTGGCCGGCCTGGCCGTCCTGGCGCTCCCGCTGGCACCGATGCTGTGGCGGCTGCGGACCCGCGCGGCCCGGCTCGGGGCACACGGCCGGGGCGAGGCGGACACGGCGCCGCACACCCTGGCCGTCTGGCAGGAGCTGACCGACACCGCGTGGGACTTCGGCATCGCGCCGGACGAGTCGCAGACGCCGCGCAAGGCGGCGGCCCGCATGGTCCGCCTCGGCGATCTCGACGCGACGGCCGCGGCCTCGGTGCACCGGGTGGCGAACGCGGTGGAGCAGGTCCTGTACGCCCCGCACCCCCGCCCGGTGGCCGGCCTCACGGAGGACGTCCGTCGTGCCACGGCGGGCCTCGGCGCGGCAGCCGGCCGCCCGGCCAGGCTCCGCGCACTCCTGGCTCCGCGTTCCACCGCGCGCGTGGTGTGGGCGCTGTCGGCCTGGTGGACGAGGGTCCGCGAGCGCGCCGTGGCACTGCGTCCGACCTGGCGCAAGACGTCGGGCCAGCAGGGCTGAGCACTCTGCCGGGCAGGGGACCCCGGAAGGGCTGGGCTCTCTGCCGAGCAGGAGCCCGGCGGGGCTGAGCACTCTGCCGGGCAGGGGACCCCGGAAGGGCTGGGCTCTCTGCCGAGCAGGAGCCCGGCGGGGCTGAGCACTCTGCCGGGCAGGAACCGGCAGGGCTGAGCTCCCTGCCGGGCAGGGCACGGCAGGGTTGCCCAACTACGGAGGGCAAACGTCAGGGGGTGACCACCGAGTCGGTGGTCACCCCCTGAGCTACGTGTTCATCGGGGACTGACGCGTTTACCTGGGCATCGCGAGGCTGCGCGGGGGCTAATGGCCACCCTGCTCGTCGCGGCGCTTCTGCCAGCGCTGCTCGATGCGGTCCATGACGGAGCGACGCTGCCGGCCCTGTCGGCGGGCGTGAGGCCCGGCGGCACCGGCCGCCTGCTCACCCGGCTTGGGAGCCTTGCGCCAGCCGGTCACAGCGAGCACCGCACAGCCCAGCATGACGAGGAAGCCCACGACGCTGAGCCAGACCTGCTTGGCGACCATTCCGGCCATGAGGAGCGCGATACCTACGAGGAAGCCCGCGACCGCCTGGTAGACCCGTCGCCGGGTGTACGTGCGCAGCCCGCTTCCCTCAAGCGCTGTCGCGAACTTGGGATCTTCGGCGTACAGCGCTCGCTCCATTTGCTCGAGCATGCGCTGCTCGTGCTCCGAGAGCGGCACGGAGTCCTCCTCATCGTGCAGTCGCCGGGGCGACCCGGGGGGTCCCTTCAGGATAGGCAGGGAATCGCCCCCGTGAAACCCGCCCCTCTGCGCCAATTGACCAACCGGAACCCGCCATGGGCGTCCCGGCTCGCTGAGGCTTCCATTCCCCGGCGGCCGATCCGTCATGCCGGAACGGTCTCCCTCGATCATACGGCGCGCCGCCCCCATTCGGGGGGCCTGTGGCGTACTCCATGCGCAGCCAAGGCGCTGATCAGCGGCGGTGCCTCACGGGTGACCTCAGGCCCCGGCCGCCTCATCGGTCTCGTCGGTCCCACCAGTCCCACGAGCCCCAGGGGCCTCGCCGGTCACGCCCAGCACGTGCAGCTGGGTGGCGACGGAGTGGAACGCGGGGAGCTCGGCCGCGGCCTCCTCCAGCTTCAGCAGCGCTTCCAGGGCTCCGGGCTCGGTGTCGACGAGGACGCCGGGCACGAGGTCGGCGAAGACCCGCACGCCGTGCACGGCACCGACGTGCAGCCCTGCACCCTCGACCAGCTCGGTGAGCTGCTCGGCGGTGAAGCGGCGCGGTACGGGGTCACCCGTGCCCCATCGTCCGTTCGGGTCGCCGAGTGCCTGGAGGGCCTCCTTGAAGTGCCCGGCGAGGGCGCGGGCCAGGACGGCACCGCCCAGCCCGGCGGCGAGCAGGCTGAGCACGCCCTCCGGGCGCAGGGCGGCGACCACGTTGCGGATGCCCTCGGCCGGGTCGTCCACGTACTCCAGGACGCCGTGGCACAGCACCGCGTCGTAGCCCCCGCGCTCGGCCACCTCGAAGAGGCCGTGGGCGTCGCCCTGGACGCCCTTGACGCGGTCGGCGACGCCGGCCTCGGCGGCGCGGCGCTCCAGGGCGAACAGCGCGTTGGGGCTGGGGTCGACGACGGTGACCCGGTGGCCGAGGCGGGCGGCGGGCACGGCGAAGTTGCCGCTGCCGCCTCCGGTGTCGAGGACGTCCAGCGACTCCCGACCCGTGGCCTTGACCCGGCGCTCCAGGGCGTCCTGGAGGACCTCCCAGACCACGGCGGTACGGAGTGAGGCGCGGGGGCGCATCGGGTCCGACACGTCAGTTGACTCCTCGGCGCGGCACCGCCTCTTGCACGGCGGCGCGAACGGGGCGTCTCCCCCGGCCCCGGTCCCGGGGAGGGAAGACTTCAGGCGTCCCCCACCCTATTGCCTCGGTGGCGGCGTCCGGATGCCCCGGTCCCGGGATGTCCCGCGGGTCGGGCGGGCTCGGGCCGCGGTCAGCCCGCGTCCGGCATGTCACTGCCCGCGCCGGGGCCCTCCGGCCGGTCCTGGTCCGGGCGGGGCTGCGGGAGGACCGGCTGCAGGACCAGCATCCGCTCGACGAGGCGTAGGAACATCGCCACGTCGCGTATGAGGTCGTCGGCGTCCCGGCCGGTGGCCGCGCCCTGGATGCCGGCCTCGGCCCGGGCGCGGCGCCGGGCACCGGCGGCGAACAGCGCGCTCCACTCGGCCAGTTCGGGTGCGATCTCGGGGAGCACTTCCCAGGCGCTGCGGATCTTGGCCCGGGCCCGGGGCGAGGTCTCCGGACGCCCCCGGGCGGCGAGCACCGCGGCGGCGGTGCGCAGGGCGGCGAGGTGGGCCGTCGCGTAGCGCTCGTTGGGCGTTTCCAGGGTGGTGGCCTCGTCGAGGCTCGCGCGCGCCTGGGCGAGCAGGTCGAGGGCGGCGGGCGGGGCCGTGGCCCGGCGGAGCACGGGGTGCACGTCGCTCGCCGGGCCGGTCAGTGAGGGGGCAGGGCCGGTGGCGCGGCGCCGGCGGGCGGCTGCTGCGTGATAGCTGGCCATGACGAACCTCCTGTCGTCAGTTGACGGCACGTCACGTCACGGAGTGCCGTATGTGACCCATCGTGAGGTATGGCACTGACAATCCGTTCTGACCTGCCGTTTTGCTTCGCTCGTAGGTTCGGAGTAGTTTTTGCACTGACCAGTCAGTTCAAATTCAGGGGAAGCGCGTGGGGGAACAGGCAGGAGGGGTGCGGATCGCCGCCGACGGCCTCGGGGTCAAGGGGCCACGGGGGTGGGCGGTCCGCGGGATCTCCGTCGACGCCGAGCCGGGGGCGCTCGTCGCGGTGGTGGGCCCGTCCGGGACAGGCCGGACGTGCCTGCTGCTCGCGCTGACGGGCCGGATGAAGGTCGCGGAGGGCACGGCCGTCGTGGGTGACGCGAGGCTGCCCAAGCACATGGCGGCCGTGCGCGGCATCAGCGCACTGGCACACGTCCCGGGGGTCACCGACCTCGACCCGGCCCTGACCGTGGGCGAGCACCTGCGCGAGCGGGCACTGCTCCAGCGGCGGTTCGGCGCCTCGCTGCGCGCGCTGCTGCGCCCCCGTCGCGAGAGGGCGGCCGAGGCCCGGCGGCGCGTGGACGCCGCGCTCGAAGCCGCCGGGCTCGACCTGGAGGCCCTGCCGAAGGGGCCGCGCACGGCCGTACGGGACCTGGAGCGCCTGGAGGCGCTGCGGCTGTCGATCGCCCTCGCCCTGGTCGGCGAGCCGCGCCTGCTCGGCGTCGACGACGCCGACCTCAAGCTGTCGGACGCCGAGCGGGAGGAGGTCCGGGCGCTGCTGAGGTCCCTGGCCGACGCCGGGAGGACGGTCGTGGCGGTGTGCAGCGAGGCCCCCGAGGGCGCCGTGAGGATCTCCACCGCGCAGAGCGCCGAGGAGCGGGAAGCCGAGGTGGACGGAGCCCGCGAGGCAGACGGAGCCCGCGAGGCGGGCGAGACCGAGCAGACGGACCGCACGGACCAGACGGACCGGACAGACCAGCCGGACCGGACAGACCAGCCGGACCAGTCGGACCACGGGGACCCGAAGGACGCAGACCAGAAGGACGCGGCAGACCAGAAGGACGCGGCGGACCTGAAGGACGCCGCAGACCGGGTGAACGAGGCCGACGAGGCCGGTCAGGGACAGGGAGAGGGGAAGGCCGATGCGGTCGCCGAAACTCGCCGCTCTTGAGCTGCGCCGCTTCGGGCGGGGGAAGCTGCCGCGCGCCGCGCTGGTCGCGCTGCTGGTACTGCCGCTGCTGTACGGCGCGCTGTACCTGTGGTCGTTCTGGGACCCGTACGGCCGTCTGGACCGGATCCCGGTCGCGCTCGTGAACGACGACAAGGGGGCGACCGCCGACGGCAGGAAGATCACGGCGGGCGACGACATCACGAAGGGCCTGCGGGACAGCAAGACCTTCGACTGGCGGGAGGTGAGCGCCGCCGAGGCCCGCAGGGGCGTCGAGGACGGCACCTACTACCTGTCGCTCACCCTGCCCGCCGACTTCAGCGAGCGGATCGCCTCCAGCTCGGGGAACACCCCGGAGACCGGCGCCCTCCAGGTGCGCACGAACGACGCGAACAACTACATCGTCGGGCAGATCTCCCGGACGGTCTTCAGCGAGGTGCGGCAGGCGGCGTCCACGAAGACGTCCCGGTCCTTCCTGGACAAGATCTTCGTGTCGTTCTCCGACATCCACGGCAAGACCGTGAAGGCGGCGAAGGGCGCCGACCGGCTCAACGGCGGCATCGACAAGGCCGAGAAGGGCTCCAAGAGCCTCGCCGACGGCCTGAAGAACGCCAAGGGCGGCAGCGGCAAGCTCGCCGCCGGCCTGAAGAAGCTGGACACCGGCGCGGGTGACCTGGAGGACGGTTCGAAACGGGTCGCCGAGGGCACGCAGAAGCTCGCCGACCGGGTCAACGGCACCGCCGACAAGGTCGGCCCGTTCCTCAAGGGCAACGAGAAGACCATCGGCGACACCGCCCAGCTGGTCGCCGACTCCTCCGGGGTGATCCGCAAGCACCTCGACACCCTGGTGAGGACGGCCCCGACCGCCGCCAAGGGCGCCCGTGCGGCCTCCGGCAAGCTCAACGACGTCTACGCCCGGCGCTGCGACGACCCGGTCCTGCCCGACGCGGCCTGCTCCGACCTGAAGACGGCCAAGGACGCCGCAGCCGAGGTGACCACCATCGCGGACGACCTCGACACGCTGATCGCGGACCAGGACGGCGACCTCGACAAGCTCGACAAGAACCTCGCCACCCTGCAGAAGCAGTCCCAGGCGCTGGCGAACCGCGCCCCGCACCTGTCCGAGGACCTCACCGACGCCGTCAAGAAGATCAACGCGCTGAACGACGGTGCGGCCGAGGTCGCCGCCGGTGCGAAGAAGCTGCACAAGGGGATCGGCACGGCCAAGACCGGTGCCGTCGGCCTGGACAAGGGCCTCGGCAAGCTGAAGACGGGCGCGGACGACCTCAACGGCGGGATCTACAAGCTCGTCGACGGCTCCGGGAAACTCGCCGGAGGCCTGCACGACGGGGCCGAGAAGATCCCCGACTACGACGAACAGGACCGCGACCGGCGCACCGAGGTCATGGCCGACCCCGTGCGGCTCGCCTCGCACGACATGCACAAGGCGCCCAACTACGGCACCGGCTTCGCCCCGTACTTCATCCCGCTCTCCCTCTGGGTCGGTGCGATGGTGGCGTACATGCTGATCGCGCCCATGAACCGGCGGGCGCTCGCCGCGGGAGCGCCGGCGTGGCGGATCGCGCTGGCGGGCTGGTTGCCGGTGGTGGCGATCGGGGTGCTCCAGACGGTGGCGCTGATGTCGGTGCTGCACTGGGCGGTCGGCCTGCAGATGGCCCGAGCGGCCGGGACGGTGGGCTTCCTGTTCCTGGTGACGGCGTGCTTCGCGGCGATCGTGCAGTGGCTGAACGCGCGCTTCGGGGCGGCGGGCCGGATCCTCGTCCTCGCGCTGCTGATGCTCCAGCTGACCTCGGCGGGCGGCACGTACCCCGTCCAGACCAGTCCGGGGTTCTTCAACGCGC
Organism: Streptomyces sp. NPDC059696; assembly: GCF_042733745.1. NCBI lineage: Bacteria > Bacillati > Actinomycetota > Actinomycetes > Kitasatosporales > Streptomycetaceae > Streptomyces > Streptomyces sp. NPDC059696. The sequence goes on from NZ_JBHWFG010000035.1 coordinate 29,537, forward strand.
TCCACCCGTTCCTGCCGATGAGCTACGTCGTCGAGTCCCTCAGGCGGCTGATCACCGGAGGGGGACTCGAACCGGTGTGGCAGGCCTGTGTGGTGCTGACGGCGTTCACCGCGGGTGCCCTCGCGCTGACCGCCGTGGCGGCCCGCCGGCGCCAGGTGTGGACTCTGGACCGGCTGCACCCGGAGCTGAGCCTGTGAGCCCCACCGTCGCTTCCACCGGAAATATTCCTGTGACAATCGGGGCCATGGAAAGCAGCAGTGCCGCGTCGGGCGGCAGCACGCGCCGCGAGGCCACCCGGCAGAAGCTCTACGAGGCGGCCGTCACGCTCATCGCCGAGCAGGGGTTCTCCGCCACGACCGTGGACGAGATCGCCGAGCGTGCCGGGGTCGCGAAGGGCACCGTCTACTACAACTTCGCGAGCAAGTCCGTCCTCTTCGAGGAGCTGCTGCGGCACGGAGTGGGTCTGCTGACCGCCTCCCTGCGCGAGGCGGCCGAGCGGACCGCGGCCGAGGGCGGCAGCAAGGTCGACGCCCTGGACGCGATGATCCGCGCCGGGCTGGTCTTCATCGACCGCTACCCGGCCTTCACGCAGCTGTACGTGGCCGAGCTGTGGCGCACCAACCGGACCTGGCAGTCCACGCTGATGGTGGTCAGGCAGCAGGCCGTGGCGGTCGTGGAGGACGTGCTGCGCGACGGTGTGGCGGGCGGGGAGTTCAGCGAGGAGATCGACATCTCGCTGACGGCGTCCGCGCTGGTCGGCATGGTGCTCGTGGCCGCGCTGGACTGGAAGTCGTTCCAGGCGGAACGCTCCCTGGACGACGTCCACGCGGCGCTGTCCCGACTCCTCCAGGGCCGGGTCAGCGGCTGCCGCTGAACGGCCCTGCCCCGGGGCGGCTGCCGCTGATCGGCCCTGCCCCGCGGGCGGTTGCCGCTGAGCCGCCCGCTCCGCACAGGTGAAAGCGCCGGTCCGGTGTGGCCGCGTCCCCCGCGGGCCACCTCGAACCGGCGCTTCCCCCTCCCCCGTCTTCCTTCTCCTGCTCCCCCGTGCGTCCCCCCGCAGGAACCCCCGTGCGGTCGTCCCCCGGTTTTCCCCGGTCACCCGGATCTCCCCCGTGTCTCGCTCCCGCCGACGGCGTCGGCGGAAGGAGCGGATCGCGGGCCGGCTCCGTTCCGGCGCCCCGTGTCGCCGGTGCCGGAGCCGTGCCCCTCTCCGTGCCTCCACTCTCCCGTCCGCGCAGGCCGGCCCCCATCCGCGCGCGTACTCAACTCCCCGGCTAGGTACGCGTACTCAGGGGTGCGCAGGGAACCCCACGGCGCCCGCCGCCGTCTGGTCACGACGACGTCCGCGCCCGTACTCGGCAGACCGCGCGCCGGGGCTGTCGGCGGGGGCCGATAAAGTCGCCGGCATGGCACGGATTGCGGTGATCGGCGCCGGGATGGGCGCGCTGGCGGCTGCCGCCCGGCTGGCCGTCGCGGGCCACCGGGTGGCGGTGTACGAACGGACGGACACCTACGGCGGAGCCCTGCGCCGCTTCGAGCGCGACGGGTTCTCCTTCGACACGGGCCCCGCCCTGCTGCCGCTGCCCGCCGTGTACCGCGACCTGTTCGTGAAGACCGGCAAGGAGCCGCTGGAGTCCTGCGTCGATCTGGTGCAGGTCGACCCGTCGGCCCGGCACGTGTTCGCGGACGGCACCGAGGTGTCGCTGCCGAACGCCTCCCGCGCGGGCGTCGTCGCCGCCCTGGACGAGGCGCTCGGCGCGGGCGCGGGGCAGCGCTGGGGCGACTTCCTGGTCCGGGCCCGCGAGGCCTGGGACCGGACCCGCCGGCCGCTGCTGGAGGAACCGCTCTGGCCCAACTGGCAGGTGCTGGCCGAGCGCGAGCCCTACCCGTCGGTGCCCCACAAGCGGCTGCTGCGCACCCGCCGGGCGGCCACCCTCGCCGAGATCGGCGCCTGGGAGCTGCGCGACCCCCGGCTCACCGCCCTCCTGGAGAGTCATGCCCTCGGCCACGGCCTGGACCCCCGTCTCACCCCGGCGAGCGCGGCCGTGCTGCCGTACATGGAGCACGCCTTCGGCACCTGGTACGTGCGCGGCGGGCTGCGGGAGCTGGCGCGGGCCGTCCACGAGCGGTGTCTGGCCCGGAAGGTCGAGTTTCACTTCGGTGCCGACGTCACCGGTGTGCTGGAGAAGGACGGCCGGGCGTCAGGGGTGGAGTTCGCCGACGGGTCGGTGGCGGAGGCGGACTTCGTGGTCGCCGGGGTCGCGCCCGCCGCACTGGCCCGGCTGACGGCGGGCACCGTCGTACGGGGGGACGGCGAAGTGCCGCCGCAGCCGGCCGCGGCGTCCCGGCTGACGGTCCTGCTGGCCCTGCGCGGCGCCCGCCCCGGGGGCACGGCACACCGCACGGTGGTGCACGCCCCGGACCGCGAGGCGGAGCTGGAGGCCCTGTTCGGCACGGCGGCCGGGACCCGGCGCCCCACCGTCACGGTCCTGCGGCCCGACGACCCGAGCTCCGCCCCGGCGGACCACGAGGCGGTCACCCTCACGACGGTGGTGCCCGCGCGTCCCGGCCGGTCCCACGACGACTCCGCCGATCTCGCCGACCTGGCCGACCTGGCCGACCTGGCCGACCTGGCCGACCTGGCCGATCACATGATCACCGTCGCCGAACGGGCCGTACCCGGGCTGCGCGACCGTCTCCTCTGGCACGAGGTGAGCACGCCGGACGACATCGCGGACGCGACGGGCGCGCCGGGCGGAGCGGTTCCGGTGCCGGCCCTGGCGGCGGGCGGCGGACGGCTGCTGCACCCGGCCAACGGCACGCGGGTGCCGGGCCTGTTCGCCGTGGGCGGCTGGGCTCATCCCGGCGGCGGGCTGCCGCACGCGGGAATGTCGGGCGCGCTGGTGGCGGGGCTGATCGTGGAGGGGCCGGAGTTCCGCGGCTCGCAGTGAGGACGGCGCCGCCGCGGGGCGGGGTCCTCAGAAACGGTACTGCTCGTCGAAGCCGTTCCCCTGCGGCTGCTGCCCGCCGCCCTGGTAGGGGTACGGCTGCTCGGGCGGCAGTTCCTGCCCGTACTCGTCGGTGTTGCGCTGCTGCGGGACCCACACGCCGCCGGGCGGGGTCTCCCCGCCGTAGGTGCCGGCGTACTGCTCCTGGCCGTACGCCTGCTGACCGTAGTACTGCTGCTCGCCGTAGGTGCCGTCGTAGGTGCCCTGACCGTAGTTCGACGAGCCGATGTACGGGTCCGAGTAGGCGGCGTACTGCTGCTGGCCGGTGGCGTCGTAGCCCTGCTGCGTCCCGTAGCCGGAGTAGTCGTAGGCGTAGGACTGGTCGGCGGCCTGGGCGGCGTACTGGTCGTGGGGCTGCTGGCCCGCGGTCTGGTACCCGGTGTCGTAGACGCCGTACGAGCCGCTGTCCTCGGGCATGGGCTGGGGCTCGTAGACGGCGGTGGTCTCGGCCGACGCCGGCTGGGCGGAGCGGGCGGGGGTGAAGACGTCGTCCCCGTCGTAGTCGTCGCCCGGGCCGTGGGGGGCGGGGTCGCGGCGGTAGGCGGCCGCCCCGTCGTCGTAGCCGCCCTCGGCCTCGAGGCCGGTGACCTCCAGCGTCGGCTCCTGGCGGCCGCGCTCGCCGCGGCGGCGCTTGCTGCCGCCCAGCGCGGGCGCGTTCATCGCCCAGCCGGCCGCGAAGCCGCTGCGGAACGACAGGGTGACGTAGGTCTGCCCGACCGCGAAGGCGGCCGCTCCCACTCCGATCACGACCACCGACGGGATCAGCACACCGACGACGACACCGAGGAACCCGGCGAAGGCCAGCAGGCGCCAGCGCAGCCGCGCCTTGTACTGCAGCAGCACCTCGCCCAGCAGCCACAGCGCGACGATGCCGAACGCGATGTAGAGGACCGCCCAGCCCATGTACGCCCCTCTCCCAGTGGCCGCTACGCAGTGTGTCGTATACCGGTGCGAACGGTCTAGGCCTGCGGTGAGTGGTGCAGGCCCAGGTTCTCGTAGATCTCCAGTGTCGCGGTGGAGTTGTTCAGCGTGATGAAGTGCAAGCCGGGCACGCCCTCGTCGAGCAGCCGCGCACAGAACTCCGTGGCGAATTCGATCCCAATGGAGCGTACAGCGGCCGGATCGTCTTTTGCTGTGAGGATCCGCTCTTTCAGGGCAGCGGGGAACGCGGCGTTGGTGAGGGAGCCGATCCGCTCCAGGGTCTTCACGCTGGCGATCGGCATGACCTCGGGAATGATCGGGGTGTCGCAGCCGGCGGCCGAGACCCGGTCGCGCAGCCGGAGGTAGTCCTCGGGCTGGAAGAACATCTGCGTGATGGCGTAGTCCGCGCCCGCACGGCACTTGTCGACGAAGTGGCGGACGTCGGTCTCCCAGTCGCGGGAGCGCGGGTGCATCGCCGGGAAGGCGGCGACGCCCACACAGAAGTCGCCGGAGGCCTTGATCAGTTCCACGAGCTCGGCGGCGTAGGCGAGGCCCCGCGGATGCGGCACCCACTCACCCATCGGGTCGCCGGGCGGGTCACCGCGCAGGGCGAGCATGTTGCGGATCCCGGCGTCGGCGTACTGGCCGATGATGTTGCGCAGATCGGCCACCGAGTGGTCGACCGCGGTGAGGTGGGCGATCGGGGTGAGGGTGGTGTCGGAGGCGATCGCCTCGGTCGCCTTGACCGTGCCCGCGCGGGTGGAACCGCCCGCGCCGTAGGTCACGGAGACGAAGTCGGGCGCCACCGCCTCGACCCGGCGCAGCGCGTTCCACAGGTTCCGCTCGCCCTTCGGGGTCTTGGGGGCGTAGAACTCGAACGAGTACGTCGTCTTGCCGGCTGCGAGCATGTCGCGGACGGTGCGCGCGTGGTCCGACCTGATGGATGCGGTGCCGAGGGCCATACCGGCAGGTTAGCCAGGGGCTGTCGGTCCCCCAACCGCAGGCCGACATTTGCCCGGATTGTCCGCTTGCTGTCCATCCCTTGGACAGACCGTCGTCACCACGCCTCCCGAAGCCGCTCCTACGCCTCCCGCAGCCGCTTGGCGAACTCGGACGCCGCGGCCCCCGGGTCGTCGGCCTCGGTGATCGCCCGTACGACGACGACGCGCCGGGCCCCGGCCTCCAGGACCTGATCGAGGCGGGACAGGTCGATGCCGCCGATGGCGAACCAGGGGCGGTCGGTGCCGAGGGCGGCCGTGTACCGGACGAGGTCCAGGCCGGGTGCGTGACGGCCGGGCTTGGTCGGCGTCGGCCAGCACGGGCCGGTGCAGAAGTAGTCCACGCCCTGCTGGAGGGCTGCCGCGGCGGCCTCGGACTCGGCGTGGGTGGAGCGGCCGATCAGGACGTCGTCGCCGAGGATCGCGCGGGCCGCGGGGACCGGGAGGTCGCCCTGGCCGAGGTGCAGGACGTCGGCGCCGGCGGCGTGGGCGACGTCCGCCCGGTCGTTGACCGCGAGCAGCTTGCCGTGCCGGGCGCAGGCCTCGGCGAGGACGGCCAGGTGCTCCAGCTCCTCACCGGCCTCCATGCCCTTGTCCCGCAGCTGCACGATGTCGACGCCGCCGGCCAGCACGGCGTCGAGGAACTGCGGCAGGTCGCCCTGCCGCTTGCGCGCGTCGGTGCAGAGGTAGACCCGGGCGTCGGCGAGCTGGGCCCGTGCGGTGGCGGCGGTGCCGGTCATGCGTGTCCCCCTGGATGTCGTGGCGTACGGGTGTCCGCGTGGGCGCCGTGCGGCGCGGGATCGCCCCGGCCCGCCGCGCACGCCTCGGGCACCCTACGCCTGCCCCCGGCACGGACGGACGGGCCCCACCGGGCGTCGCGGCCCCGCGGTGAGCGGCGCCGCGGGAGGCCGGGAGGTGCGCAGGTCGCCCGGGCACGAGGCACCCCCGGGCCGTGACCCCCGGGCCACGGCCCCACGTCGGGCGGTTGTTCAGGTCCGGTCCCGCTCGCACGGCACCGGACGGTTGTCCGGTCGCGGCCGGGTCAGACCGCGAGCGCCTGGGCGCGGCGCTTCACCTCCGTGCCGCGGTTCTCGCTGAGCGCCTGCGCGGGGGTGCCGGGCAGGCTGTCGTCCGGGGTGAAGAGCCACTCCAGCATCTCTTCGTCCGTGAAGCCGTCGTCCCGCAGCAGTGTCAGGGTCCCGGACAGGCCCTTGACGACCTTGTCCCCGTCGATGAAGGCGGCGGGGACGTGCAGCGCGCGGTTCTCACCTCGGCGTACGGCGATGAGCTGGCCGTCCTTGACCAGCTGCCGCACACGCGTCACCTCGACGCCGAACTGTTCGGCGATGTCGGGGAGGGTGAGCCAGGCGGGGACGAGAGCATCGATCTTTGCGTCAATCTCGGTCACGGGAACCAGCCTGCCATTCGCCACTGACAGTCGGAAGCCGGGCGGTCCACCCGGGCGGGGCCCGCTAGGCCGTGGCCGCCTTCATGGGCCGGGCCGGATCCGCCAGCAGCACCGGGTTCATCGCCGTGCCCGATTCGATCAGGCGGCGGCCCTGCGCCAGGTCCCGGGGCCGGCCCACCGCCAGCAGCGCGACCAGGCGTTCACCCCGCAGCCAGCACACCGTCCAGGCCGGGCCGGAGGGGTCGCCCCGCCACAGGGTCGTGTCCGCGGCCGGGTGGTGCCCGGCGTACTGGACGAACCGCCCGAACTGCTCGGACCAGAAGTAGGGCACCGGGTCGTACACCGCCGAGGGCTCGCCGGTGGCCCCTCCGACGATGTTCACGGCGACCGTGCGCGGCCCCTGGAGCGCGTTGTCCCAGTGGTGGATCAGCAGGCGCTCGCCGTAGCGCCCGGAGGGGAAGGACGCGCAGTCGCCGACCGCGTACACGTCCGGCAGGGTCGTGCGCAGGTGCTCGTCGGCGACGATCTCGCCGTGGGTGCCCAGCGCGATACCGGAGCCGGCCAGCCAGGCCGTGGCGGGGCGGGCGCCGATGCCGACGACGACCGCGTCCGCGGGCAGCCGCGAGCCGTCGTCGAGGACGACCGCACCGGGCTCGACGCGCTCCACGCGCGCGTGCGTGCGCAGGTCCGCCCCCGCGTCGGTGTACCAGCCGGCCATCGGGGCGGCGACCTCGGCGGGCAGCGCCCCGGCGAGGGGGCGTTCCGCGGCCTCCACCACGGTCACCGCGCAGCCCGCCTCGCGCGCGGCCGTGGCGAACTCCGCGCCGATCCAGCCCGCGCCGACGACCACGATGTCGTGCCGGCGGGCCAGCACGGGCCGCAGCCGCTCGGCGTCGTCCAGGGTGCGCAGCAGGTGCACGCCCGGCACGCCGTCGGTGCCGGGCAGCCGGACGGGTTCCGCGCCCGTCGCGACGACCAGGACGTCGTACGGCACGGGCCCGACCTCGGTGTCCAGCTCGTGGTCGGCGGGGCGCACGCCCAGCACCTCGCAGCCGAGCCGCAGTTCGATGCCGAGGGCTTCGAAGTCGACGTCGAAGGCGGAGCCCTCGGACTTGCCGAGCAGGACGGCCTTGGACAACGGGGGCCGGTCGTAGGGCTGGTGGGGCTCGGCGCCGATCAGGATCACGTCACCGGTGAAGCCCTGCTCGCGCAGCGCGACGGCGGTCTGCACCCCGGCCATGCCCGCACCGGCCACGACGACGCGCCGCGGCGCGGACGAACCTGGTTCCTGCGTCTGCTCGCTCACCTGATCACCATAGACACCTGACGTTCTGTCAGTCAGTGCTCGTGCGCCGTGACCTGCTCCACAACGCTCGTGCCGTTGCCCCGCTGGGACTCCCACTCCCAGGTCTCCTCCAGCCGCACCCGACCGTCGGGCAGCTCCACGACCGAGGAGACGCAGTGCCCGGAGGACGTGGTGCCGTCCCGCTTGAGCTGGACGTACCGGAAATCCAGCCGGTCACCTTCCCGGGTACCCACCAAGTGCCCGCGTACGACGTCACCGCCGGTGTACTCGGCCCAGATCTCGCCCTGCCGCTCGTGATAGGTGAACCGGGTGCGGGTGCCCACCTGGCCCGGGGCCTGGTCGGCGACCGGGGCGAGGACGAGACCGTCGAGGGATCGGGCCATGGGACGAGGCTCCCTTACTGCTGGACAGGGCATCGGGCTAGGGTGGCCAACGTAAAGCACTCGCGGGAGCCCGGACGCACCGGGCTGAGAGGGAGGCTGGCGGCCTCCGACCGTACGAACCTGATCCGGGTCATGCCGGCGAAGGGAGGGGCTGGACGCCCATGTCGCCTACGTCCACATCGACGTCCGCGTCGTCAGACGTCCTGGTCATCGGGGGCGGGATCATCGGCCTGGTCACGGCCTGGCGGGCCGCGCAACGCGGGTTCGCCACGGCCGTCGTGGACCCCGAGCCCGGCGGCGGAGCCGCACAGGTGGCCGCCGGGATGCTGGCCGCCGTCACGGAACTGCACTACGGCGAGCAGACCCTGCTCGGCCTGAACCTCGCCTCCGCCCGCCGCTACCCGGACTTCGCCGCCGAGCTCACCGAGCTGACCGGCCGGGACCTCGGCTACCGCCGCTGCGGCACGCTCGCCGTGGCGCTGGACGCCGACGACCGGGCCCACCTGCGCGAACTGCACGCCCTGCAGCAGCAGTCGGGGCTGGAGTCGCAGTGGTTGTCGGGGCGCGAGTGCCGGCGCCTGGAGCCGATGCTCGCGCCGGGGGTGCGCGGGGGGCTGCGGGTCGACGGCGATCACCAGATCGACCCCCGGCGGCTGGCCGGGGCGCTGGTCGCCGCGTGCGAGCGGACGGGCGTGGTCTTCCACCGCACGTGGGCGGAGCGGCTCACCGTCGTCCGGGAGCGGGCCGCGGGCGCCGTCCTGGCCGACGGGAGCGAGGTGGCCGCCGGACAGGTGGTGCTCGCCGCGGGCAGCCTGAGCGGCCGGCTCCCGGGCGTCCCCGAGGACGTGCTGCCTCCCGTGCGGCCGGTGAAGGGGCAGGTCCTGCGGCTGACCATGCCGCAGCGGCACGGGCCGTTCCTGAGCCGCACGGTGCGCGCGGTCGTGCGCGGCAGCCACGTCTACCTGGTGCCGCGGGCGAGCGGCGAGCTGGTCGTCGGGGCCACCAGCGAGGAGCTGGGCTGGGACACCACCGTGACCGCGGGCGGCGTGTACGCGCTGCTGCGGGACGCGCACGAACTGGTCCCGGGCATCACCGAGCTGCCGCTCACCGAGACCCGGGCCGGTCTGCGGCCCGGCTCCCCCGACAACGCGCCCCTGCTCGGCCCGACCGGTCTGGAGGGCCTGCTGCTGGCCACCGGGCACTACCGCAACGGCGTCCTGCTCACCCCCGTGACCGGCGACGCCCTGGCCCACGTCCTGGCGACGGGCGAACTCCCCGAGGAGGCCCGCCCCTTCACGCCGAAGCGCTTCTCCCCCGCCACCGCACTCACGGAGCAGCCCGTATGAACATCTCCGTCAACGGCGAGCCCCGGGACGTCGGGCCCGGCACGGCTCTCGACACGGTCGTGAGGTCGCTCACCGCCTCGCCCTCGGGTGTGGCCGCCGCCCTCAACGAGACCGTCGTCCCCCGCACCCAGTGGCCCTCCACGCCCCTCTCCGAGGGAGACCGCGTGGAAGTCCTCACCGCCGTCCAGGGAGGCTGACCATGGCCGACGACCCGTTCGTCCTCGGTGGTACGTCCTTCACGTCCCGTCTGATCATGGGTACCGGCGGGGCGCCCAGCCTCGACGTGCTGGAGCGGTCGCTGGCCGCGTCCGGGACGGAGCTGACGACGGTCGCGATGCGCCGGGTGAACGCCTCGGTGCACGGCTCGGTGCTGTCCGTCCTGGACAGGCTGGGCATCCGGGTGCTGCCCAACACGGCGGGCTGCTTCACCGCCGGCGAGGCCGTCCTCACGGCCCGTCTCGCGCGCGAGGCCCTCGGCACCGACCTGGTCAAGCTGGAGGTCATCGCCGACGAGCGCACGCTGCTGCCGGACCCGATCGAGACGCTGGAGGCGGCCGAGACCCTGGTCGACGACGGCTTCACGGTGCTGCCGTACACCAACGACGACCCCGTGCTGGCGCGGAGGCTGGAGGACGTGGGCTGCGCGGCGATCATGCCGCTCGGCTCCCCGATCGGCTCCGGGCTCGGCATCCGCAACCCGCACAACTTCCAGCTGATCGTGGAGCACGCGCGCGTGCCGGTGATCCTGGACGCGGGCGCCGGCACGGCCTCGGACGCGGCACTGGCCATGGAGCTGGGCTGCGCGGGTGTGATGCTCGCCTCGGCGGTGACACGGGCGCAGGAGCCCGTGCTGATGGCCGACGCCATGCGGCACGCGGTGGAGGCGGGGCGGCTGGCGTACCGGGCGGGGCGGATCCCCCGGCGGCACTTCGCCGAGGCGTCGTCGCCGGCGGAGGGCATGGCCGTGCTGGACCCGGAGCGGCCCGCTTTCCGGTAGCCCGGGGGGTCGCGTCACACGGCCCGGGGGGCACGCCACGGGTCGGCTGCACCCCCGCCCCGTTCCGGTGGCAGGGGGGTCATGGCACACGGCCCGGGGGACACGTCACAGGTCGGCTGCAGTCCCGCCCCGGATTCCGCCGGGGGGACGGGGCTGTCGGTCATGGCTCGTACACTCGCCTGCGTGGACACGACCCTTCAGGACCCCTTGGTCGGGCAGGTGCTCGACGGCCGGTATCGCATCGACGCGCGGATCGCGGTCGGCGGGATGGCCACGGTCTACCGGGCCGTGGACACCCGGCTCGACCGGGTCCTCGCGCTCAAGGTGATGCACCCCTCGCTCGCGGTCGACGCCTCGTTCGTCGAGCGGTTCATCCGCGAGGCGAAGTCCGTGGCCCGGCTGGCCCACCCGAACGTGGTGCAGGTCTTCGACCAGGGCACCGACGGCTCGTACGTGTACCTGGCGATGGAGTACGTCGCGGGCTGCACCCTGCGGGACGTGCTGCGCGAGCGCGGGGCCCTGCAGCCGCGGGCCGCCCTGGACATCCTGGAGCCCGTGCTGGCCGCCCTGGGCGCCGCCCACCGCGCCGGTTTCGTGCACCGCGACATGAAGCCCGAGAACGTGCTGATCGGGGACGACGGCCGGGTCAAGGTCGCCGACTTCGGCCTGGTCCGGGCCGTCGACACGGTGACGAACACCACCGGCACCGTGCTCGGCACGGTCTCGTACCTGGCCCCGGAGCAGATAGAGGACGGCACCGCCGACCCCCGCGTCGACGTGTACGCGTGCGGCGTGATGCTGTACGAGATGCTGACCGGCGACAAGCCGCACGACGGGGACTCCCCCGCCGTGATCCTCTACAAGCACCTGCACGAGGACGTGCCCCCGCCGTCGGCGGCCGTGCCCGGCATGGCCTACGAGCTGGACGCGATGGTGGCCTCGGCGACGGCCCGCACCCCGGCGGTGCGCCCGCACGACGCCGTGGCGCTGCTCGCGCAGGTCCGGGACGGACGCCAGCGGCTGGACGACGACCAGCTGGACGCGGTGCCGCCGCAGGCGCTCGCGATGGACCACGACAACGGCGACGACCGGACGACGGTGATCCCGCGCGCCCTGACCACGCCGCACCCGCTGCCGGCCGACGAGGACGACGCGGCCGGGGAGTCCCTCGACCGCACCAGCCGTTTCGCCTCTCCGCCGCCTCCCCCGCCCGTCCGGCGCCGTCCGGGATCCCGGCGCGGCCCGGCGGCGATCGTCGTCGCGGTGCTGCTCGCGCTCGGCCTGGGCGTCGGCGTCTGGTACATCAACTCCGGCCAGTTCACGGAGGTCCCGCCGCTGCTGGCGAAGACTCAGGACCAGGCCGAGGACCGGCTGCGGGACGCCGGCCTCGAACTCGGCAAGGTGGAGCACGCCTACAGCGACACCGTGGAGCGCGGCCGGATCATCAGCAGCGACCCGAAGGCCGGGGCGCGCATCCGGGGCAACGACGCGGTGGGCATCACCGTCTCCGACGGCCCCGAGACGGTGCGCGTGCCCGCCCTGGCGGGCCAGGAGCTGGGCGAGGCGCGGGACCTGCTGAAGGACGACGGGCTGGAGCCGGGCATGGTCACCCGGCAGTTCAGCGAGGACGTGCCGCGCGGTGCGGTGGTCTCCGCGCGCCCGGCCGACGGTACGAAGGTGCGCGCGGGCACGGCCGTCGCGCTGGTCGTCAGCAAGGGCGCCCCCGTCGACATCCCCGACGTCACCGGCTCCGACGAGGCCGACGCGCGGTCCGAGCTGACGGAGGCGGGCCTCAAGGTGAAGATCGCCACCGAGCGGGTCACCTCCTCGGAGTACGACAAGGGCCAGGTGGTCCGGCAGTCCCCCGCGTCCGGCACCGCCGCCGAGGGCGACACGGTGACGCTGACGCTGTCGAAGGGCCCCGAGATGATCGAGGTCCCGGACGTGGTCGGTGACAACGTCGACGACGCGAGGCAGGCGCTGGAGGGCGCCGGGTTCGAGGTCGACGAGGACCGCGGCCTGTTCGGTCTGTTCGGCGACGAGGTCAAGAGCCAGTCCGTCGAGGGCGGCCGGACCGCGCCCAAGGGCTCCACGATCACCATCACGATCAGGTGAGGCCGGCGGGCGCGGGCCCGTGGCGGGGGCAGGGCCGGACGCATGACACCCTGAACGGGTGAACACTCAGCTGTCCGGCCCCTCCCGCAACCCGGTGGGCGGCCACGTCCCCGTGGCCGGTGGGCTCCACTCCGTCGGTCTGTCGTACGCCCGTGACCTGGCGGCCGAGGCCGTCCAGGTCTTCGTCGCCAACCCGCGCGGCTGGGCCACCCCGACCGGCAATCCCCAGCAGGACGAGGCGTTCCGTACGGCGTGCGCGGACGGGTCGATCCCGGCGTACGTGCACGCCCCCTACCTGATCAACTTCGGTTCGCACACCGAGGCGACGGTGGAGCGGTCGGTGGAGTCGCTGCGGCACTCCCTGCGGCGCGGGCGGGAGATCGGGGCGCTGGGCGTGGTCGTGCACACCGGCAGCGCGACCGGCGGCCGGGAGCGGTCGGTGGCCCTGAAGCAGGTACGGGAGCACCTGCTGCCGCTGCTGGACGAGCTGACCCACGACGACGACCCGTTCCTGCTCCTGGAGTCGACGGCCGGTCAGGGCGCCTCGCTGTGCTCGCGGACGTGGGACTTCGGCCCGTACTTCGAGGCGCTGGACGCCCATCCGATGCTCGGCGTGTGCCTGGACACCTGCCACATCTACGCCGCCGGGCACGACCTGACCGGCCCGAGCGGTATGCACCAGACGCTCGACCTGCTGGTGGACACCGTCGGTGAGGGCCGGCTGAAGCTGATCCACGCCAACGACTCCAAGGACGTGGTGGGCGCGCACAAGGACCGGCACGAGAACATCGGCGTCGGCCACATCGGCGAGGATCCGTTCCGGGCGCTGATGACGCACCCCGCGACCGAGGGCGTGCCGCTGATCATCGAGACGCCGGGCGGCAAGCAGGGGCACGCGGCCGACGTGGAGCGGCTGAAGAAGCTGCGCGAGGGCTGAGGCGCCGGAGACCGGGCCGAGGCACCGGGGGCGGCTGACGCCTCAGAGGCCGGGACCGTCCCCGGGCTCCTCCTGGTAGGAGTAGCGCTGCTCCCGCCAGGGGTCGCCGATGTTGTGGTAGCCGCGCTCCTCCCAGAAGCCCCGCCGGTCGGCGGTCATGTACTCCACGCCGCGGACCCACTTGGGGCCCTTCCAGGCGTAGAGGTGGGGGACGATCAGGCGCAGCGGGAAGCCGTGCTCGGCGGTGAGCAGTTCGCCGTCCTTGTGGGTGGCGAACAGCACGCGCTCGTCGGCGAAGTCGGACAGCCGGAGGTTGGAGCTGAATCCGTACTCGGCCCACACCATCACATGGGTGACGTCGTCCGCGGGCGGGGCGAGGTCCAGGAGCGTGCGCGCGGGGATGCCGCCCCACTCGGCGCCCAGCATGCTGAACTTCGTGACGCAGTGCAGATCGGCCACGACGGTGGTGTGCGGCAGGGCCGTGAACTCCTCGTGGCTCCAGCAGTGCTTGCCGCCGTCGGCGGTGGCTCCGAAGACGCGGAACTCCCAGCGCTCGGGCCGGAACTTGGGCACGGGCCCGTAGTGCGTGACCGGCCAGCCGCGCTGCAACCGCTGTCCCGGGGGGAGCTCCGGCTGCGTCGCTCCTGCTGGATCGCGCCCTTCTCCCGATTCGTGTTCCAGCGGCTGACCCATGACTCCATCCTGACAGACCCCGGGTGGTGCCCCTGACCGAGGCCGCTCCGATGCAGGACAAAATGGACTAAGCATGCCCTTACTTACTAAGTGAACACTTACTGGACGATCTTCTCCGCCAGTGGAATCATGCGGCGCAACCTGCCAGTTCCCCCGCGCGGAAGGAGCCTCTGCGATGCAGGGCGACCCCGAGGTCCTCGAATTCCTCAACGAGCAGTTGACCGGCGAGCTGACGGCGATCAACCAGTACTGGCTGCACTACCGGATCCAGGACAACAACGGCTGGACCAAGCTCGCCAAGTACACGCGTGAAGAGTCCATCGACGAGATGAAGCACGCGGACAAGATCACCGAGCGCATCCTGATGCTGGACGGCCTGCCCAACTACCAGCGGCTGTTCCACGTACGGGTGGGCCAGACGGTCACCGAGATGTTCCAGGCGGACCGGCAGGTCGAGGTCGAGGCGATCGACCGGCTCAGGCGCGGCATCGAGGTGATGCGCAGCAAGGGCGACGTGACCTCGGCGAACCTCTTCGAGTCCATCCTCGAGGACGAGGAGCACCACATCGACTACCTGGACACGCAGCTGGAGCTGATCGACAAGCTCGGTGAGGCGCTGTACATCGCGCAGCAGATCGAGCAGCCGAGCTAGGGCAGGCCTGCCGTCAGGCGGCGTCGTCCAGTTCCGCGAGGACCGGTTCGCCGCGGTCGGCCAGATCGCGGCGCGGGCAGGATCCCCTGCCCAGGATCGCCTGGATGCGGCGCACACAGGAGCCGCAGTCGGTGCCCGCCTTGCAGGCGGAGGCGATCTGGCGGGGCGTGCAGGCACCGCCGTCCGCGTGCTGCTTGACCTGCTGCTCGGTGATGCCGAAGCAACTGCAGACGTACACGCGGTTCACCTCCCGACGGGGTCGTTCTCTGGCGCCGTCCCCGTTGATCGGTGAGGCTAACCTAACCTTACCCGTCGGGTCCGGAGCACAAAAGTGGAGTGGGGCGCGGATCGTGTGATCCGCGCCCCAGTCCTTGCCCCGGTAACAGGCGGACCTGTTACTGGTCCCTGTACATCTCCGCCACGAGGAACGCCAGGTCGAGCGACTGGCTGCGGTTGAGCCGCGGGTCGCAGGCCGTCTCGTAGCGCTGGTGCAGGTCGTCGACGAAGATCTCGTCGCCGCCGCCCACGCACTCCGTGACGTCGTCGCCGGTGAGCTCCACGTGGATGCCGCCCGGGTGGGTGCCGAGGGCCTTGTGGACCTCGAAGAAGCCCTTGACCTCGTCGAGCACGTCGTCGAAGCGGCGGGTCTTGTGCCCGGAGGCCGCCTCGTAGGTGTTGCCGTGCATCGGGTCGGTGATCCAGGCGACGGTGGCACCCGAGGCCGTGACCTTCTCGACCAGCTCCGGGAGCTTGTCGCGGACCTTGTCGGCGCCCATGCGGACGATGAAGGTCAGCCGGCCCGGCTCGCGGTCCGGGTCGAGGCGGTCGATGTACTGGAGCGCGTCCTCGGCCGTCGTGGTCGGACCCAGCTTGATGCCGATCGGGTTGCGGATCTTCGAGGCGAACTCGATGTGCGCGTGGTCCAGCTGCCGGGTGCGCTCACCGATCCACACCATGTGCCCGGAGACGTCGTACAGCTGGCCGGTGCGCGAGTCGACCCGGGTCAGCGCGGACTCGTAGTCGAGCAGCAGCGCCTCGTGGGAGGCGTAGAACTCGACCGTCTTGAACTCCTCCGGGTCGGTCCCGCAGGCGTGCATGAAGTTCAGCGCGTTGTCGATCTCGCGCGCCAGCTGCTCGTAGCGCTGCCCCGACGGGGACGACTTCACGAAGTCCTGGTTCCAGGCGTGCACCTGGCGCAGGTCGGCGTAGCCGCCGGTGGTGAAGGCGCGCACCAGGTTCAGCGTGGAGGCGGAGGCGTGGTACATCCGCTTCAGCCGCTCGGGGTCCGGGACGCGGGCCTCTTCGGTGAAGTCGAAGCCGTTGACGGAGTCACCGCGGTAGGTCGGCAGCGTCACGCCGTCGCGGGTCTCGGTCGGCTTGGAGCGCGGCTTGGAGTACTGGCCGGCGATGCGCCCGACCTTGACCACCGGCACGGACGCGGCGTACGTCAGCACGGCGCCCATCTGCAGCAGGGTCTTGAGCTTGTTGCGGATGTGGTCGGCGGACACCGCGTCGAAGGCCTCGGCGCAGTCGCCGCCCTGGAGGAGGAACGCCTCTCCCTTGGCGACGGACGCCATCCGGGCGCGCAGCTGATCGCACTCGCCCGCGAAGACGAGCGGCGGATACGACTCCAGCTCCGCAACGACTGCGCGCAGAGCCTCGGGGTCGGGGTACTCGGGCTGCTGCGCCGCGGGCAGGTCTCGCCAGGTGTTGCCAGCACTCGCGCTGGTCTTAGCGTTCACGGTCACGACCTCAACATTACGGGGTCGTGTCGGGCGTCCTGAGCCATGCCCAGCAAGTGAGACACCCCGAACACCCCTCGGACATGGGGTAGGGTGCGTCGCATGTTCGCGCATTCGACCCAGACCTGGTGGTGGACCGCTCATCCGGCGGCCCGCTGACTGCGCGTACTCAAGACTTCGCGAAGGCCGCCCGAGGGGCGGCCTTCGGCGTTTCCCGGGGTCCGTTCCTCTCTCTCACCGAGACTCACCGAGATGGAGCACGGACCATGAACCTGCTCGGCTTGCCGGACGACTCCCGTCCGTTCGCCCTGCTGCGCCGCCGCACCCCGGGCCACGACCATGATCTGGTCGAGGTCCTGATCGGCCCGGTCGCCCCCTGCGACCGGCTCGCCGACCTTCCCGACCGGAGCCTCGCGCTGGTGCCCTTCCGGCAGATCCGCGAGCGCGGCTTCGACGTCCGCGACGACGGCACGCCCCTGCTGGCACTCACACCCGAGGAGTCGTACGGCGTCCCGCTGGTTGACGCCCTGGAACAGCTCCCGACGCACGACGTGCGCGTCGAGGGCGGCGGTTTCGACGTCGCCGACGAGGAGTACGCGCAGATCGTCGGACGCGTGCTGCGCGAGGAGATCGGGCAGGGCGCGGGCGCGAACTTCGTGATCCGCCGGACGTACGAGGGGGAGATTCCCGGCTTCGGCCGCTCGGACGCGCTGGCGCTGTTCCGGCGGCTGCTGGAGGGCGAGCGCGGGGCGTACTGGACGTTCGTCGTGCACACCGGGGAGCGCACCCTGGTCGGGGCCAGCCCCGAGGTGCACGTGCGGATGTCCGGCGGCACGGTCGTCATGAACCCGATCAGCGGCACCTACCGCTACCCCGCCGAGGGGCCCACGCCCGAGCACCTGCTGGACTTCCTCGCCGACGGCAAGGAGATCGAGGAGCTGTCGATGGTCGTCGACGAGGAGCTCAAGATGATGTGCACCGTCGGCGACAGGGGCGGGGTGGTCGTCGGCCCCCGGCTGAAGGAGATGGCGCACCTCGCGCACACCGAGTACGAGCTGCGCGGCAGGTCCACGCTGGATGTGCGGGAGGTGCTGAGGGAGACCATGTTCGCGGCGACCGTCACCGGCTCGCCGGTGCAGAACGCCTGCCGGGTGATCGAGCGGCACGAGAGCGGGGGGCGCGGGTACTACGCCGGTGCCCTGGCCCTGATCGGCCGGGACGCGGGCGGGCTCCAGACGCTGGACTCCCCCATTCTGATCCGCACCGCCGACATCGGCGCGGACGGGCGGCTGCGGGTGCCGGTCGGCGCGACCCTGGTGCGCGGCTCCGATCCGGCGAGCGAGGTGGCCGAGACCCACGCCAAGGCGGCGGGTGTGCTCGCGGCGCTGGGCGTGGGGCCGACCCGGCCGCGCGCGGAGCGGACCCGTCCGCGCCTCGCCGACGACCCGCGGGTGCGGGCGGCGCTGGACGGACGCCGGGCCTCGCTCGCGCCCTTCTGGCTGCGGATGCAGGAGCGCTCCGCGGAACCGGCGGGACACGCCCTGGTCGTGGACGGTGAGGACACCTTCACGGCGATGCTCGCGCACCTGCTGCGGGCCGGCGGACTGGCGGTGAGCGTGCGGCGGTACGACGAGCCGGGGCTGCGGGAGGCGGTGCTCGGGCACGAGGGTCCGCTCGTGCTGGGGCCCGGGCCGGGGGACCCGTCCGACCTGGCGGATCCGAAGATGCGGTTCCTGCGCTCCCTCACCGCCGAGGTGATCAGGGCCGAACGGCAGGGTGTGCTGGGCGTCTGCCTGGGGCACGAGCTGATCGCGGCCGAGCTCGGTCTGGACATCGTGCGTAAGGACGTGCCGTACCAGGGGGCGCAGACGGAGATCGAGCTGTTCGGGCGGCGGGAGACCGTCGGCTTCTACAACAGCTTCGTGGCGCGCTGCGACGACGAGGCCGCGGGCGAGCTGTCGGCGCACGGCATCGAGGTCTCCCGCGCCGCGAACGGCGAGGTGCACGCGCTGCGCGGCCCGCTTTTCGCCGGGGTCCAGTTCCACCCGGAGTCGGTGCTCACGCTGAACGGGGCGGCGATCGTGCGGGATCTGGTGGGGCAGCTGCGGGGCACGAACGCGCCGTCGGTGTAGGCGCGGGCCGGCCGGGGCGGCACGGCCCCGGCCGGCACCGGATGCCCGGCGGTCAGCCGAAGAACACCCCGACCTCCTCGTACAGCGCGGGATCGACCGTCTTGAGACGGGCGGTGGCGTCGGCGATGGGGACGCGGACGATGTCGGTGCCGCGCAGGGCGACCATCCGGCCGAAGTCGCGGTCGTGCACGCAGTCGATGGCGTGCAGACCGAAGCGGGTCGCGAGCCAGCGGTCGAAGGCGCTGGGGGTGCCGCCGCGCTGGACGTGTCCGAGGACGGTCGTACGGGCCTCGTTGCCCGTGCGCTTCTCGATCTCCTTGGCGAGCCACTCCCCCACCCCGGACAGGCGGACGTGCCCGAAGGAGTCCAGGGACTGGTCCTTGAGGACCATGTCGCCGTCCTTCGGCATCGCCCCCTCCGCGACCACGACGATCGGCGCGTACGACGCCCGGAATCGCGAGGTCACCCAGGCGCACACCTGCTCGACGTCGAAGCGCTGCTCGGGGATGAGGATGACGTTGGCGCCGCCGGCCAGGCCCGAGTGGAGGGCGATCCAGCCGGCGTGCCGGCCCATCACCTCGACGACCAGGACCCGCATGTGGGACTCGGCGGTGGTGTGCAGCCGGTCGATGGCCTCGGTGGCGATGCCGACGGCGGTGTCGAAGCCGAAGGTGTAGTCGGTGGCGGACAGGTCGTTGTCGATGGTCTTGGGCACGCCGACACAGGGCACGCCGTGCTCGTCGGACAGGCGGGCGGCCACGCCCAGGGTGTCCTCGCCGCCGATGGCGATGAGCGCCTCCACCTCCAGCCCGGACAGGGTCTCCTTGATCCGGCGGATGCCGTTCTCCGCTTTCAGCGGGTTGGTCCGCGAGGAGCCGAGGATCGTGCCGCCGCGGGGCAGGATGCCGCGCACGGCGGGGATGTCGAGCCGGACGGTGGCGCCCTCCATGACTCCTCGCCAGCCGTCCCGGAAGCCGGTGAAGTCGTAGCCGTACTCCTGCACGCCCTTGCGGACGACGGCCCGGATGACGGCGTTGAGGCCGGGGCAGTCGCCGCCTCCGGTCAGTACTCCGACGCGCATGGAACAGTCCCTTCGCCACAGTTACCTGACGAAAGGTCAGTG
Source organism: Streptomyces sp. NPDC059696 (assembly GCF_042733745.1). Classification (NCBI taxonomy): domain Bacteria; kingdom Bacillati; phylum Actinomycetota; class Actinomycetes; order Kitasatosporales; family Streptomycetaceae; genus Streptomyces; species Streptomyces sp. NPDC059696. Next base: position 49,298 of record NZ_JBHWFG010000035.1, read on the forward strand.
TGACGTGCGTCTCACTCGTCGTCGAGGCCGCGCTCTATCGCGTACCTGACGAGTTCGACCCGGTTGTGCAGCTGGAGCTTGCCGAGGGTGTTCTGGACGTGGTTCTGCACCGTGCGGTGGGAGATGACCAGGCGCTCGGCGATCTGCTTGTAGCTCAGGCCCTTGGCGACCAGACGGAGCACCTCGGTCTCGCGGTCGGTGAGCCGGGGCGCCTTGGGTTCGTCGGTGTCGGGGGCCGGGCCCGGCTCGGCGGCCAGACGGCGGTACTCGCCGAGGACCAGTCCGGCGAGGCCCGGGGTGAAGACCGGGTCGCCGACGGCCGTGCGGCGGACCGCCTCCTGCAGTTCCCCGGTGGAGGCGGACTTCAGCAGGTAGCCGGTCGCCCCCGACTTCACCGCCTCCAGGACGTCGGCGTGCTCGCCGCTCGCGGACAGCACCAGCACCCGCAGCGCGGGGTTCGCGGCGACGACCTCCTTGCAGACCTGCACGCCGGGCTTGGCGGGGAGGTTCAGGTCGAGCACGAGGACGTCGGGGACGGCGGCCTTGGCGCGGCGCACGGCCTGCTCGCCGTCGCCCGCGGTGGCGACCACCTCGAAACCCGACTCGGCGAGGTCGCGGGCGACCGCGTCGCGCCACATGGGGTGGTCGTCGACGACCATGACCTTGATCGGGTCCTGCCGGTCCGACGTGGTCCCCGTCATCGCTGCTCCGCCTTTCCCCGTGTGCTCGTCACGTCCTTCGGTACCTTCAGCTCGACCTCCGTGCCCTGGCCCGGCACCGAGATCAGCTCCGCGCTGCCGCCGAGGTCGCGCAGCCGGCCGCGGATCGACAGGGCGACGCCCAGCCGTCCCTCGCCCTCGGCCTGGTCCAGCCGCCCTTCCGGGATGCCGGGGCCGTCGTCCCGCACGGTGACGATGACCTCGTCGGGCTCGTCCTCGACCAGGATCCACGCCCGCGCGTCCTGACCGGCGTGCCGGCGGACGTTGTCCAGGGCCGCCCCGACGGCGGCGGCCACCTCCCGGCCCGCGAGGGGCGGCAGCGTCACGGGCGCGCCGGGCTCGGCGAGGCTGACCAGGGACCCGGCGTACGGCGCGAGCAGGGCGCGCAGGTCGACGGGGCCGTCCGGCTCCGGCTCCTCCTCGTCGACGGCCCGGACGACCGCGCCGTCGGCGGCGTCCTCCGAGACCCGCGACACCGGCACCAGCCCACCGGAGACCAGGGTGCGCAGCGCGATCTCCTGCTCGCCGGCCATCCGGCCCAGCTCGGCCGCCTCTCCCCCGATCACGGCCCCGCGGCGCTGCACCATCGCCAGCACCTGGAGCACGCTGTCGTGGATGTCCCGGGCGAGGCGCTCCCGCTCCCGGGTGGCGGCCTCGATCTCCAGGGCGCGGGCGAGGGTGCGCTCGGAGGCGCGGGCCACCTCGACGACGTAGCCGATGGCGACGGAGGCGATGCAGACCAGGATCACGTTGTGCACGGTGTCGCGGGCCGGGCTGCCGCGCTCGACCAGGTTGGCGACGGCCACGAGCCCGGAGGCGAGGGCCGCCCAGCGCCAGCCGCCCTTGATGGCGAAGGCGAGGACGGCGCCGGCGGTCCAGATCGACGGCAGGGTCGGGCCGCCCGACTGGACGCGCTCGTGGGCGTCGGCGACCGGGGTGAGCAGGATGCCGGTGAGGGCGACGGTCAGGTCGGCGGCGAGGAAACGCCGGGTGCAGCGGGCCGCGTTGGCCACCCGGGGCAGGGTGGCCAGGGTCCAGCCGCACAGCACGGCGAAGTAGGCGACGGCGATCCAGGGGCGGGTGAACTCCCCGAAGGCGGTGGCGAACAGGCCGACCGCGTACAGCATCGTGAGCACCCGGTAGGCGCTGAGCGCACGCCACAGCGGCTGCTCGACCGACATTCTCATGACCCGCTCGCGCTTGGCCATCTCCCCCGCCCCCCCGAGGCCGAGTCCCGGCTAGGGCTCGGTCCGCCGCCGCTCCGTCTGCTGTTCCGCCTGCTCCTGCTTCCCGGTCCCCTGCTGCTCGGCCTGCCGGCTCCCGGCCTCGTGCTCGGCGGCCTCGTGCCGGACGGCCTTTTCCTTCTCGGCCTGTTCCTTCCCGGCCTGTTCCTTCTCCGCCCGGGCGAGGGCGGTCTTCGCCGCCTTCTCGGCTTCCTTCTCCGCCTTGGCCGCTTCCGCGAGCTGACGCTTCATGGCCGTCGCGTACATGTCGACGTACTCCTGGCCGGAGAGCTTCATGATCTCGTACATGACCTCGTCGGTCACCGCGCGCAGCACGAACCGGTCGTGCTCCATGCCCTGGTACCGGCTGAAGTCCAGCGGCTCGCCGATCCGGATGCCGGGCCGCATCAGCTTCGGCATGACCTTCCCGGGCGGCTGGATCTTCTCCGTGTCGATCATGGCGACGGGGATGACGGGCGCACCGGTCGCCAGCGCGACACGCGCGAGGCCGCCGGGCTTGCCCCGGTAGAGCCGTCCGTCGGGCGAGCGCGTGCCCTCCGGGTAGATCCCGAACAGCTCACCGCGCTCCAGCACCTCTATGCCGCTCTTGATGGCGGCCTCACCCGCGCCGCGGGCGCCGGAGCGGTCCACGGGGAGCTGCCCGACGCCCTTGAAGAAGGCGGCCGTGAGCCGTCCCTTCACACCGGGTGTGGTGAAGTACTCGGCCTTCGCGATGAACGTGACCTTGCGGTCCAGGACCGCGGGCAGGAAGAACGAGTCCGAGAAGGACAGGTGGTTGCTCGCCAGGATCGCGGGGCCCTCTGCGGGAATGTTCTCCAGGCCTTCCACCCAGGGCCTGAAGGCGACCTTCAGCGGTCCCCCAACAGCGACCTTCATCGCGCCGTACAACAACCGAGTGCCTCCTGTATGTGTCGAACAGACCTTAACCCGGAGCGCCGTCAAAGGCGCCGACGGCCCTGGTCGGTGTCAGTGCGGTCGCGTACGGTGAAGGTCCCGCGAACGCCGTGCGACCCCCTTCCATGACGTTCCGTGACATTGCGTGATCGTGCCAGTCCCTTCTCACCATCCAGGAGGCCGAAGGTGCCGGTCCTCGCCGGAGCCGAGCCGTTTCACCACGAGGGCGGAGAGGTCGCCGTCCTCCTCTGCCACGGCTTCACCGGATCCCCGCAGTCGCTGCGCCCCTGGGCGGAGCACCTCGCCGACCACGGCCTGACCGTCTCCCTGCCGCTGCTGCCCGGGCACGGCACGCGCTGGGAGGACCTGCGGATCACCGGCTGGCAGGACTGGTACGCGGAGGTGGACCGCGCGTTGCGCCTGCTGTGCGAGCGCCACGAGACGGTCTTCGTGGCCGGTCTGTCCATGGGCGGCGCGCTCGCCCTGCGGCTGGCCGCGAAGCACGGCGACGCCGTCCGCGGTGTCATGGTCGTCAACCCCGCGAACAAGGTGCACGGCCTGGCCGCGCACGCCCTGCCGGTGGTGCGCCACCTCGTCCCGGCGACGAAGGGCATCGCCAGCGACATCGCCAAGCCGGACAGCAGGGAACTCGGCTACGACCGGGTGCCGCTGCACGCGGCGCACTCGCTGCGGCAGTTCTTCCGGATGGTCGACGGTGAGCTGCCGCAGGTGACTCAGCCGGTGGTGCTGCTGCACAGCCCGCAGGACCATGTCGTGCCGCCCGCCGACAGCGCCCGGATCCTCAGCCGGATCTCGTCGACGGACGTGAAGGAGGTCATCCTGGAACAGAGCTACCACGTCGCCACGTTGGACCATGACGCGGACCGGATCCACGAGGAGAGCCTCGCGTTCATCCGCCGCATCGCGTCCGGCCTCGGCAAGGAGCCCGGGCTCGGCAAGGAAGGGACGACCGCAGGTGGCTGAGCACGACTCCGACCGCGAGGGCCGGGAGCCGGACGAGAAGGGCGTCCCCTTCGACGAGGAGGCCGCCTGGGCGGCGATCGTCGCCGGGTACGGCGAGGAGCCGCCGGACCCGCCGGGCGCCAAGCCGTTCAAGTCCATCGAGGACCTGGCCCTGCCGGCGAGCGGGCCCAACGACGCGGTGCTGGACGGCGACCGGGGCGACACGGCCGTGAAGTCGGGGGACGCGGTGAAGCCGGCCGAGCCGGAGCAGGCCACGGATCCCGGGGACGAGCCGGTGAGGCCCCTGGGCGGTTCGGTCTCCTTCGCCCCCGGTGTCGGCCCGCGCGACTACACCACGCCCGAGCCCGCCGAGGACGACTTCGACGAGGACGACGAGGGCCACTTCGTGCCCCCGGAGCCGCCCCCGCTGCCCACCGCCGACCCCACCGCCAAGTTCGCCTGGCTCGGTGTGCTCGGCGGGCCGGTGCTGCTCCTGCTGGCCGTGCTGCTCGGCTGGGACATGACCTGGTGGCTGGCCACGCTGGGGATCGGCGGTTTCCTCGGCGGATTCGCGACGCTGGTGACGCGCATGCGCACGGACGACGAGGAGGACGACGACCCCGGCCGGGGCGCGGTCGTCTAGGAAGCCGGAATCCTGAGGGCGGCCAGGACCGGGAGGTGGTCCGTGGCCGCCCTCAGGTCTGCGTCGGACACCCCGGGCTGATCGGTCGGCACACCGCAGCCCAGCACCTCGATGCCCTTCGTCGCGAAGATCGCGTCGATGCGCTGGTACGGGTCGCCGGGGGTCCAGGTGTGCTCGCCGCCCCAGGGGGCCGCGGCCCGGCAGTCGGTCAGTTCGGCGGCCAGCCGCCGGAAGGCCGGGCCGTCGGGGCGTTCGTTGAGGTCGCCGCCGGCGATCAGGTGCTCCACCCCCATGCCGGCGAGCCGGTCCAGCAGCATGCCGGACTGCTCTAGGCGCTCCTCCTTCTGCAGGGAGAGGTGGCAGCTGAGGACACCGAGGCGGGTGCCGGCGATGCGGACGACGGCGGTGGCGAAGCCGCGGCGGTGCAGGCCGGGCGTGGGAGGCAGGAGGACGTCCTCCGTGCGTTCGACGCCCACCCGGAGCGAGCTGAGGATCGCCGGGCCCGTGGTGGTCGCGCCGCCGGTGACGACGACCAGGCCGGACGCGAGGGCCAGGCGGGCGAGTTTCTTGCGCCAGCGGAAGAACCGGGGGGCTTCCTGGACGAGGACGAGGTCGGGCTCGCACGCCGTGATGACCCGGGCCAGGGCGTCGGTGTCGTCGCGCATGGAGCGGATGTTGTAGCTGAGGACCCTGATGACTGCGGAACCGTCGGGTTCGGTACGCGCGTTGGGGAGCAGCGACATGTGATCAATTTACGCCCAAAGGGGCGGGGCGCGGGGAGGGTGCGCGAGTGCCGGGTCGCATGTGGCCGATCGCGCAGTTCCCCGCGCCCCGCGGCGCGCACCCTGACGGCGTCTACATGATCGGGTCGGGCTCCCGGGCCAGGTCCGCCGCGCCCACCAGGCCCGCCTTGTTGCCCAGTTCCGCCGCGCGGACCTCGGCCACCGGGCGCCAGTTGCCGCCCACCAGCCAGCGCTTGTAGGACTTGCGGATCGGGCCCAGGACCAGTTCGCCCTCGTCGGAGAGGCCGCCGCCGACGATGAAGGCGGACGGGTCGAAGAGGGAGGCGAGGTCGGCGAGGCCCGCGCCGACCCAACGGGCCAGTTCACGGTAGGAGTCGACGGCCACCCGGTCGCCCTGGCGGGCGGCCATGGAGATGTGCTTGCCCTCGATGCCCTCGGGCGTGCCGTCGCCGAGGCCCAGCAGGGTCTCGGCGTTCTCCGGGGTGGCGTTGGCGCGCTGCTTGGCGTACCGGACGAGGGCGCGGCCGGAGGCGTACTGCTCCCAGCAGCCCTGCGAGCCGCAGCCGCACAGCAGGCCGTCCGGCACCATGCGGATGTGGCCGAACTCGGCGGCGACGCCGAAGTGCCCGCGGCGCAGCTTGTTGCCGATGATGATGCCGCCGCCGAGGCCGGTGCCGAGGGTGATGCAGATGACGTTGCGGTGGCCCTTGCCGGCACCGAACTTGTACTCGCCCCACGCCGCGGCGTTCGCGTCGTTCTCCACGACCACGGGGAGGCCCACACGGGCCTCGACCTTCTCCTTGAGCGGCTCGTTGCGCCAGTGGATGTTGGGCGCGAAGTAGACCTCGGAGCGCTGCCGGTTCACGTAACCGGCGGCACCGATGCCCACGCCGACGATCTCGTGTCCGACGCGTGCGCCGTCCACCGCCGAAGCGATGGCGTCCACGATGCCCTCAGCCGTGCCCGGGGTCGGCACCTTGTGGGTCGAGAGGATGTTGCCGTCCTCATCGACCACGCCGGCCGCGATCTTCGTGCCGCCGATGTCGACGCCGATGGTGAGTCCCATGAATCCCTCAGTTTCGGTCGAGCCCCGCTACGGGCAACGGTACCCGAGGCGTGCCGCCGGGTTCGCTGTCGTCCGCACGGTGGGCACCCGGGGCGGCTGCTCCGGGGCCGTCGCCCGGCCGGGTCCGGGGACTCAGTCCAGGTCGATGCGCTCCCCGGGGCCGGCGTCGTCGCCGCCGTCCCGGCGCTCGTCCTGGTCACGGGGATCGTCGCGAGCGTCGCGGCCGGTCCAGCGCCGCTCCTGGGCCTGGACGGCGGAGCGGTAGGCGGCGAGCAGTTCGTTGCCTGCGGCGGCCAGGTGGTCGAAGACGTCCGGATTGCGCTCGATGACCGGTTCCACGGCGTCCTTGGCCTGCTGCACGACCTGTCGCACGACCTGCTGTGCGGCGGGGCCGGCGACCGCGCCGAGCAGCGGGGACCGGGCACCGGACAGCTTCTCGGCGACGGTGTCCACGAGTTTCCTCAGTTCCTCCGCGGCGGAGCCGGGGGGCGTGCCGTACTGGGCGCGGCGGCGGTCCTTCTCCGCTTGGAGGTCCTCGTTGCAGGCGGTCGCCCAGGCGTCGGCGTCGGTCACCCGCACGTCGTCCGCGGCCTCGTCGCGGGCGGCGCCGGACGGGGGGAGATCTTCGCTCATGACGGACTCCTGACTACGGTTCGTCCCTACGACGTTACCCGAACGGGCGTACCGGGTTCACGGCCCGGACCGGCCGTGTTCCCCCTGCCGCTGCCCGCCTCAGCGGTCCTGCGGCCACAGCTTCGGGTCGGGCGCGAACCGGATCCGCAGTTCGCCCTCGCGCAGGGCGGCCCCGTCGACCGTGCAGCGGCGCAGCGCGGAGGGCAGCGGGACGACCCGGCGGAACGCGCCCGCCGTGACGACGAGTTCGTCCCCGCGCCGGACGAGGTCGAGTTCCTCGCGTAGGGCGCCGGGCAGCGGGATCGTCCAGACGAGCACGCCGTCCGCGTCGAGCCGGTCGGTCACGGGCCAGTCGGCGGCGGGGGCCGGCTGCCCGGTGCCGGGCACGGCGAGGGTGGTGAGGTCGTCGGTGCCGCGCGGGTCGCGTCCGAGGTGGGCGACGGTGTGGACGGTGTGGGACTCGCGCCACTCCTCGAGTGCTTTGCGCTGCTGGGCGACCGGGCCGGCGAGCCAGGTGTCGGGGGACGCCTCGGGCAGGAGGCGGTTGGCGATCACCATGTCGGTGCGCAGCCCGCGCAGGGCGAGACCGAGGCGGGCGGTGCGCAGCGCGTCGCCGCCGGCCGGGCCGGGCTCGGCGACCAGCCGTACGGCGGTGCCGCGGTCGGCGATGACCGCCTCGACGGCGCCGAGTTCCAGGTCCCAGCGGGCCGCCGTCTCGTACAGCCACTCGGCGGGCATGGGAACGCCGGCGAGGCGGCCGAGGACGGGGCGCAGGGCGCGGGCCGCCTGGCGCTCCGGCGGGAGCAGGCGGCGCAGGCAGCGGCGGAGTTCCTCGGGCAGGGCGAGCAGGGCGAGGGCCTCGGGGGCCGGGGGGAGGTCGACCACGAGGGTGTCGTACCTCTCCGACAGCGCGGCGTCGCGCAGGGCGCGCAGCAGGGCGAGCTCCCCCGCACCGGGCAGCGGGGTGAGCTCCTCGGGGTCGAGGCGGGAGGCGCCGAGGAAGTCGAGAGCGGAGGAGGCGCGGTCCTGGAGAGCGGCGAGGTCCCTGCGGAAGTCGGCGGCGGGGTCGGGACGCCAGGCGGTGAGGTGCGGGGCGGCTTCGACCGGGGCGGGGCCGGTCGGCACGCCGAGGGCGGCACCGAGGGTGTCCGTGCGGTCGGTGCCGAGGACGAGGGTGCGATCGCCCTCGGCCGCCGCGGCCAGGGCGGTCGCGGCCGCGAGGGTGGTACGACCGCTGCCGCCGGGGCCGGTGATCAGGAGGGTGCGCATGAGATCGAACGGTACCCGGGGCTCTCCGGCCTGGGGGCGCGGGGAACTGCGCGATCAGCCACCGCGCGCCCGCACCCGGCCGGCGACCGGGGATCAGGCGGACTCGACCCGCTTCTTCAACCCCGCCAGCGCCCGGTCGATGATGACCTTCTCGGCCTTGCGCTTGATCATGCCGAGCATGGGGATCTTCACGTCGACGGTCAGGGCGTACGTGACCTCCGTGCCGCCCGCGCCGGCCGGCTTGAGGAGGTAGGAGCCGTCGAGGGAGCGCAGCATCTGGGACTTCACCAGCGTCCAGGACACCTCGTTCTCGCCGGTCCAGGTGTATCCGAGGATCTGGTCGTCCTTGATCGCTCCCGCGTCCATGACGAGGCGGACCTGCTCGGCGCGGCCCTGGGCGTCGGTCTTGAGGACCTCGGCCTCCTTCACCTCGCCCGTCCAGTCCGGGTAGCGCGCGAAGTCGGCGATGACCGCCATGACGTCGGCCGGGGCCGCCTCGATGGTGATGCTCGAGCTGGTGTGTTCCGCCATCGCCGTGGCTCCTCCAGATAAGGGCCGGTATGAGGTCGTCGTGCGCACGTGTGTGCAGCGTGAAGGCTACCGCGCACGGGGCCGGCGGATCTCACCCGACCTGGGACGTCCTCACCACTCCAGGGCCCAGGGCCGCCCGGTCCCCGCGAAGTGCCCCACGTTCACGCACTCGGTGGCCCCGATCCGCATCCTGCTCACCAGCGGCTGGTGGACGTGCCCGAAGAGGGAGTAGCGGGGCCGGGTGCGGCGGATGGCGTCCAGCAGGGCCCGGCTGCCGCGTTCGAAGCGGCGGGCGACGGTGTCGTAGACCAGTTCGGGGACCTCGGGCGGGATGTGCGTGCAGAGCACGTCGACCTCGCCCACGGCCTCGATCTTCGCCGCGTACTCCTCGTCGCTGATCTCGTACGGCGTGCGCATCGGGGTGCGCAGGCCGCCGCCGACGAAGCCGAAGACCCGGCCGCCGATCTCGACGCGCTCCCCGTCGAGGACGGTGGTGCCGGGGCCGGCGTACTCGCGCCACAGGGCCGGCATGTCGACGTTGCCGTAGGTGGCGTACGTAGGGGTGGGGAACGCGGCGAACAGCTCGGCGTACTGTTTGCGCACCGCTTTCTCGATCACCGTGGCGCGGTCTCCCTGGAGGCCGGCCCACAGCCCGGCCCCGAACACCCGGGCCTCCTCGAAGCGGCGGGCGGTGCGCAGCGCGACGATGCGGTCGGCGTTCTCGACGCCGAACAGGTCGGGGAAGATGCCGCGCGAGTGGTCGGCGTAGTCGAGGAAGAGGACGAGGTCGCCCAGGCAGATCAGGGCGTCGGCGCCCTCGCCGGCCCTGGCCAGATCACGGGCGTTGCCGTGGACGTCGCTCACCACGTGGACGCGCGTCCGGGGGTTCCGGGCTGGTGTGGGTGCCATGACGATCAAGCGTAGGTCGCGCGCTGCCCTTGTGAACAGTGGCGGCCCTACCTGCGGTTACTGGTCAGTTAGTTAGCGGGTGGACTACTGTGCGCAAAGGAATACCCGACTGTGTGACGCAGCGAACATCTCGACGGGACCCCCTGTCGTAGAAGCCATACCGGCGGGTAACGTCCGGCCAGTCCAGTCGTGCTGCGCATTTCAACAAGTGAAGGCGCGAGCACTTCCCCGAGCCTTGGACCGCACCGTCGCAGCACACACCGTCGTGGCGCCGGCGCCCTATGAGGAGCAGCAGTCTTGCGCGAGTTCAGCCTTCCGGCTTTGTACGAGGTCCCTGCGGACGGAAATCTGACCGACATCGTCCGCAGAAACGCCGCGCAGCACCCGGACGTCGCCGTGATCGCCCGCAAGGTCGGCGGTACCTGGCAGGACGTCACGGCCACCACGTTCCTCGCCGAGGTCCACGCGGCAGCCAAAGGGCTGATCGCCGCCGGGGTCCAGCCGGGCGACCGGGTGGGCCTGATGTCCCGCACCCGGTACGAGTGGACGCTGATGGACTTCGCGATCTGGAGCGCGGGCGCGGTGACCGTGCCGGTGTACGAGACCAGTTCGGCGGAGCAGGTGCAGTGGATCCTCGGCGACTCGGGCGCGACGGCCTGTGTCGTGGAGTCGGACGCCCACGCGGCCGCGATCGAGTCGGTGCGCGACCGGCTGCCGGCGCTCAAGCACGTGTGGCAGATCGACGGCGGCGGCATCGAGGAGCTGGGCCGGCTCGGCCAGGACGTCACCGACGAGACGGTCGAGGAGCGCGGCTCCTTCGCCAAGGCCGACGACCCGGCCACCATCGTCTACACCTCCGGCACCACCGGCCGCCCCAAGGGCTGCGTGCTGACCCACCGCAGCTTCTTCGCCGAGTGCGGCAACATCGTGGAGCGGCTGCGTCCGCTGTTCCGCACCGGCGAGTGCTCGGTGCTGCTCTTCCTGCCGCTCGCGCACGTCTTCGGCCGGCTGGTGCAGATCGCGCCCATGATGGCGCCGATCAAGCTGGGCACGGTCCCGGACATCAAGGACCTCACCGACGAGCTGGCCGCGTTCCGTCCGACGCTGATCCTCGGGGTGCCGCGGGTCTTCGAGAAGGTCTACAACTCGGCGCGCGCCAAGGCCCAGGCCGACGGCAAGGGCAAGATCTTCGACAAGGCCGCCGACACCGCCATCGCGTACAGCAAGGCGCTGGACACCCCCTCGGGCCCGTCCTTCGGCCTGAAGATCAAGTACAAGACGTTCGACAAGCTCGTCTACAGCAAGCTCCGCGCGGTCCTGGGCGGCCGGGGCGAGTACGCCATCTCCGGCGGCGCCCCGCTGGGCGAGCGCCTCGGACACTTCTTCCGCGGCATCGGCTTCACGGTCCTGGAGGGCTACGGCCTGACCGAGTCCTGCGCGGCGACCGCGTTCAACCCCTGGGACCGGCAGAAGATCGGCACGGTCGGCCAGCCGCTGCCCGGCTCGGTGGTGCGGATCGCCGACGACGGTGAGGTGCTGCTGCACGGCGAGCACCTGTTCAAGGAGTACTGGAACAATCCCGGCGCGACCGCCGAGGCGCTGGCCGACGGCTGGTTCCACACCGGTGACATCGGCACCCTCGACGAGGACGGCTACCTGAGGATCACCGGGCGCAAGAAGGAGATCATCGTCACCGCGGGCGGCAAGAACGTCGCCCCGGCCGTGATCGAGGACCGCATCCGGGCGCACGCGCTGGTCGCGGAGTGCATGGTGGTGGGCGACGGGCGGCCGTTCGTGGGCGCGCTGGTCACCATCGACGAGGAGTTCCTGGGCCGCTGGTGCGCCGACCACGGCAAGCCGGCGGGTGCCACCGCGGCGTCGCTGAGCGAGGACCCGGACCTGCTGGCCGCGGTCCAGGCGGCGATCGACGACGGCAACGCCGCGGTGTCGAAGGCGGAATCGGTGCGGAAGTTCCGCATTCTGTCCTCCCAGTTCACGGAGGAGTCGGGCCACCTGACGCCGTCGCTGAAGCTGAAGCGGAACGTGGTGGCGAAGGACTACGCGCACGAGATCGAGGCGATCTACGCGAAGTGACCTCCCGGTCGCCCTAGGGCGCGGTGTCCTCGGCGAGGACCCGCGCCATCGTGCGTTCGGCGAGCGCGGTGATGGTCACGAAGGGGTTCACCCCGAGCGACCCCGGCACGAGCGAGCCGTCGGTGACGTACAGCCGGGGATATCCTCGGACCCGCCCGTAGTCGTCCGTCGCCCTGCCCAGCACGCAGCCGCCCAGCGGGTGGTACGTGAAGTCGTCGGCGAAGACCTTGCTCCTCGAACCGAACAGGTCGTACCGGTAGATCGTCGCGTTGGCCGCGTTGATGCGGTCGAAGAGCTTCCTGGCCATGGCGACGGAGACCGCGGAGTGCGCTGCCGTCCAGCCGAGCCGCAGCCGGTCCGAGCCCGCGTCGTAGGAGAAGGACGCCCGCTCCGGGTTCCTGGTGATCGCCAGGTAGAGGCTCACCCAGTGCTCCAGGCCCATCGGCAGCGGGGCGATCTCGGCGAACACCGGGTTGGCGGTGTTCGCCCAGTCGTCGATGCCCATGACCGGCATGGTCGACTGGTTGGCCCCGACCGTGTCCCACAGGTGGTTGGCCCGGCCGAGCATCACGTTGCCGTTGGTGCCCCAGCCGGCACCGACCCGGGCGTCGAGGTCGGGCAGGGCGCCCGTCTCCCGGGCGCGCAGCAGCAGTTCGGTGGTGCCGATGCTGCCGCCGCCGAGGAAGAGGTACGTGCAGCCGTACTCCTTGGTCTCGACGACCTTGCCGGTCTCGTCGATGCGGTCGGCGGTCAGGACCCAGGTGCCGTCCGGGGCACGGCTGATCGCGCGCACCTTCTCCAGGGTGTGGAGGGTGACGTTGCCGGTGCCGAGCGCGGCGGCGAGGTAGGTCTTGTCGAGACTGCGCTTGCCGTGGTTGTTGCCGTAGATGACCTCGCCGCCCAGCGCCGACTTCGGGGCGGTGCCGGCCGCCTCGCGCTGCATATGGCCGAAGTCGTAGACGCTCGGCACGAAGGTGGTCCGCAGGCCGGCCTTCTCGGCGTGCTTGCGGGAGACGCGGGTGAAGCGGTACCACTCCGTCGACTCGAACCAGGCCGGGTCGACGGTGTTGACGCCGAGCGCGGCCCGGGCGCGGGGGAAGTACGTGCCGTACATCTCGTCGGCGTCGACGGTGGGGAACTGCTCCGCGAAGTACGACCGGGCCGGGGTGACCGCCATGCTCCCGTTGACCAGGGAGCCGCCGCCGACGCCCCGGCCGACGTAGACGGACATCTGGTCGAAGTGCACGCGATCCAGGACGCCCGGGTAGCGGCCGATGTCCCGGTTGACGAGGTCCAGCCAGAGGAACGTGCCGAGGGGAGCCTCGGTGCGGGTGCGGAACCACATGGAGCGGTGGTCGGGTGCGCTGGTGGTGCAGAAGACCTTGCCGTCGGGGCCGGTGGTGTTCCAGAGGCGGCCCATCTCCAGGACGAGAGTGCGGATGCCGGCCTGGGCGAGGCGAAGGGCGGCGACCGCTCCGCCGTAGCCGGAGCCGACGACGATGGCGGGGGCGGTGTCGACCGCGTCGGGCTGGGCGGCTCGGGCGCTGTCGAGGCCGATGCGGGTGAATCCGAGGGCTGCCGCGGTCTGCAGGGCCGCCATGCCCAGGATGTGACGTCTTGTCAGGTGACGATGCGTCAGTTTTACTGTCATGCGCGCAGCATCGGCGGATTATCGGATTCCGCCTAGTGGGGTGTGGCTTGATCCTTGCGGGCGGGTGCGGGTTGTTCGTGGTCGGTCGCGCGGTTCCCCGCGCCCCCAAGACGACGGGCGATGGCACTACAGCAAGTCTTTGAGGTGCTCCGCGAGGAGGTCCCAGCGCCACTTCTGCTCGACCCACTCCCTGCCCCGCTCGCCCATCCTGCGGCGCAGCTCAGGGTCGGCGAGGAGGGTGGTGATGCGGTCGGCCGCCTCCAGCGGGGAGCCGCCGCGCACCACCCAGCCCGTCTCGCCGTCCAGAACCGCGTCCGGAGCGCCGCCGGAGTCGCCCGCGACGACCGGGAGGCCCGTCGCCGAGGCCTCCAGGTAGACGATGCCGAGGCCCTCCACGTCGAGGCCGCCGCGGCGGGTGCGGCAGGGCATCGCGAAGACGTCGCCGGCGCCGTAGTGGGCGGGCAGCTCGGACCAGGGCACGGCGCCGGTGAAACGCACGGCGGAGGCCACGCCGGTCTCGTGGGCGAGCCGTCGCAGGTCCCGCTCGTAGGGGCCGCCGCCGACGATCAGCAGCACGGTGTCGGGCTCGGCGGCCAGGATGCGCGGCATCGCCCGGATCAGCGTGTCCTGCCCCTTGCGCCGCACCAGCCGGGAGACGCACACCACCACCGGGCGGTCCGTCAGGCCCAGCCGGGCCCGGACCTCGTCGCCGCCCGAGCCGGGGTGGAAGGTCTTCTCGTCGACGCCGGGCGGCAGCTGCGCCATCCGGGCCGCCGCCTCGGGCGTCAGGGCGGGGGCGATGCGCGAGCGGGTGTACTCGCCCAGGTAGGTGAGCGTGTCCGTGGCCTCGCCGATGCGGCGCAGCAGCTGCCGGGCCGCGGGCAGCTGCGCCCAGCCGGCCTCGTGACCGTGCGTGGTGGCCACCAGCCGCTCGGCGCCCGCCGCGCGCAGGGCCGGTGCCATCAGGCCGAGCGGGGCGGCCGCACCGAACCACACCGAGGTGCAGCCGTGCTCGCGCAGCAGCCCGACGGCCCGCCGGGTGGCGCCCGGCGTCGGCAGCAGCATGGTCGTCCGGTCCCGTACGACGGTGAAGGGCTGCTCGGCGTCGAAGGCACGGGTGGCCTCGACGCCCTCCCTGCTCCGCTTCCAGGTCGAGGCGTAGACGACCACCTGCTGCGGGTCCAGCCGCAGCGCCATGTTGTGCAGAAACGCCTGGATTCCCCCGGGACGGGGCGGAAAGTCGTTCGTCACGATCAGGGTCTTGCGCACGCCGCCGACCCTATCCAACCGCCCTCACCGCCGTCCCCGGCGGCAGGTGTGGCACGCTCACAGCTGACGGGCCCATCATGGCCCCCTCGACACGGCACGCGAACGGGCAGGAATCACGTGAAGACGACGGGCACGAGGCGGTCCCTGGCATGGCTGCCGGTGGTCTGGTGTCTCACGAGGGCGGTGCTGCTGCTGTTCGTCCTGAAGGTGTACGTCTTCCCGGGCCCGGACGTCACGAGCGACGTCCACGTGATCTACCAGGGCTGGTACCACGTCCTGAGCACCGGGACGTTCCCCCTGGCCGACGTCACCTGGCAGTACCCGCCCGCCGCCGCCCTGGCGATCCTCTCCCCCGGCCTGCTGCCCTTCCTCGACTACGCGACGGCCTTCTTCGTGCTGGTCTGCGTCACCGACCTGGCCGTGCTCGCCCTCATGGCATACGCGGGACGCCGTCCGGGCCGGTCGCTGCGCGGTGCGTGGGTGTGGGTGATCGGCGTGCCGCTGCTCGGGCCGACGGTGTACGCCCGCTACGACGTGATGGTCACGGCGGTGGCCATGGCCGCGCTGCTCGCGGGCGCCCGGCACCCGAGGACCATGGGGGCCCTGGCCGCCTTCGGCGCGCTGCTGAAGGTCTGGCCGGCGATGCTGCTGCTGGCCGCCCGCCGGCGCAGCGCGTGGGTGTCGGCCCTGGTGACCGGCATCGCCGTGACCGGCGCGTTCGCCCTGGCCATGCCCGGCGCGTTCGCCTTCCTGACGTTCCAGCGCGACCGGGGCACCGAGGTGGAGTCGCTGGGCGCGCTGGTCTTCCATGTCGCCCGGCACTTCGGCTGGCAGGGCGAGGTGCGGCTGAACTACGGCTCGATCGAGTTCCTCGGGCCGTACGTGAACGAGGTGAGCACGGGCGCGCTGTTCCTGACGGGGGCGGCTTTCGGCTGGCTGGTGCTGTGGCGGCTGCTGGCGCGGTGCTTCGAGGAGCACACGCTCGCCGACGCGGCCTTCGTGGCGGTGCTGATGTTCACCACCACCAGCCGGGTGATCAGCCCGCAGTATCTGGTGTGGCTGGTGGGGCTCGCGGCGGTGTGCCTGTACTTCCCCGGCAGCCGGATGCGGCTGCCGGTCGTCCTGGTGCTGATCGCGTGCTTCGTGACGGTGCTGGAGTTCCCGTTCTGGTTCGCCGACGTGGTGGCGAGCAACGGCCTCGGTGTCACCCTGCTGTTCCTGCGCAACGGCCTGCTGGTGGCCGCCGCCCTGATCGCGGCCCGGGCCCTGTGGCGCGCGACCGTACCGTCCGTGGCGCCGCCGTCCCCGGTGCCCCCTCAGCCGGCCCGGGCAGGCGAGACCCCCGTCTCCTCCTGAGCCGGGGCCCGCCGGAACAGCGTCCCCGCCAGGGCGCACTGCACCGCCGTCGCGAGCGCCAGCGCCAGGCACACCCCGGGCAGTCCGAGCCCCGTCAGGGAGTACGCCAGTGCCAGCTGGACGGCCGTTCCGAGGGCGGTGACGCGCAGCAGTGCCGAGGTGGCGCCGCTGCCCTCGAAGACCCCGCCGAGCGCGATCAGGCCCGCCATGAGCACGAGACAGGGCCCGACACAGCGCAGGAACAGCACGCCCTCGTGAGCGACCGCGGCCTCGGCCCCGAAGGCGGCCATGATCCAGGGGGCGCAGGCGGCCAGCAGCACGGCGGAGGCGAGGCCGAACGTCGCGGAAAGGAACACGGCCTGCCGACCGATCGCCCGCCGCGCGTCCCGTCCCGCTCCGCGCAGGTGGGCGGTGTGGATGGCGGCGGCCTGGCGGACGGCGTAGAAGCCCATGGTCGCCACGTACAGGGCTTTGTAGGCGATCGCGTACGCGGCCACCGCCGTCACACCGAGCCGCGCCACGATCGCGACCAGGACCAGGGTGCCCGCCTGCCGCACGGTGAAGTCCGCGGACATCGGCAGACCGGTCGTCAGCGTCCGGCGCAGCGAGCGGGCCAGGGTCTCCCCGGGCGCGGCCCGGCGCGCCGTGCTCAGCAAGCTGTCGCGCCGCAGCGCCAGGAGCCCCGCGCCGAGCGCCACGCACCGGGACAGCACCGTGGCGGCCGCGGCGCCCCGGACGCCGTGGAGGTGGATGAGGAGCGGGTCCAGGACCAGGATCAGGCCGTTGGCCAGGAGCGCGAGCCGCATCGGGGTGCGGGTGTCGCCGGCGCCCTTGAGGAGACCGTCGACGAGCTGCTGGGCGAAGAAGACAGCCATGCCCGGCAGGGAGAGCGTGAAGTAGGCGACGGTGAGCGGGAGGGCGGCGCCGTCCGTCCCGCCCAGCACCAGGCGGGCCAGCGGTTCGCGGGCGAGCAGACCGCCCGCCACCACCAGGGGTGTCACCAGCGCCCACAGCGCCCATCCGCCCCGGACGGCGGCCCGCACGCCTCCGGGGTCGTGCGCGCCCCGGGCGTGGGCGACGAGCACGGTGGTGCCGGAGCCGAAGACCAGGGCGACGCCGAGCAGGACGTTCTCCGTGGTGGTCGCGACGGCCACGGCGGCCACGGCCGGGCCTCCGAGCCGGGCGACCCACACGGTGTTGATGATCCCGGCGGCGACCGAGGCGAGGAGAGAGAAGTAGACGGGGCGGGCGAGCAGCACGAGCTGTCTGCGATGGACGTTCACGGTGGCGTTCCCCCTGCGGCCTGATGACCCTCGATGCACGCCGCCGCGGCACGAGCTGTCCCGATGCGGCAGCTACCTCATTTCGATATAGCTCGATTCGAGGTAGCTCGTTAAGAGGTAGCATGCGGTGTCGCCCACCCGCAAGGAGGACCATGCTGGAGCTGTCGATCCTGGGCTTCCTGGCCGAGGAGCCGCTGCACGGCTACGAGTTGAAGGAGCGCATCAAGGCGCTGACCGGGCACGTCCGGCCGGTGAGCGACGGCGCCCTTTACCCGGCGATCACCCGGATGACAGCGGCGGGACTGCTCGACCAGCACACCGAGCCCGGTGCGAGCGCGGCGCCGCGCCGGATCCTCGCCCTCACCGCCAAAGGCAGGGAGGAGCTGCTGGCCCGGCTGCGCGCCCCCAAGCAGACGGAGATCACCGACCACGTCCGCTTCAACACGGTCCTGGCGTTCCTGCGCCACCTGCCCGACCGGTCCGAGCAGGCCGCGGTGCTGCGCCGCCGGCTGGCCTTCCTCGAGACACCGACGAGCTTCTTCTACGACTCCGGCGAGCCGGTCCGCGCCGAGGAGGCGGACGACCTGTTCCGCCAGGGCATGCTGCGCGTGGCCCGGGCGACGGGCGAGGCGGAACGGGCCTGGCTGCGGGAGGCCGTCGCGCAGCTGGAAGGGCCGGAGTGAGAGGCCGGAGCCCCGCCCGACACCGCCGCCGCACCGAACAGGCCGAACAAGCCGAACAGGCCGAACAGGCCGAACAGGCCGGGCAGGCCGAACAGGCCGAACAGGCCGAACAGGCCGAACAGGCCGGGCAGACCGAGCAGGCCGAACAGGCCGAACAGGCCGAACAGGCCGGGCAGGCCGGGCAGGCCGGGCAGGCCGGGCTCGGTCTCCGGGTCAGCCCAGGTGGTTCCGCAGGTACGCCCGCCACTCCTGTGTGAAGGCCCCCGGCGTCGTCCCCAGCTCCTTCAGCATCGCGTCCTCCACCGCCCCGGCCCGCTCCCGGTGTGCCCCGACGGCCCGGTAGAACGCGCCGAGCCGGGCCTCGCCCCAGCGGTCGGCGATCAGCCGGCAGGCCGTCCAGCCGCTCTCGTAGGAGCGGGCCAGGCGGCTCGCGTCGCCGGTGAAGCCGAAGTCCTCGTCGTCCGGCAGCGCGGTGGGGAGCCGGTCCTCACGCACCGCCCGGGTCAGTTCGGGCGCGGCCTCGGCGGGTGTGCGGCCCGCGTCCCGGTAGCCGACCCAGTCGGCGTACCCCTCGGACAGCCACAGGGGTGTGGCGGCGGTGGTGCGGGCGCGGGTGGCGACATGGGTGGTCTCGTGCGTGACGACGACCTGCTCGCCCAGGCCGCCGAGGAGGGCGAAGGCGTCCGGGTTGACGATGATCCGGTCCGCCGGCGCCCGGTCCCGTGGGCCCGTCTCACCGGTGGTGACCGCGGCGATCCCACGGTAGGAGGAGGCCGGCGAGCCGAGCAGCCCGGCCATCCCCTCCACCGACTTCGGTACGAGCACGACGACCCGGCGGACCCAGTCCGTGCCCCACGCGTCCGACACGGCCGGCACCGCCCGGTCGGCCAGGTCCGCGAAGTCCCGCAGCGACTGCCCGGACTGCCCGGTGCCGAGCACGAGGCTGTGCCGCCCGCGGACGAGTTGCACCGCCCCCTGGTCCCACAGCTGCTGCGCCGCCTTCTTCGCGGGCCGGTCGGCGGTCACGGACCACCGCCCGTCCGCGTCCCGGCGCAACCGCAGGGTGCGTCCCGCCGTCACCGGCGCCCGGTCGTACCCGGCGACGCGATAGCGCAGTTCGGCGTCGGCGGTGGCCGTGTCGCCGGTGCGGCGCAGCGCCGTCACCCGGTACGACCAGGCGGCCACGGGCACCGCGCGCAGCCGGGCGAAATCCGCTGCGCTGCCCGTCCGTTCGAAGGCCCGCCCGTCACGGTCGAGGACCGCGGCGGCCCGCCGGTCGAGGAGGCGCTGGACGTCGGCCCTGGCACTGTCGGCAGCGGGCCGCCCGCCGCACCCCGTCAGGGCGACGAGCAGCACGACGAGCGCCACCAGCGCGGACCCCGACCTTCGACCAGCCACGTTCCCGATCGTACGGGCGCCGGCCCGTGCCGGTCAGACCCTGGTGACCGAGGAGACCGGCATCATCCCGACCGGGTCGTAGCGCACGGGCGCGCCGGGGTAGGGCGCGTGGATGACCTGGCCGTTGCCCATGTACATCCCGACGTGGCTGGCGTCGCCCCGGTAGACGACCAGGTCGCCGGGGCGCGCCTCGGACAGCGGGACCTGCCGGCCGGCGTACCGCTGGGCCTGCGAGGTGCGCGGCAGGGAGACCCCGGCTTGCGCGTACGACCACTGCATCAGGCCCGAACAGTCGAAGCCGGAGGGCCCGTTGGCGCCCCAGACGTAGGGCTTGCCGAGGGCGCTGCGGGCGGCGGCGACGGCGGCGGACCCGCGCCCCGAGGCCGCGGTGGCGCCGCCGAGGTCCGGCATGCCCGGCCGGCCGGAGCGGGAGGCGCGGCCGTAGGCGTCGCGCTCGGCGTCCGGCAGGGAGTCGAGCAGGCGGCGGGCCGCGGCGAGTTTCCGCTCGACGGTCTTCTTGTGGGCGGCGACGGCCGTACGGCTCTCCTCCAGCTCGCGGAGCTTCCCGGCGGTCTCCTCGCGGTCCTGGGCGAGTTCGCGCATGGCGTCCTGGAGTCTCCTGAGCTCACCGGCCTGGCGGGCGGTGAGGCGGTCGAGCCGGGACGCGTGGTCGAGGTAGTCGGCCGGGTCGTCGGAGAGCAGCAGGGCGAGCGAGGGGTCGATGCCGCCCGAGCGGTACTGGGCTCCGGCCAGCGAACCGAGCGACTCCCGCATGGTGTTGACGCGCTGCTGCTGGCGGGCGACACGGTCCTGCGCGGTGCCGACCGCGTCACGCAGCTCGTCGGCGCGCTCGTCGGCCGCGTTGTACGCCTCGGTCGCCTTCTCGGCCTGCTCGAAGAGCCGGTCCACCGTGGCCCGGGTGTCGTCGTGCGGTGCGGCGCCGGCCGGAACCGCGCCCAGGGCGGCGGCCGCGACGGACAGGATGCTGACGGCGGCACCGGCGCCCCGGTCGAACCCGGACGGTGCAAGGCGGCGATGGGACCCCACGGGAAGCCGCTCTCCTTCCGCTGACGGACTTGGAACGCGGCAGACAGTAGCCCCGTGGCCGGGGGCCGCCAACGACCATCCGTGGGTGTGCAGCGGTGCGCCCCGCCGCTGACGCAGGTCAATGGCGGGGCGTGGGCTCACTCGGAGCTGTGGTGATTCGCCCGAACGGCGGACACGGTGTCCCGGGCGGGCAGGCTCCGGGAGGCGGTCGTCAGACCCGGACGCCGAACATGAACGGGCCGCCGATGGTGCCCATCGACTCGTACCGGACGACCGTGCCGGTGCGCGGGGCGTGGATGATCTGCCCGTTGCCGGCGTAGAGCCCGACGTGGTGCAGGTCGTTGAAGAAGAAGACCAGGTCCCCGACCTTGAGCTGGCTGGTCGAGTAGATCTTGGTGCCGATCTGCGCCTGGGCCTCGGAGGTGCGCGGGATCTGGATGCCGGCGGAGGCGTAGGCCCGGGAGGTGAGGCCGGAGCAGTCGAAGGAGCTCATGCCGGTGGCGCCGTAGACGTAGGGCTTGCCGAGCTGGCTCTGGGCGAAGGCGAAGGCGGCCGCTGCGCGGCCGGAGCCGGGCGGGACGTCGACGTCGAGGGCGTCGCGCTCGCTGGCCCGGCTGGCGCGGCTCTGCTCGGCGGCCAGTTCGGCCTTCTCGGCGGCGGTGAGGCTGTTGAGCAGCTTCTGCGCGGAGGACAGCTTGCCCTGGAGTTCCTGCTTCTTCTTGCCGAGTTCGGTCCGGGTGGAGGCGAGGTCCTTGAGCTTCTCGGAGGCCTCGGCACGCTCCTGGGCGAGTTCGCGCTGCTTCTCCTGGACCTTCTTCAGCGCCTCCACCTGCTGGCTGCTCAACTGGTCGAGCGTGGAGGCCTTGTCGAGGTAGTCCTCGGGGTTCGCGGAGAGGAACAGCTGCACCGAGGGGTCGATGGAGCCGGTGCGGTACTGCGAGGCCGCGGCGAGGCCCAGGCCGTCGCGGAGCTCGTTCAGCTCCTCCTGGCCGCGGGCCACGTTGTCCTGGATGGTGGAGATCTCCTTCTGGAGCTTCTCCTGCTTCTCCTTGGCCCCGTTGTACTTCTCGGTGGCCTGCTCGGCCTCCTCGTAGAGCTTGTCGACCTTGGCCTTGACCTCGTCCTTGCTCGGCTTCTCACTGGGGGCCGCGTTGGCGGCCTGCGAGCTGAAGGCGACGGCAGCTGCGGCGGCGGTGGTCAGCACGGTCACACGTGCGCGGCTCGGCTGCTTCGGACGACGGTGGGACGCCACGGGTGAAAAGCTCCTTCTGGCCCCTCCGCCGTCTCTCCCGATGAGTGATCACCCGAGCGGAGGTTCGGCCCGACCCTAGTGACCTTCCTGTGATCAGTTCAAATCCTCAGATGAAAAATTGCGTCACGGTAGGCCAACTTTTCCCCTGGACTCACAGGCGGTGAACCCCACTTGACTCACTGTGGCTCACAGCTCTCCCCAATCGGGGCATCACACCCGGAGGTTACACAGCGGGCGTACGCCCCCTAGGACCGCGAAAGGCGCTTGAGCAGCATGGCGGAGGCCACCGGGCGGGCACCGGCCCGGGCCACTCCGTCGGCGACCTCGCGGTCGGTGGAGGCCACGATGACCGGGCGTCCCGGCGGTTCGGCGCGCACCAGTTGACGGATGAGCTCGTCGGCGGTGACGCCCGGCTTCGAGAACAGCACGCGCACGCCGCGCGGCGGGGCCAGCAGGACCGGCGCCGCGAGCTCGGCGCCGTCGAAGACGCAGGTGACCTCGGCGCCGCTCTGCGCGGCCAGTTGGGAGAGCTGCCCGAGGAGCCGCAAACGCTGCTTCTCCAGTGGCATCTGCGGATAACCCGTTTTGGTGACGTTGTACCCGTCGACGACGAGATGGGCCTGGGGCAGGGCCAGCAACTGGTCCAGGACCTGCGGATCGTTCTCGGACAGGGCGCGGGCGGCGATGTCCTTGGGGGTCATCCGGCCCGGCTCGACGGCGTCCACGGTCTCGGCGGGCCGCACCGACACCGGCGGCAGGGCCAGTTCGCGGCGGAGCCCCTGGGTGGCGTCCAGGAGGGTGTCCAGCAGCAGCCGCACCCGCATGTCCTCGACGCTGCGGCCCTCGCGGGCGGCCCGGCGCGCGGCCTCCAGGGCGGCCTCGGTCTCGCTCAGCCGGGACTTGAGCCGCCGGGTCTCGCTCTCGGCGGCGGACACCTGGGCGTGCCCCTCGGCCCGCACGGCGTCGATCTCGCCGTGCGCCTTGCGCAGGGCGGCCTCGCCGCGCTTGACGTCACTGAGGGCGGCGCGCAGCTTGCGGTGCAGCGTCTCGGTTTCCCTCCTGGCCGCTTCCAGCTCCGTGCGCAGCCGCTCGGTCTCGGCCCGGGTGTGGTCACGGGCCCGTTCGAGGTCGGCGCGCAGCCGCTCCAGTTCGGCGCGGCTCTCCTCGTCGGCGCGTTCGGCGTCGGCCCGCTGGGCCTCCTCGCCGGCGGCGGCGACCAGCTTCACCCAGCCGGGTGGCCGCAGTACGTAGGCCGCGGCCGCCACATCGAGCGGGTCCGCGGCCGGGGGCGGGGAGCCTGAGTCGAGAGCGCCGGTCAGCTCCGGCTGGGCCTCTCTGAGCTTCTCCCCGATGCGCTGGCGGAACAGCGGATCGGTCTCCAGCGCGGCCGCCATCGCGTTGCCGGCGAACTTGGCCCGGCGGTTCGGCGCGAACCGGGCGTACTGCCTGAGCTGCGCGGGCAGCTCGCCGACCGTGAGCGAGCCGAAGCCGTCGGAGACGATCTGCACCACTCTGCGGCGCACGCCGTCGGGCAGCGGACGGTCGAGCACCTCGGCGGCGCCGTCGCCCGGCCCCCCGCCTGTGGTCTCCACCATCCGTCACACCCCAATGCCTGTGCGGGGCCGGCTCCCGTTCAGGAGCCGGCGCCCGGCCTGTCCACGAGTTCCACCTGGTCCACCGCGTTACACCAGCGGCAGCGCACCGACTCGATGGTCTCACTGACCACCTCGCGCTCCTCGACCTTCGGCTCTCCGGCCAGGTCGAGGTGGACGTACTCGACGACCTTCGACGAGCGGGTCACGTCGAACCTCGTGAGGTTGCCGCAGAGGGTGCAGCGCCATCGCGTCTCGGCGGTCGGCAGGGGAACCGTCATCGTGACCTGTTCTCTTTCCTTCTAGTGTCCGTGACGCGACCGGCATCCCCGGTGCGTGTGGCTCGTAACCCTACGGCCTGGCGGCTCCTCGCCGCCCGCGCGTCCACGGCGGCGAGGCGGTCTGTGCGGTTGCGTCCGGTTACGTCATGCTCTGTGTTCATGATCAGCAAGTGGAGTGCGTCGCTCGTCCGGGCCGGCCGATCGGTCAGGGGGGCGTCGGCACCGGTGACGTACACCCTGATCGCCCTGTGCTGCCTGGTCTTCCTGGCCGGACCCGCCTCGGGCCTGAACCCGGCGTACGGCACGGGCGACGAGCTGCTCGCCGTGCAGCGGGCCTACTTCCGGCGCTGGGGGGTGATTCCCGCAGAACTGTTCGACGGGTCCGCCGGGTCGGCCCTCACCCCCGCGACGGCCCTCTTCGTCCACGGCAGCTGGGTGCACCTGCTCGGCAACATGCTCTTCCTCTACGTCTTCGGGGCGATGACCGAGGAGCGGATGGGCCGGGTGCAGTTCACCCTGTTCTACGTCGGCTGCGGATATCTGGCCCTGCTGGGCTACGCCGTCGCCAACGCGGACTCCGAGCAGTCCCTGGTCGGTGCCTCGGGGGCGATCTCGGCGGTCCTCGGTGCGTTCCTGTACCTGTTCCCCCGTGCCCGGGTGACCAGTCTCCTGCCGTTCCTGTTCTTCCTGCCGGTGCGCTTCCCGGCGTGGGTCGTGCTGCCGTTCTGGGCGGCGCTGCAGTGGCTGGCGGCGGGGCGGGCCGCGGACGGGCCGGGGGTGGCCTACCTGGCCCACCTGATCGGCTTCGGTCTGGGCTTCGGCTACGCGTCGGTCCGCTACGGCCGCCCCACCGGCCCCACTAGAGTGAGGGCCGCCCCTGCTCCGACTCCCGAGGGAGAGAACCAGCCGTGATCACCGCGATCGTCCTGATCAAGACCAGCGTGGACCGGATCCCCGAGATCGCCGAGTCGATCGCGGCGCTGGACAGCGTCAGCGAGGTCTTCTCCGTCACCGGCACCTACGACCTGATCGCGATGGTCCGGGTGCGCGAGCACGAGGACCTGGCGGAGGTCATCCCCGGCCGGATCAGCAAGATCCCCGGGGTGGAGGGGACCGACACGCACGTGGCGTTCCGCACGTACTCGCAGCACGACCTGGAAGCGGCGTTCTCGATCGGCCTGGACAACTAGCCCACGCCTCCGCGCCAGCCCACGGGCCGCACCCGGCCGGCGGCCCCCGCCCTCGGCGGGGACCGGATCAGACGGGGACCGGATCAGACGGGGACCGCACGGCTGTCCGCGCCGGCATCAGCACCACGCCGTGGTCGGCGGGCCGGCCGGCGGCGTGCGCAACACCTGCTCGGGCGGAGGCGGCCGGCTCGGGCGGAGGCGGCCGGCTCAGGCGGAGGTGTCCGGCACGCAGCGGCCGTCCTCGGTGCGGTAGTTCCACTTCGCCCCGTCCGTCACCAGTTCCCGCACCGCCCGCACGAACCGCTCCACGTGCTCGTCGGGGGTGCCCGCGCCGAAGCTGACCCGGATGGCGTTGAGCGACTTCTCCCCGGGCGCGGCCTCGGGCGCCCCGCACTCGCCCTGTGCCTGCGGGTCGCTGCCGAGCAGCGTGCGCAGCAGCGGGTGGGCGCAGAACAGCCCGTCCCGTACGCCGATGCCGTACTCGGCGGACAGGGCGGCGGCGAAGTGGGAGCTGTTCCAGCCCTCGACGACGAAGGAGAGCACGCCCACGCGCGGCGCGTCGTCCCCGAAGAGGGACAGGAACCGCACCTCGGGGACGTCGGCCAGGCCCTCGCGCACCGTGCGGACCAGGTGCTGCTCCCGGGCGACGAGGGTGTCGAAGCCCGCCTCGGTCAGCGCCCTGCAGGCCGAGGCGACCGCGTAGGCGCCGATGACGTTGGGTGAGCCGGCCTCGTGGCGCGCGGCGCTGTCGTGCCACTCCACGTCCACTCCCCCGTCCTCGCGCCGGCTGACCTTGCGGCTGGCGCCGCCGCCCGCGAGGTACGGCTCGGCGGCGCGCAGCCAGTCGGCCCGCCCGGCCAGGACACCGGAGCCGAAGGGCGCGTACAGCTTGTGTCCGGAGAAGGCGACCCAGTCGACGTCGAGGTCCGCGACGGACACCGGGTGGTGCGGGGCCAGCTGGGCGGCGTCGAGCACGATCCGGGCGCCGTGGGCGTGCGCGGCCGCGGCGAGCTCCCGCACGGGCCACAGCTCGCCGGTGACGTTGGAGGCGCCGGTGACGCAGACGAGGGCCGGCCCGTGGGGGTCCCGGTCGGCGAGGGCGCGCTCCAGGGTCTCGACGGCCTGACGGGGGCTGTTCGGGGCGTCGAGGTAGGTGACCCGCGCGTTGCGCCACGGCAGCAGGGAGGCGTGGTGCTCGGTCTCGTAGACGAAGACCTGGCAGTCGGCGGGGAGCGCGGCGGCGAGGAGGTTCAGGGAGTCGGTGGTCGACCGGGTGAACACGACCTGGTCGTCCGCGCGGCAGCCGAGGAACTCGGCGACGGTCCGGCGGGCGTTCTCGAACAGGTCGGTCGACAGCTGCGACAGGTACCCGGCACCGCGGTGCACGCTGCCGTAGTACGGCGCGTAGGCGGCGACGTCGTCCCAGACCCGCTGGAGCGCGGGGGCGCTGGCGGCGTAGTCGAGCGCGGCGTAGGTGACCTCACCACCGGTCACCAGCGGCACGGTGACATCGCGCCCCAGAACGGGCAGCGGGGCACAAACGGACGGGTCGGCGGCAAGGGTGGAGACGGACATGACGGAACTCCCGTGAAGACAGGTGGAATCCGCCCGCGAGCGCGTACGGCTCGAGCGGGGGTGAAAGGAAAAAGGGGGTGCGGAGGCGGGGCTCTGCGGCCCTATCGCATTCGCTGGTTCACGGAAGACTCCTCGTCACGCGCTTGCCGCAGACCTCGCTGCCTGCGGCCCGGTCTTCACCCGGGGCACCCCGCCACGGACGGAGGGTTGCCGGACAGTCGGCCGGGGCCTCATGACTGTCACTCATGACCTGTTCAGGAACGTACGCGAAAAGATCGGCGCCCCGCAACCCGAGTCCGGATCGCGGGACGCCGTACGGGGGGCTACTTGTTGCTCGCGGCCACCCAGCGCTCCAGCGTGCGCTTCGCCGCGCCCGAGTCGATCGACTCGGCCGCCTTCACCATCCCGGCGCGGATCTGCTCGGCCAGCGGCGCTTCCGTCGGCTCCAGGGCCACCAGGGCCGCCGCCGAGTTCAGCACCACCGCGTCCCGCACCGGCCCCGTCTCCCCGTCCAGGAGCCGCCGGGCGACCTCGGCGTTGTAGGAGGCGTCGGCGCCGCGCAGCGCCTCCACGGGGACCAGTTCGAGGCCCACGTCGCGCGGGTCGAAGGCCTCCTCGGTGACCGTGCCGTCCCGGACGATCCACACCCGGGAGGTGGCCGTGGTGGTCAGTTCGTCGAGGCCGTCGTCACCCCGGAAGACCAGGGACGAGTTGCCGCGCTCGGCGAAGACGCCCGCGACGATCGGCGCCATGCGGGGGTCCGCCACCCCGACGGCCTGGGCACGGACCCGGGCCGGGTTGGTGAGCGGGCCGAGGGCGTTGAAGACCGTGCGGATGCCCAGCTGGCCCCGGGCGGCGCCCGCGTGCCGCAGCGCCGGGTGGAACTTCACCGCGAAGCAGAAGGTGATACCCGCCTCCTCGGCGACCTCCGCGACCCGGTGCAGCGGCAGTTCCAGGTTGACGCCGAGCTTCTCCAGCACGTCGGAGGCCCCGGACGCCGAGGACGCGGCCCGGTTGCCGTGCTTGACGACCTTCGCGCCGGTGCCGGCGACGACGATCGAGGACATCGTGGAGATGTTGACCGTCTTGGCGCCGTCGCCGCCGGTGCCGACGATGTCCACCGTCGCGCCCGGCACCTCGATCACGTTGGCGTGCGCGTACATCGTGCGGACCAGGCCGTTGATCTCCTCGACGGTCTCGCCCTTGGCGCGCAGGGCCACGACGAACCCGGCGATCTGCGCCTCGGTCGCCTCGCCGCGCATGATCCGGTCCATCGCCCAGGCGGTGTCGTCCGCGCTCAGGTGCCTGCCGTTCAGCAGGCCGTTCAGCAGCAGGGGCCAGGAGCGGCCCGCCGCGGTGTCGCCTCCAGCGGGGGTCACAGCGCTCATAAGCCGCTCCAGGGTCAGGCGTCCCGCACTGCGGGACGAGAGTCTCAACGGGTCCACCCTATCCAGCCCGGGGCACCGCGAAGGGCCCCGTCCGAGCGTCGGACGGGGCCCTTGTGTGGCGTGGCGAAGCAGTGATCAGTGGTGGCCGTGGCCGCTCGTGATCTCCCGGTACTCCTCGGCGGTGGGCTTCGGGATCTGGGAACCCTCGCCGTAGTAGGCGTCACTGAGCTTGGCGCGCAGCTTCTCGGAACCCTTCACCTTGCGCTCGACACCGTTCTCGTCGACCGTCGGGCCGATCTCGGCCGGCTTGTACTGCTCGTGCGCCGTGAGCGTGTACATCTGCTCCTGGCTGAGCGGCTCGTGCACCTCGATGAACTCACCGTGCGGCAGGCGCTTGATGATGCCCGACTCGCGGCCGTGCAGCACCTTCTCCTTGTCCCGGCGCTGCAGGCCGAGGCAGATGCGCTTGGTGATGACGAAGGCGATCACCGGGCCGAGGAAGAACCCGATCCGGACGAACCAGGTCACCGAGTTGATCGACAGGTGGAAGTGCGTGGCGACGATGTCGTTGCCACCGCCGATCAGCATGATGATGTAGCCGGTGACCCAGGCGACACCCACACCGGTGCGGGTCGGGGCGTTGCGCGGCCGGTCCAGGATGTGGTGCTCGCGCTTGTCCCCGGTAACCCAGGACTCGATGAACGGGTACAGGGCGATGATCGCGAGGAAGACACCGAAGAGCACCAGCGGGATGAACACACCCAGGACGAGCGTGTGACCCCAGAGGTTGATCTCCCAGCCGGGCATCGCGCGGATGAGGCCCTCGGCGAAGCCCATGTACCAGTCGGGCTGGGCACCGGTCGACACCTGGTCGGGCCGGTACGGGCCGAGGACCCAGATCGGGTTGATCGTCGCGATGCCGGCCAGAGCCGCGATGGCACCGAAGACCAGGAAGAAGAAGCCTCCGGCCTTGGCCATGTAGACCGGCAGCAGCGGCATGCCGACGACGTTCTTGTTGGTCCGGCCGGGACCCGCGAACTGGGTGTGCTTGTGGTAGAAGACCAGGATCAGGTGGCCGACCACGAGCCCGAGCATGATGCCCGGCAGCAGCAGGATGTGGATCGAGTAGAACCGGGCGACGAAGTCGGTACCCGGGAACTCCCCGCCGAACAGGAACATCGAGATGTACGTGCCCACGATCGGCACGGACAGGATCGCGCCCTGCGTGAAGCGGACACCGGTGCCGGAGAGCAGGTCGTCCGGGAGCGAGTAGCCGGTGAATCCGGTGAACATGCCCAGGACGAACAGCAGGAAGCCGAACATCCAGTTGATCTCGCGCGGCTTGCGGAACGCGCCGGTGAAGAAGACGCGCATCATGTGCACGAACATGCCGGCGAGGAAGATGATCGCCGCCCAGTGGTGGATCTGCCGGATGAGCAGACCGCCGCGGACGTCGAAGCTGATGTCCAGGGTGGAGGCGAACGCCTCCGACATCAGCTGTCCCTGGAGCGGGACGTAACTGCCGTGGTACTCCACCTCGTTCATCGACGGGTGGAAGAACAGCGTCAGGTACACACCCGTGAGGATGATGATGATGAAGCTGTAGAGGCAGATCTCACCGAGCATGAAGGACCAGTGGTCCGGGAAGATCTTGCGCATGTTGGCCTTGGCCAGGGAGTAGATCCCGAGGCGGCCGTCGGCCCAGTCGGCGACCCGCTCACCCGCGGGCGCCTTGCGGCGTGTCTGTGCAGTGCTCATCCGCGCTCCCAGAAAGCAGGGCCGACGGGCTCTTCGAAGTCGCCGAGCGCCTCGAGGTAGCCCTCGTCGTTCACGCCGATGCGGAGCTGCGGCAGGGCGTGACCGGCGGGACCGAAGATCACTCGGGCACCGTCGGAGAGGTCGAAGGTGGACTGGTGGCAGGGGCAGAGCACGTGGTGCGTCTGCTGCTCGTACAGGGAGATCGGGCATCCCACGTGGGTGCAGATCTTCGAGTACGCGACGATGCCCTGGTGCGACCACTCGAGCTCGCGCTTGTCCTTGATGTCCTCCGGCTGGATCCGGACGATCATCAGGGCGGCCTTGGCGATCTCGTTCTGGAAGTCGTGGTCTTCCTCCTCCAGGCCCTCGGGCTTGGCGAAGGTCAGCGAACCGACCGCGACATCGGACGGACGCAGCGGCTCGTTGGTGTTCATGTTGACGAGCAGCTTGCCCTTGGACCACAGCGTGTGGCGGAGCTTGGTGCCGGGCAGCGGACCGAGGTCACGCAGCAGCACGACGCCGGACAGCGGCACCAGCGTGAGCGCGCCGAGCATCGTGTTGCGGATCAGCTTGCGGCGGCCGAGCGCGGACTCCTTGGCGCCCTGCTTGAAGTCGGCGAAGACCTTCTCGCGGACCTCGGGCGACGCCTCGATCGGGTGCCGCTCGTCGGCGACCTCCACGTCGGACATCAGGGTGCGGGCCCAGTGGACGGCGCCGGCGCCGATGCAGAACAGCGCGATGCCGAGCGACAGGCCCAGCGCGAAGTTCAGCGCGCTGATGTGGCCCAGCGGGAAGATGAAGACCGCCTTGTCGACCGGGATCGCCACGAAGGAGGCGATGAAGGCGACGGTGGCCAGCATCGACACCGTGAACAGCAGGGCGACCGCACGCTCGGACCGCTTGGCGGCCCGCTCGTCGATGTCCTGGATCCGGTGCTCGTGGGGCGGCAGGCCCGGGTCGGCGAACGGGTTCTTGTCGTCCGCGACGCTCACCGCGCCGTGCCCGTGCTCGTCATGGCCTGCGGACTGCGCGGCAGGCAGGTTCTCTTCAGGAATGTCTTGGCTACTCATGACTTCTTGGCCTTTGCGGTCCGGGCGGCGACCCACACGGCGACGGCGATCAGACCGCCGAGACCGAAGATCCAGCCGAACAGGCCCTCACTGACCGGCCCGAGGCCACCCAGTTCGAGTCCGCCGGGGCTCTCGGTCTTGCTGCTGTTGACCGCGTCGAGGTACGCGATGATGTCCTTCTTGTTCTTCTCCGACAGCGTGGTGTCGGGGAAGGACGGCATGTTCTGCGGGCCGGTCTGCATGGCCTCGTAGATGTGCTTCGGGGAGACGCCCTCGAGGGACGGCGCGTACTTGCCGTGCGTCAGGGCACCACCCTTGCCGGTGAAGTTGTGGCACTGCGCGCAGTTGGTGCGGAACAGCTCACCGCCCTCGGCGATGTCGGCGCCCTCGGGGCCGTACTGCTCCTCCGTCGGGATGGACGGACCGGCACCCAGCGAGGCGATGTACGCCGCGAGCTGGTCGATCTCGGCCTGCGAGTAGATGTTCTTCTTCTTCGGGACCTGCGGGCCCTGGGAGGTGGCGGCCGGCATCCGGCCGGTGCCCACCTGGAAGTCGACGGCCGCGGCGCCCACACCCACCAGGCTGGGCCCGTCGGAGGTGCCCTGACCGCCGGTGCCGTGGCAACTGGCGCAGCCGACCGAGTAGAGCTTCTTGCCCTCCTCGATGGTGAGGGACTGGGCGGTTTCGTCGGCCTGCGCCTTGTCCGCGGGTGCGAACACGGCGTACAGCCCCCCGGTGCATGCCAGCGCGAGGAGTAGGACGACGAGCGCCGCCAACGGGTGGCGTCGTCGTGCGGAGAGCTTTTTCACGGATTACCCCGGTGTCAGGATCTTCTGCGTCGATGCTTCTGGGATGCGCGCTTCGTCGAGCACGCGCGGATGCGGGCCCTGCTACTTGATCATGTAGATCGTGGCGAAGAGACCGATCCAGACGACATCGACGAAGTGCCAGTAGTAGGACACGACGATCGCGGCCGTCGCCTGCTCGTGGGTGAACCTGCTGGCCGCGTAGGTCCGGCCCAGGACCAGCAGGAAGGCGATGAGACCGCCCGTCACGTGCAGACCGTGGAAGCCGGTGGTCAGGTAGAACACCGAGCCGTACGGGTCGGAGGACAGGGACAGGCCCGCGTCCTTGACCAGCTCCGTGTACTCGAAGACCTGACCGCCGATGAAGATCGCTCCCATCACGAACGTGACGATGAACCACATCCGGAGCTTCTTCACGTCACCGCGCTCGGCGGCGAAGACGCCGAGCTGGCAGGTGAGCGAGGAGAGCACCAGGATGGTGGTGTTCGTCGCCGAGAACGGGAAGTTGAGATGGGCAGCCATCTCCTTCCAGTGATCGGGACCCGTCACCGATCGCAGGGTGAAGTACATCGCGAAGAGGGCCGCGAAGAACATCAGCTCGGAACTCAGCCAGATGATCGTTCCGACGCTGGTGAGGTTCGGCCGATTGACCGACGGGTGCGCGTGCCCGGTTTCTACTGTCGTTGCTGTCGCCACGACCGACATTATGTCGGTCGCTTATCCCGCCCTCACTCCGGGGGGTGCCGTTCGGAGTGTCTTCACCGGTCGTACCGGTGTTGACGTGGTGTTCAAGGGAGTAGCATCCGGCCCAACGGGCCTGTCCTTACGACGTTGACGTCACGGAGGAACAATGCAGCCGACCGCCACGGTGCTGGTCTACAGCGACGACTCCAACACCCGAGAGCAGGTGCGGCTCGCCACGGGCCGGAGGCCGGCGCCGGACGTCCCCCTGGTGGAGTTCGTGGAGTGCGCGACCCCTGCCGCGGTGCTCACGGAGCTGGACCGGGGCGGGGTCGACGTCTGTGTGCTGGACGGTGAGGCCGTGCCGATGGGGGGCATGGGCCTCTGCCGGCAGATCAAGGACGAGGTGTTCGAGTGTCCGCCGGTGCTGCTGCTGATCGGGCGGCCGCAGGACGCGTGGCTGGCGACCTGGAGTCGCGCCGAGGCCGCGGTGACTCTCCCGGTGGAGCCGGTGGAGTTCGCCGCGGCTCTGGCTTCGCTGCTCCGGGACAAGGCGGCTTTGAACGCCTAGGGGGCCGGTTCGCCTCGTTGCCGGGCGGCTGCGGGCGGGTGGGGGCTGTTCGCGCCCACGCGGCGGAGCCGCGTATCGACACGGCCCGCGCCCCTTCAGGTCAGACGCTCTGAGGGCGCAGACGCGCCCTTTCGGCCTCTGCCGGGCCGTCGGGGGTGCCGCCCAGGAGGGCGCTGCCGGTGCGCCACTTCGCCCAGTCGAGGTTCCAGTCGCCGTAGCCGTTGCCGAAGGGGGCCATCATGTCCCCGCCGGAGTTGACGACCTTGACGATGTCGCCTTCGCGGACGGTGTCGTAGAACCAGGCGGCGTTCTCGGTGCTCATGCCGGTGCAGCCGTGGCTGACGTTGGCGTAGCCCTGGGAGCCGACCGACCAGGGGGCGGCGTGGACGTACTCGCCGCTGTTGGTGACCCGGACCGAGTGGTGCACGACCAGGTCGTAGAAGTCCGAGGAGCCGATGCTGGCGCTGGTCATGCGGACGGTGCCCTCCTTGGCGAGGACGACCTTGACGCCGTTGCGGGTGTCGTAGCCGGGCTTGCCCGTGGTGACGGGTATCTGCCGGATGACCTCGTCGTTCTTGTAGACGGTCATCTGGTGGGCGGCCGCGTCCGTGACGGCTATGAGCTTGTCCGCGGTGGTGAAGGTCAGCGGCTTGGCCTTGCCGCCCCACATCCGGTCGCCGATCTTGATGCCCTGCAGATTGCTGCGGACCTGGACGGTGGCCTGGGCGGGCCAGTAGTCCTTCGGGCGGTAGTGCAGCTTCTTGTCGTCCACCCAGTGCCAGGCGCCGTCGGTGGCGGGCGTGGAGGAGACCTTGAGGGCGCGCTCCACGACGGCCCGCTGGGCCGTGTCCCTGACCGGCTGGCTCAGCTCGGCGGTGACCGGCTGGCCGACGCCGTAGGTTCCCGCCTTGGGGCCGAAGGTCACGTCCAGGCGCTTCTGGGTGGTCGGCTTGCCGGTGTCGAAGGTGACGATCTTGCGGCCGGGCGCCCCGTCCTCGTCCTCGGTGCTCACGCGGACCGTGTAGCTGGCGTTGGCGGCGAGCGGGGAGGTGCTGTGCCAGCGGCTGCCGTCGGCGGCGAGTTCGCCCGCCACGTAGCGTCCTGAGGCGTCGTGGGCCGTGACGTCCGTGATGCGCCCGTCGGAGTCCTCGACGACTTCCAGGGGCTTGTCCGGGTCGGCCTTCTTGCGGCCCCCGTCGGGGGCGTTGAAGGAGATCTGGTCCGCCGCGTCGTAGGGGCGGGCGGCCAGCGGGTTGCCGTCGGAGCCGCAGGCGGTGACGCCCGCGCTCAGGGCTATCAACAGCAGCGTGCAGCTGACGACGGTGCGGGGGCGGGAGATCACTGTGTGGCTCATGACCTCACGCTAGGAACCGGCGTCAACGGCGGCACGCCGAATGACTCGTACGAGTGACACGCATTACGGCAGAAGGAAGGGGCCCGGACGCTCCTCTCGGAGTGTCCGGGCCCCTTCGGCGCTCGGCGCGTGTTACTGGGTGCGGTTCTCACCGCGGTAGTACTCGAACACCCAGCCCCAGATGCCGATCAGGATGATCGGCAGCGAGAAGTACATCAGCCACCAGCCGATGGCGACCGACAGGAAGGCGAGCGCGCCGCCGATGCCGAGCGAGAGCGGCTGCCAGCTGTGCGGGCTGAAGAACCCGACCTCGCCGGCGTCGTCCGCGACGTCCGCCTCCTTGTCGTCCTGCGCACCGACGTCGACCCGCTTGGCCGTGAAGCCGAGGTAGAAGCCGATCATGATGCACAGACCGAAGGCCAGGAAGAGGGCCGTGGTACCGGCCGGCTCCTTCGACCACACGCCATAGACCACAGCCATGGCGAGGACGAAGACGCTCAGCCACATGAACATCTTGCCCTGGATCTTCACTTGCCGGCCTCCTTGCCACCAGCGATGGCCTTCTCGCCGTGACCGACGTTCTCGAGCTGGTCGAGAGCGGCGATCTCCGGGTGGTGCAGGTCGAACGCCGGGGATTCACTGCGGATCCGCGGCATGGTGATGAAGTTGTGCCGCGGCGGCGGGCAGGAGGTCGCCCACTCCAGGGAGCGGCCGTAGCCCCACGGGTCGTCGACGCCGACCGGCTTGCCGTACTTGGCCGTCTTCCACACGTTGTAGAAGAACGGCAGGATCGACATGCCGAGCAGGAAGGAGCTGATCGTCGAGATCGTGTTCAGCGTGGTGAAGCCGTCGGCCGCCAGGTAGTCGGCGTAACGACGCGGCATGCCCTCGGCACCCAGCCAGTGCTGGACCAGGAACGTGCCGTGGAAGCCGATGAACAGCGTCCAGAAGGTGATCTTGCCGAGGCGCTCGTCCAGCATCTTGCCGGTCCACTTCGGCCACCAGAAGTGGAAGCCGGAGAACATCGCGAACACCACGGTGCCGAAGACGACGTAGTGGAAGTGCGCCACCACGAAGTACGAGTCGGAGACGTGGAAGTCCATCGGCGGCGAGGCCAGGATGACACCGGTCAGACCACCGAAGGTGAAGGTGATCAGGAAGCCGGCCGCCCAGAGCATCGGTGTCTCGAAGGACAGCGAGCCCTTCCACATCGTGCCGATCCAGTTGAAGAACTTCACGCCCGTCGGGACGGCGATGAGGAACGTCATGAAGGAGAAGAACGGCAGCAGCACACCGCCGGTGACGTACATGTGGTGCGCCCACACCGTCACGGACAGACCGGCGATCGCGATGGTCGCGCCGATCAGACCCGTGTAACCGAACATCGGCTTACGGGAGAAGACCGGGATGAC